>JANPHA010000132.1:0-34823 GCA_031424255.1 Burkholderiales bacterium | reverse complement strand
GTCAGACTCCCCAATTGCAATTGGGGAGTCTGACCCCCGAATTGGTCAGAGTTTTTCGTAGGCGAGCTGCACCGGCTCGGCGCCGTGGATCTTCTCGAGGCGGCGGACGATGAAATGGCCGCGCGCCATGTCCTGGTAGTGGCCGATGAAGATCGTGTTGATGATCGCTCCGCCCGCGGCGCCGAGGATCGGGATCGCCTGCGCGGCGGCCTTTTCCGAAACCACGATGCCGAAGCGCGCGCCGATCAGGCTGATCAAGCGCAGCAGCGCGGGCGCGCCGCTTTTCGCGAGCCCTTTCTGCGCGAGGTGCTTCGAGGCTTCCGTGACCGCTGTGGCGAGCGCCGAGCGCGCGGCGAAATAGCCGGATTCGGCCGCGTTGTCGCGCGCATCCTTGGTGCTGCCGAGCGCGAAGACCATGAGGCACGCGAGCTTCGTGTCGATATGGCGCGGATCCTCGCCCTCGGCCGCCGCGATATCCGCGACCGAGCGCAGCATCAGCGTGGTCGATACCGGCAATTCCCACGTGAGCGCGGCGAGCCCGAGCGCTCCGCCCGCGGCGCCGGAAGCGGCGGCCGCGAACTTGTGCATCCGGTCGCGCGAAGCGCTCGGGCGTCTCGAGCCGAGCGACGACACGGCGACCTCGAGCGCCTTCATCAGCGCCGCTTCCGTCGCCGTGTGCACGCTCCTCTGCCAACTCTTCGGCAGCAGCTTCATGCCGCGCTCGACCGGCGAGCCCGCCATCGACGAGAGCTTCGCCGCGATGCCGGGATTCTCGAGCAGCTGCTTGGCGCGCTTCAGGTCCGCGAGCTCGGTCTTGGTGAAGGCCATGTTCAGTAGACGTAGCTGAGCGTGAGCCAGGTCTTGCGAATGCCCGGATCGGGCGTCCCCGCGCCCGGGTCGTAGCGCGCGTGTTGGAGTCGCGCCTGCAGGCTCGCGGTGAACGCGTAGGTCACGCCAAGGTCGAGCTCGCGCCCGAGGCTGCGGTCGCCATAGTCGGAGCGGAAACGATGCGCCTCGCCATACAGCGTGACCGCGCCGATCGCATAGCGCGCGGTGAGCCAGCCGTCGCGCAATCCCGTGCGCGGCGTGTTGAAGAAATGCAGCGTCCAGCCGTTGTACGCGTAGAAATCGGTAAGCGGCATCTGCACCCCGTAGACTCCGCGGTTGCTGCCTTTCACTTCGTAATCGCCGCGCAGAGTCCACGCACTCGTGCCGGCACCCGCGCCCACGCGCCAGTAGTTGCCGCGAACCAGGCTGTCGCCCCGCGCGTACGGGCGCTGCTGCGCGAACTCCGCGATGTACGGGATCTCGATGCCTTTCCACGCACCGAACGCGCCTTCGGCCCGCACGCCGAGTGCGCGATAGGAATTGTCGGTGAGCCCGGTGAAGGCTCCGTTGGCCGCCTGGTCGTGGAACACGCCGTACGCCGCGATCGCGTGTCCGGAAGCCGGGTTCCACGCGGCGTTCACGAGCGTGAGGCGCAGGTCGTTCACCACTCCCGACGTGGTGCGCACGCGCCGGAAGTAGCTCGCCGAAAGCTCGGTATTGGCGAGGCTCGTGTTGACCACGCCGACGCCGTCGAACACCTGCGGGACCTGGCGGAAGTCGTTGTCGCTCACCCAGCGTTGATTGCCGAAGCGCACCACTTGGCGGCCGAGGCGAAAGCGCGTCGCATCGAGGCCGGTGTAGTCGACGTAGGCCTGGTTCACGCCCGTATAGCGCGGGTCCGGGAGCAGGGGGTACGGCGAGGTCGCCAGCAGGGCGGCGTCGTCGTTGAAGTGCTTGGCGCCGATATGGTCGGCATGGATCGCCTCGACGGTCAGGCGCAGGCCCTCGAATGGTGCCGATCGCCAGCCGGCGGCCGCGCGCAGCGTGCCACCCTCGGTGCGCAGTGGCTTGGCGGTCTCGTCGATGCGGTTGTAGCGCGGGCGCAGCGCGAGCGAAAAACGCCCGTTGGCCAGCGCAGCCTCGAGGCGAAATGGATTGTTACCGATGTCGTCCGCGGCGGCGCCGGCAAACGCCGGAATCGTCGCCACCAGAGCTACAATCGTTCCTTCCGCCCAGCGACCCATCGATGCAGTCTCCCGCAGCTAGATGCCGATGTCCAGACCGGCGCTGACTCTCGCATTCCTGGTGCTCGCGACGCCCGCGGCGCAATGCGCCGTCATCGACGCGGTGGTTCGCAATCTCGCCGGCGCGCCGCTCGCCGACGCCGTGGTCTACGCGATGCCCGCGACGGGACCGCTCGAAGCGCGCGGCAAAACCGTCGCCATCGAGCAGGTCGACCGCGATTTCGTGCCCTACGTGAGCGTGGTGCAGGCCGGGACCACGGTCACGTTCCCGAATCGCGATCCCATCATGCACCACGTGTATTCGTTCTCCCAGGCGAAGGCCTTCGAGATCAAGCTCTACAGCGGCAAGTCCCCGAGCGAGATCCTGTTCGACAAGCCCGGTGTCGTGACGCTCGGCTGCAACATCCACGACTGGATGATCGCATTCGTCCTCGTGGTCCAGACGCCGTATTCCGCCAAGACCGGGGCCAACGGCAGCGCGCAGCTGCGCGACCTTCCCGCCGGGGCCTATGAGCTGCGCGCGTGGCATCCGCAGCAGCGCGCGGCGGCCGCGGCGCAGGCCGTGGCGCTCGACGCCTCGGGCGCGCCGCGCCTCGCCTTCGTGGTCGACACGCAGCCGCGCAAGGCGAAGTTCAAGCCCCCGCTCGACCGGATGAGGTACTGAGTGCGCCTCATCCCGCGGCTTCCCGGTGGCGGCGTCAAGCTGGTGAGCCTGGGCACGCGGCTCGTCGTGTTCTTCGTGGTGCTGCTCGTGCTGGTGCAGGGCCTCGGCGCTTTCCTCGTGATCAGCGCCAACTCGCAGATCGCGCGCCAGACGATCGACCAGTCGCTCGAGCAAGGCGAGCGCATCTTCCAGCAGCTCCTCGCGCAGAACCAGAAGCGCCTCGAGCAGGCCGCGACCATCCTCTCGGCCGACTTCGCGTTCCGCGAGGCGATCGCCACCAACAACACCGGCACCATCGTCTCGGTGCTGCGCAACCACGGCGCGCGCGCCGGCGCCAACGGCGTGACCCTGGTCTCGCTCGACGACATGGTGCGCGCCGATACGCAGATTCCCGCGCGCATCGCCAAGCCGTTCGCATTCCCGCAGCTGATCGAGGCCGCCAATACCGGCGGCAAGGCATCCTCGATCGTGACGCTCGACGGCGAGCTGAACCAGCTCGTGATCGTGCCGGTGCTGGCGCCCGAGCCGATCGCCTGGGTGGCGCTCGCATTCCGCATCGACGACGCGCTCGCGCGCGAGTTGCGCCAGCTGACCGGCCTCGAAGTGTCGTTCGTGAGCCTCGCCCCGGGCGGCGAGTGGCGCATGCACGCCTCGACGCTGAACGACGTGTTGCGCGGCAAATTGCCCGCCGCGCTCGCGAAGAGCCAGGGCGCCGCTTCGACCGTGCGCGAGGTCGACGTGGGCGGCGAGGAATTCGAGACGCGGCTCGCGGTATTGTCGACCCAGGAGAAGTTGCCGGTCGTGGCGGTGCTGCAGAAGCCGCTCGCCGAGGGCTTGGCGCCTTTCCGGCGCATCAGCACCACGTTCTTCTGGCTCACCTGCGCGGGCCTGGCGCTGCTGGTCGCCGGCAGCCTGGTGATCGCGCGCAGCATCACGCGCCCGGTGCAGCGCCTGGCCGAGGCCGCCGCGCGCGTGCAGCAGGGCGATTACACCCGCCACGTCGACATCGAGCACAAGGACGAGATCGGCCAGCTCGCGGTGAGCTTCAACCACATGCTCGACGGCATCGTGAGCCGCGAAAGCGAGATCCTGCGCCTCGCCTACGAGGATGGGCTCACGGGGCTGCCGAACCGCGCGATGTTCAACGAGCTGCTGTCGCAGGCGGTGCGCACCGCGCGGCGCGATTCGTTGCCGGTGTCGGTGCTGCTTTTCGACATGGATCGCTTCAAGGCGATCAACGACACGCTCGGACACCCGGTCGGCGACCAGGCGCTGCGCGAGGTGGGGCACCGCGTGCGCACCGCGCTGCGCGAATCCGACGTGATCGCGCGCCTGGGCGGGGACGAGTTCGCGGTGCTGCTCGCCACCGGCAGCGCCGAGCATGCGCCGCGCGTGGTCGCGGAGAAGATCCTCAAGTGCCTCGAGGCCCCGCTCGTGATCGAGGGCCAGACGATGGACATCGCCGCGAGCATCGGCATCGCGCGCTTCCCCGACCATGGCGAGGACGCGGCCTCGCTGCTGCGCGCGGCCGACGTCGCGATGTACGCCGCCAAGCGCAGCAAGACCGGGTTCTCGGTCTACGACTCGAGCTACGACGAGCGCCGCCAGGAATTCCTCACGCTGCTGGGCGAGTTGCGCCGCGCGGTGGAGGCGGGCGAGCTGGTGCTGCATTACCAGCCCAAGGTGAGCCTCACCGAGAACCGCGTGACCGCGGTCGAGGCGCTGGTGCGCTGGCGCCACCCGAAGCGCGGCTTCGTGCCGCCGGGGGAATTCATTCCGTTCGCCGAGCAGACCGGCTACATCAGCGCGATCACGCGCTGGGTGCTGGCGCACGCGATCGACCAGTGCGGGCGCTGGAACCGCTCGGGGCTGCGCCTCAAGATGTCGGTCAATATCTCCGCGCGCGACCTGAAGCAGGAGGACGTGCTGGTGCAGCAGATCTCGGCGGCGCTGCTCGCCGCGCAGCTGCCCGCGGGCATGCTCTGCCTCGAGCTCACCGAGAGCGCCTTGATGGACGATCCGAGGAGCGCGCAGTCGACGCTGCGCAAGCTGCGCGAGCTCGGCGTGACCACCTCCATCGACGACTACGGCACGGGCTACTCGTCGCTCGCCTACATCAAGCAGCTCGCGGTGAACGAGCTCAAGATCGACCGCACGTTCGTGAGCGGCATGGAGGCCGATTCGCGCAACGCCGCCATCGTGCGCTCGACGATCGAGCTCGGCCACAACCTCGGGCTCGCGGTCGTGGCCGAAGGCGTGGAGACGGACCACGAGCTGGCGGAGCTGCGGCGATTCGGATGCGACAGCGCGCAGGGCTTCCACTTCGCGCGGCCGATGGCGGCCGAGGCCCTCGAAAGCTGGCTACGCGGCGCGCCGCTCGAGGCAGCCCCGAAACGCGTCGGACATATCGCGGGCTGAGGCGAAGCGCTCCGCGGGCTGCTTGGCGAGCGCCTTCTGCAGGACCGCGTCGAGCTCGGTCGTGATTTCCGGATTGAGCGTGGAGGCGTCGGCGGGGCGGTCGCGAAGCACGCGGCGCAGGATCTCGGCGCTTTGCCCGGTGAACGGACGCTCGCCGGTGAGCAGCTCATAGGCGATGACGCCCACCTGGTAGAGATCGGTGGCCGGCGTGCAGTCGAGGCCGCTCAGCTGCTCGGGTGCCATGTAATGGGGGGTGCCGATCGGATCGCCGAGCTGCGTGAGGCTCGAGGTGTCGAGGCGCGCCACGCCGAAATCGGTGATCTTGATGCCGCGGCTGCCGTCGACCAGGATGTTGGCGGGCTTGAGGTCGCGATGCACGACGCCCTGCTCGTGGCAGTATTGCAGCCCGTCGAGGATCTGGCGCAGCAGCACCCACGCGTCGCGCGGGGCGTAGAGGCCGTCCTCCGCGAGCTGCACCGAGAGCGGCCGGCCTTCGACCAGCTGGGTCGCGATGCAGGCGAACTCACCGGTCTCGACGAAATCGAGCAATGCCGCGATGCGCGGATGGTCGAGCCGGGCGGCGATGCGCGCTTCCTGGCGAAAACGCTCGAGAATGCGTTCCATGTCCGCGGCGTCGAGGTCGCGTTTCTCGAGCACCTTGAGCGCGACCGGCCGGCGCATCTCGGGATCGAAGCCGCGATAGACCACGCCGAGCGAGCCCTTGCCGAGGATCGCGCGCAGCTCGTACTTGCCGATCCGCTCGTAGGACGTCATGCGTGCAGGTTGTGCGCCGCGTCGGAATGGGAGCCCGTCTCGGGCGGCGGCTGCAGCGGCAGCGTCACCGTGAACGTCGATCCGACGCCAACCTGGGAGCGCACGTCGATGCGTCCGCCATGCTGCAAGACGATCTTGTGGGCGATGGAAAGCCCGAGCCCGGTGCCCTGGCCCGATTCCTTGGTGGTGAAGAACGGATCGAAGATCCGCGGCAGCGCTTCCGCCGCGATGCCCTTGCCGTTGTCGGCGATGTCGATGGCGATCGCGCCGGGCGTCGGATGGCGCGTGGTGACCGTGATGCGCCCGCGCGGCTTGTCGATCGACTGCGCGGCGTTGGTGACGAGGTTCAGCAGGACCTGGTTCACCTGGGAGGGAGAGCACGTGATCGAGGGGACGTCGCCGAGCGATTTCTCGACGTCGACCTTGCGCAGCAGCGGCTTGGCGATCAGGAGGGCGGCGTGCACGCCGTCGTTCACGTTGAAGCTCGCCACGCGGCTGCGGTCGAGGCGCGAGAAGCTCTTCAGGTTGGCCACCAGCTCGACCACCTGCTCCACGCCCTTCAGGCCATCCCAGCTCAAGGCCTCGAGGTCGTCGAGCACATTCTCGGAGCGCAGCTGCGCGAGGCGGGCGGCGAGCGTGGCCACCGCGCGATCGAGATCGAGCGGATCGGTGTCGTGCGCGCGATGCAGCTCGACCAGGCGCGTGGCATGGACGTCGAGCTCGCGCAGGCGCGCGATCCCGCCGCGCGCGTTCGACAGGCTGCTCCTCACGAAGCCGAGCGGGCGATTGATCTCGTGCGCCACGCCGGCCACGAGCTGGCCCAGCGAGGACATCTTCTCGCTTTGCACCAGCTGGGATTCCGAATCCTGCAGCTGGCGCAACGTCTGCGCGAGGTCGCGCGCGCGTTCCGAGGATCGGCGCTCGAGGTCGTCGTTGGCGTGGCGCAGGTCGCGCAGCGTGCCGACGGTACGCACGCCGAGGTAGCCCACCCCGATCACGAGCGCGATGCCGTAGGCGAAGAGGTAGACGCGCCAGCGGTCCTTCTCGTCGAGCGCGTTCTCGATCGAGCGGGCGAGCGTCGAGGCGGTGAGCGAGATGCGCCCGCCGACGGTCATGAAGGAGAGCTTGCGCCACGCGAGGGCCTCGCGGCCGCGCGCGGCGCTGAAATTGCGCAGCGCCGCCTCGGCGTGGCGCGCCGGCTCGGCGAGGAAGGGATCCGTGGCGAGGGCGGCGGGAAGCAGCGTCGCGGCGCGCCGGTCCAGCTCGCGCAGGTTCTCTTCGGTCGTCTCGACATCGGAGTTCTGCAGCGCGGAGCGCAAGCGCTCGGCGATCGCGATCAGCGCCGAGGCGCGCTCCGAGCCGCGCGCACGCGCTCCGGCCGCCGGGGCCGTGAGCGCGGCGAGCGCCTCGTCGGCTTCCTTGTAGGCCGCCATGCTTTCGGCGTGGGCGCGCTTGAGGGTGTCGTAGGCGGCTTCTTTCTCCGCCATGCCGGCGCGCAGTGCCGGAAGCTGTGCGGCGACCGCATCGCGTGCCGGGCCCTGCTCGAGCTCGCGCATGATGCGGTAGATCGCCGGGCCGCGGTCGGGGATGCCGATGGCGGTGCCGGCGAGGTCGTTGGCGAGGCGCAGCGCGTCGCTGTCGCGGCGCGCGTCGAAGTCCTTCATCTCGCGAAGCAGGGAAAGGGCCTGCGCGTCGCCGCGGAAGTCGATCGTCTCGGTGCGCGCGAACAGGAATACCAGGGCGCCCAGCAACGCGCCGCCGATGCAGGTCAGCATGGCGCTACGCGATGTGTGCCTCCCCAATGCCATGCTCATGTGGTCGCCCGCCCCCAAGCGGATGAATCAGGCGCCAGTGTGGCCATGTGGGGCCGCGGCTTCTGTGAGCCGTGTCACTTCGGTGATTGCAATTGTAGCGCCGCGAAATGCGGCGCGGGACTTGCGCTATTCGCCCAGATAGGCTTCGCGGATGCGCGGGTCTCCAAGCAGCTCGTGCGCCGGCCCGGTGAGGGTCACCAGGCCGCCCTCGAGGACGTAGCCGCGATGGCTTACCTCGAGCGCCAGGCGCGCGTTCTGCTCGACCAGCAGCAGGGTGACGCCCTCGGCGGCGATCGCCTGGATCACCTCGAAGATCTTCTCGACCATCAGCGGCGCCAACCCCATGCTCGGCTCGTCGAGCAGCAGCAGGCGCGGGCGGCTCATCATGGCGCGGGCGATGGCGAGCATCTGCTGCTCGCCGCCCGAAAGCGTGCCCGCGGTCTGGCTGCGGCGCTCCTTCAGGCGCGGAAACAGCGCGAACGCGCGTTCCACGTCGGCCGCCACCGCCTTGCGGTCGGCGCGCGCATAGGCGCCCATCGCGAGGTTCTCCTCGATCGTGAGCTGCGCGAACACGCCGCGCCCCTCCGGCACGAGCGCCAGGCCGCGGCGCGCGATCTCGTGCACGCGCCGCCCCGCGAGATCCTCGCCGTCGTAGAGCACACGCCCGCCCGCCGCGCGCACGAGGCCGGTGATGGCGCGCAGCGTCGTGGTCTTGCCCGCGCCGTTCGCGCCGATGAGGCAGACCAGCTCGCCCGGCTCCACGGTGAGATCGACTCCCTTGACCGCGCGAATTCCGCCATAGGACACCTGCAGCTGCTCGAGCGCGAGCAGGCTCATGTCGGGGTTTTCTTCTCGCGCGGGGCGCCGAGGTAGGCCTCGATCACGCGCGGGTCCTTCTGGATCGCCTTCGGCACGCCCTCGGCGATGTTGCGGCCATAGTCGAGCACCAGCACGCGGTCGCACAGGCCCATCACCAGCTTCACGTCGTGCTCGATCAGCAGCAGCGTGATGCCGTCGGTGCGGATCGCCTCGAGCAGCCGGCGCAGCTCGAGCTTCTCGGTGGCGTTCATGCCGGCGGCCGGCTCGTCGAGGGCGAGGAGCTTCGGATCCGTGGCGAGCGCGCGGGCGATCTCGAGGCGGCGCTGGTCGCCATAGGAGAGGTGCTTGGCGAGCTCGTTGCCGCGCTGCCCGATGCCGACGTAGTCGAGCAGCTCGCGCGCGCGCTTCTCGATCGCGTGCTCTTCCCTGCGCGTGCCCGGGCCGCGCACGATCGCGCCGAACACCCCCGCGTGCGTGCGCACGTGGCGGCCGATCATCACGTTCTCGAGCGCGGAGAGGTTGGCGAACAGGCGAATGTTCTGGAAGGTGCGCGCGATGCCGAGCCGCGCGATGCGGTCCGGGGTCGCATCCTTCAGCACGGTGCCCTGGAAATGGATGCGGCCCTCGTCCTGGCGATAGATGCCGGTGAGCACGTTGAAGAGCGTGGTCTTGCCCGCGCCGTTGGGGCCGATGAGCCCGTAGATCTCGCCCGCGTTGATCGCGAACGAGACTTCCGAGAGCGCCACCAGGCCGCCGAAGCGCTTGGTGATCGCCTCGACCCGCAGCATCACGGGGCTCGCGGCAGCCGGCAGCGCGGCGGCGTCACTCATTCTTCGCCACCGCGAGCTCGCGTTTGCGCACCGCCGAGGGCAGCAGGCCCGCGGGACGGAAGAGCATCATCAGCACCATCGCCAATCCGAACAGCAGCATGCGGATCACTTCGGGATCGATCAGCATCCGCCCGAAGAGCATGCGCTGCATCGGCTCCACCGTGTAGCGCAGGATCTCCGGCACGAAGGAAAGCAGGATCGCCCCGAGGATCACGCCCCAGATGTTGCCCATGCCGCCGAGCACCACCATCGAGAGCACCATGACGCTCTCGGTGAGGATGAAGCTCTCCGGGCTGATGAAGCCCTGGATCGACGAGAACATGCCGCCCGCGATGCCGCCGAACGAGGCGCCCATCGCGAAGGCGAGCAGCTTCATGTTGCGCGTGTTGATGCCCATCGAGCGCGCCGCGAGCTCGTCCTCGCGGATCGCCTCCCAGGCGCGGCCGATGCGCGAATCCTGCAGGCGCAGGTTCAGCACGATCACCAGCATCAGCACCGCGAGCAGGAAATAGTAGTACTTGATCGCCTCGGAGAAGACCAGCGGGCCGAGCCGCGTGGTCACGCCGAAATCGACGCCGAGGAAGCGGATCGGATCGATGGTCGAGATGCCCTTCGGCCCGTTGGTGAGGTTGAAGGGCTCCGAGAGGTTGTTGAGGAAGATGCGGATGATCTCGCCGAAGCCGAGAGTCACGATGGCGAGGTAGTCGCCACGCAGCTTGAGCGTGGGTGTGCCGAGCAGCACGCCGAAGAAGCACGCGACCGCCGCGCCGATCGGAAGGATGATCCACCACGGCAGGTGGATGTTGAAATGCGGCGACGCGAGCAGCGCATACACGTAGGCGCCGACCGCGTAGAAGGCGATGTAGCCCAGGTCCAGCAGCCCCGCGAAGCCGACGACGATGTTGAGCCCGAGGGACAACAACACGAACAGGATCGCGAGATTGGTGATGCGCACCCACGCCGTGCCGGCCTGCGCGAGGGCAAAAGGCAAGGACACCAGGGCGAAAGCGATCAGCGCGATGCCGATCCACTTGGCTGCCGGGTGTTTTCTGAGCGCGAGCAGCGGGTCCATGGAATCAAAAAACCTGGAAACGCAGATGAACGCAGATGAAGCGCAGATGAGCGCAGATGGTCGGGGAAGAGCGAAGAGGGGGATGGCGAGTTGGACTCAGAACTCGTTGACGATGCGTGTGACCTGAAGGCGAGCCCGTCCGAAATTCAGCAACATCGCGAGGTGCAGATCGGTAGCTCGGAGATAGTTGAGGCATTGCTGTCGGTGAACGATATCGAGGCAGGAGACCGCCTTGATCTCGACGATCAGCTCTTCCTCCACGATCAGATCCGGGACGTAGTCCCCGACGACCGCTCCCTTGTACCGCGCATGAACGGGTCGTTGCTGCTCTACCAGCAGACCTATCTCGGTGAGCTCGAGGCAAAGCGCATTCTCGTAGACCTTTTCGAGGAAGCCGTGACCCATCCGCGAACTGACGGTCTGCGCGGCTCCAATCACCCATCCGGACAGTCGATTCAGGCGCTGCCTTCGCACTTCGAAGGTCATCTGCGCTACATCTGCGTTCATCTGCGTTTCCAAGGCTTTTCATTTGGATAACTCGATAACGCATCATCAGGCCCGGTCGCCGACGCGTTCGCCCAGCAGGCCCTGCGGCCTGAAGACGAGCACGAGGATCAAGACGATGAACGCATACACATCCTTGTAGTTGCTGCCGAAGAGGCTCGACTCGGGCGAGGCCTGGCACACCTCGGTGAACCCGGGGAGGAACCGGTCGAGGAAGCACACGTTGGTGAAGTCGCCCACGTATCCCGCGCCGAGCGACTCGATCAGTCCCATCAGGATCCCGCCGAGCACCGCGCCCGCGAGGTTGCCGATCCCGCCCAGAACCGCCGCCGAGAAAGCCTTCAGCCCGAGCAGGAATCCCATCTGGTAATGCGCGATGCCGTAGTACGTTCCGACCATCACCCCCGCGACCGCGCCCAGTCCCGCGCCGATCACGAACGTGAAGGAGATGACGCGGTTGATGTCCACGCCCATCAGCCCCGCGATCTGCGGATTCTGCGAGGTGGCGCGCATCGCGATGCCCATCCTGGTGCGATACACCAGCGCGAGCAGCCCGCCCATCATCACCAGCGAGGCCACGATGATCGCGATCTGCACGTTGGAGATCGCCGCGCTCGAATCGCTGCTGCCGAGGTGGTAGAGCTTGAGCTGGATGATTTGCGGGAAGGCGATGAAGTTGCGGCTCCAGACGAGCAGCGCCAGGTGCTGCAGCACGATGGAGACGCCGATCGCGGTGATCAGCGGGGCGAGGCGGGGGGCGTTGCGCAGCGGCCGGTACGCCACCCGCTCGACGATGTAGCCCACGGCCATGCAGATCGGCACCGCCGCGGCGAGGCCCGCGCCCACGATCAGCATCGGCGGCATCCCCGAGCCGGCGAGCGCCACCATCACCGAGAAGGCCACCATGCAACCGATCATCACCACCTCGCCGTGGGCGAAGTTGATCAGCTGGATGATGCCGTAGACCATCGTGTAGCCGAGCGCCACGACCGCATACACGCAGCCCAGGGTGAGCCCGTTCACGATCTGCTGCAGGAAGGTGTCCACGCCGCGATTCTACTGTAGAGGCCAAAAAAAACGGCACCGTTTCCGGTGCCGTTCATTCAGCGGTTTCCCGCTGCCGTTTTCTTGTTCTTTCTTGTTCTTGGTTTTTATTGTTTCTTTTCGGCGGGCTTGGCTTCTCCCTTCGTGGCTTCTTCCTTTGCGGGCGCGGCCGGCGCCGGCGCGGCGGGGGCGGCGCTGAACGGCGCGGAGACGCCGTTCTTCACGATCGCCACCGGCACGATCTTGCCGTCCTTGCCCATGCGGAAGATGGTCATTTCCGCGTCCTTGCGATCGCCCTTGGCGTCGAACTCCACCTTGCCGGTGGCGCCGGTGAAGCTCACCTGGCCGATCACCGGCATGAACTTGGCCGGATCGGTCGAGTCGGCCTTCTTCATCGCCTCGATCATCGCCAGGGCGCCATCGTAGAAATAGGGCGCGTACTGCTTGATCTCGCCGTACTTCTTGGTGAACGTGTCCTTGAACTCCTGGCTCGCCGCTTCCGCGGGCAGGCCGGCCTGGGAGCACGCCATGCCGTCCGACGCGGGACCGGCCAGCTTGCTCATCTCGTTGGTGCAGGCGCCGTCGCCGAACGCGAACACCGCCTTGATGCCGAGCTCGCGCGCCTGCTTGAGCATCGGGCCGCCGGTGGCATCCATGCCGCCGTGGAACACGACGTCCGGGTTCTTCGCCTTGATCTTGGTGAGGATGGCCTTGAAGTCGGTTTCCTTGTCGGTGGTGCGCTCGCGGGCGACGATGTTGACCTTGGCGGCCTTGAGGGTCTTCTCCACCTCGTTGGCGATGCCTTCGCCGTATGCGGTCTTGTCGTCGATGATCGCGACCTTCTTGCCCTTCAGCTCGCCCGCGATGTAGGCGGCGATGGCCGGGCCCTGCTGGTCGTCGCGGCCGACGGTGCGAAAGACGTTCTTCAGGCCGCGCTCGGTGAGGGTCGGGTTGGTGGCCGAGCCGGAGATCACCGGGATGCCGGCCTTGGCATAGATCTCGGAGGCGGGAATGGTCACGCCGGAATTCAGGTGGCCGACGACGGCGGCGACCTTCGCGTCCACCAGCTTCTGGGCGACGGTGGTGCCGATCTTCGGATCCGCCTGGTCATCCTCGCTCACCATCTTGAAGGTGACCGGCTGGCCGCCGATGGTGATCTTCTTGTCGTTGGCCTGGGCGACGGCGAGGGCGACGCCGTTCTCGTCATCCTTGCCGAGGTGCGCGATGGATCCGGTGAGCGGGCCCGCGTGGGCGATCGTCACGGTGGTGCCGGCGGGTGCAGCCGGCGCGGTTTCGACCGCTTTGGGCGCTTCTTCTTTCTTGCCGCAGGCGGCAAGGCCGAGGGCCAGCGCGACAGCGAGGCCCAATTGATGGGAGCGTTTCATCGAATGAACTCCTGGATGAGGGGGTTGGGGAAGAGGCGAGCCGCGCAGGGGCGGAAAGGGCGGAATTATGGGGGAAACCGATTGATCCGTGTCAACTTTCTGGGGGCGTAAAAAAGCCGGCGCGAGCCGGCTTTTCGCATCGGATCCTGCACCGCGGCGTCACTTGATGGACAGGATCCATTTCACCAGCGACTTGGCATCCGCGTCCGAGACCTGGGGGTTGGGCGGCATCGGCACCTGGCCCCACACCCCGACGCCGCCCTTCTTCACCTTGTCGACCAGCATGGATTCGGCATTCTTGTCGCCCTTGTACTTGGCCGCCACATCCTTGTACGCGGGCCCGACGATCTTCTTGTCGACCGCGTGGCACGCATTGCACGCGTTTTTCTTCATCAGCTCTTCCTGGGCGAACGCGGGCGCGGCGGCGATCGCGAGGCCGACGGCGGCAATGGCGAGATGGCTCTTGTTCATGGCGTGAAGCTCCTTCAGGCGGGTGGGTGTTGCGGGTAAGCCGGCATTTTGGGCAATTCCAGCAGGTTGCGCAATTCGTCCGGCGAAGCGATCGGTGGCATGCAGGTAACGCCCTCGCACACCCAGGCGTTGACGTTGTCGGTGACGGGCTTCGCCAAAGGCGCCGAAAGAGGCTCGGCGGCCACAGGAACGAAGAGCACGATCGAGGCCGGCAAGTAAAGCGCGTCGAGGCGCTCGCGCCACGGCGCAAAATCGATGCGCGCCCCGCGAACGACGACGGTGCGCGGCGGCTCGAGATGCTCTTCCAGCGCGCCGAGCATCGTGCAGAAGGCCTGGGGCTGGCGCGCCATTTGCGGCCAGAAGAGCGTGAGCGTGGACTGCGCCGCGTCGGCGTAGCGCATCTCGCCGGTGAGGAAGGCGAGGCGATTGAGCGCGAGCGCGCCCACCGCGTTTCCCGACGGCGTGGCGTTGTCGGGCCCGGGCTTGGGCCGGTGGATCAGCCGCTCGTGCCCGTGCGAGGTGAAGTAGAACCCGCCGTCGCGCGGATCGTGGAACCTTTCCATCAGCGCGTCGCCAAGAGCTTGGGCCCACTCCAGATCGGCCGGCTCGAACTCGGCCTGCATCATCTCGATCAGCGCGGCGAGCAGGAGCGCATGGTCGTCGAGATAGGCATCGAGGTGCGCGCGGCCGTCCTTGTACGTGGCGAGCAGCTTGCCGTCCTTCCACAGGGTGCCGCGAATGAAGTCGAGGGCGCGGCGTGCGGAAGCGAGCCATTCGGGCTTGCCGAAGACGCGCGCCGCGCGCGCCATGCCGGCGATCATCAGCGCGTTCCACGAAGCGAGCACCTTGTCGTCGAGGGTGGGGCGCACGCGCTTTTCGCGCGCGGCCAGGAGCTTCGCGCGCACCGAGTCGAGCATCCGTTGCACCGCGCCTTCGTTCAACCCCCTCTCGAGTGCGACCTCGCCCACCGCGCGCGCGAGCACCAGGTGCCACGAGCGGCCCTCGAAGTTGGGCAGCTCGCCGAGCCCGAAGCACGCCGCGGCGATCTCGAACTCGCCGGGCGTGACGAGCGCGCGCACCTGTTCCGGCGTCCACACGTAGTACTTGCCTTCCTCGCCCTCGGAATCCGCGTCGAGCGAGGAGTAGTAGCCGCCTTCGGGCGACTGCATCTCGCGCATCGCCCACTCGGCGGTCTCCTTCACGACGCGCTCGCAGAGCGGATCGCGCTGGATGCTCCACGCGTCGGCGTACAGGCGCAGCAGCCAGCCGTTGTCGTAGAGCATCTTCTCGAAGTGCGGGATCGCCCAGTGCGCATCGACGCTGTAGCGGGCGAAGCCGCCGCCGACCTGGTCGTAGATCCCGCCCATCGCCATCTTCGTGAGCGTGAACATGGCGAGCTCGAGCGCCTCGCGGTCGTTCGATGACGCGAAGCGGCGCATCAGGAACTCGAGCGTGTCGGGGTGCGGAAACTTCGGCGCTCCGCCCAGGCCGCCATGGACAGGGTCGCAGGCCTGCTTCAGGTAATGGGCGGCCGCGTCGATCGGCTCGCGCGTGAGGCTCGAAGCGTGCGTCGCGGCGGTGGGTTGCGTGCGCGCGAGCGCTTGCGCGAGCTGCGTGCCCTGGGCGCGAATGTCTTCGGGATGCTCGTCGTAGAACGCGCGCACGCGCTCGAGCAGCTCGCCGAAGCCCGGCATCCCGTAGCGCGGCCTGTCGGGGAAGTAGGTCCCGCCGAAGAACGGCAGCTGGTCGGGCGTGAGGAACATCGTGAGCGGCCAGCCGCCGTTCCTCTGCGTGAGCATCACCTGCGCGAGCTGGTAGATCTGGTCGATGTCGGGGCGCTCCTCGCGATCGACCTTGATGTTGACGAAGTTGTCGTTCATGACCTTCGCGATCGCGCGGTTCTCGAACGACTCGTGCGCCATCACGTGGCACCAGTGGCACGCCGAGTAGCCGACGCTCAGCAGGATCGGCTTTCCCGTTCTTTGCGCTTCGCTCAGCGCCTCTTCACCCCACGGGTACCAGTCGACCGGGTTCTGCGCGTGCTGCCGCAGATACGGGCTGGTTTCGTTGGCGAGGCGGTTGGGCATCGGCGAGTGCTGCGAGCAAAAAACCTTGGAAACGCAGATGAACGCAGATGATGCGCAGATGAGCGTGGAATGCCGCCAGACAGCGACTCATGCTGCCATGGATGGGACCATTTTGCCTTTTCGGCGTTCGCACTCATTCGTCTCATCTGCGTTCATCAGCGCATCATCTGCGTTCATCTGCGTTTCCCGCCTTAGCTCGCAGCCCGGCGCAAAGGCAAGCGCAGGAGCCCGAGGATGAGGGAGCAACCGGCGAGGATGATGGCGCAGCCCGCGATCCGCCCGGGCGTAAGCGGCTCGCCGAGAAGGATCACGCCCCAGAGCATCCCGAAGACCGGCACCAGCAACGTCACCGTGATCGCCTTCACCGGCCCCACGTCCGCGATCAGGCGGTAGTAGAAGATGAAGGCGACCGTGGTCGAGACGAGCGCGAGCCCGAGCATCGCGGCCCAGGCCGTCGCAGGGATTGCGCTGAAGTCGCGCGTGAGCGGCGTAAACGGCAACATCGCGAGCCCCGCCATCAGCAGCGTGCCCGCGGCCGTGCCGAGCGGGCTCGCTTCCTTGAGGTGCACCTTGGTGAAGACGATCGTGAACCCGTAGATCGCGGTCGCCCCGACTGAAAGCCCGACCGCGGCCAGCTCGCGTGGCGTCATCGACGTGGGCGTCCAGCCCACCAGCACCGCGGTGCCCGCGAGGCACAGCGCGATGCCCGCCGCTTTCTCGGCCGTGATCGGCTCCTTGATCCAGGCCGCGGCCACGATCGAGGCGAAGAGCGGCGAGAGCGCGTTCAGGATCGCGGCGGTCGAGGCGTCGATCACCGTGAGCGCCTCGGCGATCATCACGAACGGCAGCGCGAGCCCGATCGCGCCCACGAAAAGATAGGCGCGCCAGTGCTGGCGCCATCCCACCGTCGCGCCGGTGAGCGTGAGGAAGGCGAGCAGCGCGAAGCCCGCGATCAGCACGCGCAGCTCGATCAGCAGCACCGGCCCGAGCGAGGGAACCGCGTAGCGCATGAAGAGATATGAGGCGCCCCACATCGCGCCGAGTGCCACGAGGCGCGCGAGGTCCGATGTCCTCACACCAGCGCCGGCGCGAGCACGCCCTCGATTGCGAGCAGCCGCGCCTTGCGGTCGAGCCCGCCGGCATATCCGGTGAGGCTGCCATCGCTTCCGAGCACGCGGTGGCAGGGCACCACGATCGAATGCGGGTTGCGACCGGTCGCGGCGCCCGCGGCGCGGGCCGAGCCCGGAGCGCCGGCGCGTGCCGCAAGTTGTGCGTAGGTGATCGTCTCGCCGAACGGGATGCGCGCGATCTCGGCCCACACGCGCTCCTGGAACGGGGTGCCGTGCGGCGCGAGCGGCAGGTCGAAGGACGCGCGCCGGCCGGCGAAGTAATCGAAGAGCTGCCGGGCGCATTGGCGCAGCGGCGCGGAGTCGTCCTGCTGCCAGTCGGGCGAGATCGGCGGGACGTGCCGGCCGCCCTCGAAATAGATGCCGGTGAGCGCGGCGGCCTCGGCGGTGGCGAAGACGGCTCCGAGCGGTGTCGCGAAACGGAAGTAGCGGATCATGATTTCTCCAGGGATTTCCACAGGTGCATTACCGCGTACGCGCGCCAGGGCCGCCATTGCTCGGCCGCGGCGAGCGCGCGTTTCGCGTTCGGCTCCCTCATCGCCTTCAGCACGGCGACGTCGGGGTGGGGGAATGCGTCGGGCCAGGCGAGCGCGCGCATCGCGATGTACTGCGCGGTCCAGGGGCCCACGCCGGGCAGCGCCTCGAGGGCCGCCACGGTCGCGTGCACTTCGGCTCCCGGATCGAGACGCAGGGTGCCGTCCGCCATCGCTTTCGCGAGGGCCGCGATCGCCCCCGCGCGGGAAGCGATCACGCCACGCTCCGCGATGCGCGCCGGCGCGAGCGCGGCGATCGTCGCGGGCTTCGGGAATGTGCGCGTGAGCGACGCGTGCGGCGTCTCGATCGGATCGCCGAACGCGTCGACGAAACGGCATGCGATCGTGGCCGCGGCCTTGACCGTGACCTGCTGCCCGAGGATCGCGCGCACCGCGATCTCGAATCCGTCGGCCGCGCCCGGCAGCCGCAGCCCGGGCCGCGCGCGCGCGATGGGGCCGAGCGCCGCGGCGATCTCGTCCGGCCGGCAGGCGAGGTCGAAGAGATGCTTCACGCGCGCGAGCACCACCGGCAGCACGCTCGCGAGCGACGCGCTCACGGCGACGCGCAGAGCGGAGCGCTTGCGCGAAGGCGCCACCGAGATCCAGCCCGCGATCGACTTGCCCTTGCTCTCGATACGCAACGTGCGCAGGTAGCTCTTGCCTTCGACCGCGTCCACGCCCTGGATCGAGCGTCGCTCGAGGAACGCGAGCATCGCGTCCCAATCGTAGGGCGGGCGGTAGGCGAGGTCGAAGGCGAGCGTCTCGGCACGGGTCGAGGTGCCGGTGGTGCGCCGCAGGTCGCTCGGCGTCATCCGGTAGCGCGTGCGAAAGAGATCGTTGAAGCGCCGCAGGCTCGCGAATCCGCTCGCCATCGCGACGTCGATCACCGGCAGGCCGGTGTCGGTGAGCAGGCGCTTGGCGAGCAGCAGCCTCTGCGTCTGCGCGTACTCGACCGGCGTCACGCCGAATTCCTCCTGGAAGACGCGGCGCACATGGCGGTCGGTGACGCCCAGCGATTGCGCGAGGTCCTCGAGGCTGGCTTCCAGCAGGCCGCCATCCTCGATACGGGCCGCGGTCGCCTGGGCGAGGCGGCGATTGGCGTCTATCGCCGCGTACCCCGGTGCCAGCTCGGGCCGGCAGCGCAGGCACGGCCGGAAGCCGTGGGCCTCGGCGGCGGCGGCGCTCGGGTAGAAGCGGCAGTTGCCGCGGTTCGGGGTGCGCGCGGTGCACACCGGGCGGCAATAGATGCGCGTGGTGGCGACGCCCACGAAGAAGCGGCCGTCGAAACGGGCATCGTGGGCGCGCAGCGCGCGGTAACACTGGTCGGCATCGAGCAACATGCCGCCATTATCCGCCGGCAGCGCTCAGCCGCTCGCCGTTTTCGGACGTCGAGTTCCGAGCATCATCCACAGCAGCGCGCCGCCCGCGAGGGCGATCAGCGGAAGCGCCACGTAGTTGAGCGTGTGCCATCCGCGCGTGTTCACCAGCACGCCCGAGGAGAACGACGAGAGCGCCAGCACCGCGAACACCGTGACCTCGTTGGCTCCCTGGACCTTCGCCTTTTCCTCGGGCCGGTAGGCTTCGGTGAGCAGCGTGGTGCCGCCGATGTACATGAAGTTCCAGCCGAGGCCGAGCAGCACGAGCGCCCACCAGAAATTCGCGACCGCCTGCCCGGAGATCCCGATCGCGACGCAGGTGAACATCGCCGCCACCCCCGCCAGCATCACGTGGAGCACGCCGAAGCGCTTGATCAGCGAGCCGGTGAAGAACGACGGCCCGAACATCGCGACCACGTGCGCCGCGATCACGCTCGCGGATGCCGAGTACGGCAGGCCGCAGAAGCCCATCGCGAGCGGCGTGGCGGTCATCAGCAGGTTCATCGAGCCGTACCCCAGCGCTCCCACCAGCACGGCCACCACGAACACCGGTTGCCGCGCGATCTCGGAGAGCGCCCGGGCGGGAGCATGGGAGACGCTGTCCTGCGCATTCGGAATGCGCAGGAACGAGACGATCGCCATCGCCACGAGGCTGTAGACGAAGAGCGACGCGTACGCCGCCAGGTAGGTCGGATGCGCGAGGTCGCGCGTGTATTTGCTGATCTCGGGTCCGATGATCCCGCCGACCAGGCCGCCGGCCATCACGTACGAGATCGCCTTCGCCTTGAAGTCGGCGGGCGCCACGTCGGCCGCGGCGAAGCGGTAGTACTGGCCGAACGCGTTGTAGACGCCCAGCAGCATCGTGCCGGCGCACAGCAACGCGAAGCTGCTCGTGGCCATTGCGAAAGTGGCGAGCGTCGAGCCGGCGAGGCCGAAGGCCCCACCGGTCAGGAATCCCCAACGGCGCCCGACGCGGCGCATCCACATCGAGGCGGGGAAGGTGCCGAGGAACCCGCCGATCACGTAGGAGCTCGCGGGCAGCGTGGCGAAAGCCTTGTTCTCGGCGAGCGAGTAGCCCGCGAGCGCCCCGATCGCGATCAGGGTGACCGCATTGGTGAGCAACAACGCCTGGCAGCTCGCGAGGAGGAAAACATTGCGCTTCGAATGGTCCATGCCGAAGTGTGATGTAGGAACGGGCCTACAGCCAAGCGGCATGTGCGTACCCATACTGGAGAACCTCCGGACCCCCTCGCCAATGCTCGACATCTTCCCGAAGCCCCACGTGCCCCGTTTCACGCCCGATTACTTCGCCGGGGGCGGAGAGATGGGCGAGCGCATTCGCGGGCTCGACTGGTCGCTCACCGCGCTCGGCGTCCCGGGCGAATGGCCCGAGGGGCTCAGGATCGCGGTGCGCATCATGCTCGCGTCGCGCGAGCCGATGGCCGTGTGGTGGGGGCCGGAGCTCACCAATCTCTACAACGATGCGTGCCGCGCATTGATCGGCGGCAACCACCCGGCGGCGCTCGGCCAGCCCGCGCCGTCGGCATGGCGCGAGATCTGGGAAGAGCTCGGCGCGCGCGTCGCGGGCGCCCTCGATGGCCAGGAGCTCGGCGCCACGCATTGCGCGGCGCTGCTGGTGCAGCGCCGCGGCCGCGTCGAGGAAGCGCACTACAAGCTGTCGTTCACCGCCCTGCCCGGGGATCGCGGATCGGAAGGCGGCGTGCTGATCGCGTTCACCGACGTCACCCAGAGCGTCGTGGGCGACCGGCAACTCGATCTCCTGAAGCAGATCGCGACGCGCACCGCGGGCGCGGCCACGCTCGAAGCGGCGTGCACGCTCGCGGCCGAGGGCCTCGCATCGAGTGCCGCCGATATTCCGTTCGCGGCCCTCTATCTGGTCGACGAGAAGGCGCGCACCGCGACCCTCGCGTCGATCGCGGGCCTCGGGCGCGGGCACGCCGCCCTGCCCGACGAGCTCGCGCTCGATGCTCCTTCGCCCTGGCCGATCGCCGCCGTCCTGGGGGGCGATCAACGCGCGCTCGCCCCCCTGGTCCTCGCCGAGGCGCGCTCCGGTGCGCTGCCCGCGGGCCCGTGGGGATTGCCGCCGCGCGAGGCCGCGGTCGTGCCGCTGGGCCGCGTCACGCTGCCGCCGGGGCGCGCCGGCGCGGACGACAGGACCGCGGTGATGATCGCCGCGCTCAATCCCTTCCGCCTCGCGAACGACGACCACCGCCGCTTCGTCGAGCTGGTCGCGTCGCAGGTCGCCGCGGCGCTCGCCAGCGCCCAGGCGAAGGGCGAGGAAACCCGGCGCCTCGAAGCGGAGACGCTGCGCGAGGTCGCGTGCGATATCTCCTCGGAGCTCGACCTGCAGCAGGTCCTGCAGAAGGTCACCGACGCAGGCACGCGCATCACCGGCGCGAAATTCGGCGCGTTCTTCTACAACGTGACCGACCCTCACGGCAATTCCTACCAGCTCTTCACGCTCTCCGGTGCGCCGCGCGAGGCGTTCGCGCAATTCGGCATGCCGCGCGCCACGCCGATATTCAAGCCGACCTTCGTCGGGCAGGGCCCGGTGCGCATCGACGACGTCACGCAGGATCCGCGCTACGGAAAGATGGCGCCGCACCACGGCATGCCCCGGGGGCACCTCCCGGTGAAGAGCTACCTCGGCGTGCCGGTGATCTCGCGCGGCGGCGTGGTGCTGGGCGGCCTTTTCTTCGGCCATCCCCAGCCCGGAGTGTTCGACGAACGCGCCGGGCACAACGCCGCGTTCATCGCGGCGCAGGCCGCGGTCGCGATCGACAACGCCAATCTTTTCGGACGCGCGAAGGAAGAGATCGACCGGCGTGCCCGCATGGAGAGTGAGCTGCGCGAGAGCGAGCGCCATTCGCGCGAGCTGGTCGAAGGCCTTCCCGCGGCGGTCTACACCACCGATGCCGCAGGGCGCATCGAGCACTACAACCAGGCGGCGAAGGCATTGTGGGGACGCGAGCCGCGCATCGGCGTGGAGAAATGGTGCGGCTCGAGCCGGCTCTACACGCCTTCGGGCGAAGCGTTGCCGCTCGAAGCGTGCCCGATGGCTCAGGTGCTGCAGGCACAGCCTTCGGCGGCGAGCGCGGAGATCGTGATCGAGCGGCCCGACGGCACGCAGCGCCACGCGATCGCCCATCCGCGCGCGATCCGCGACGGCGCGGGCCGCGTGGTGGGCGCGGTCAACATGCTGGTCGACATCACCGAGCGCAAGGCCTCGGAAGCGGAGCTCGCCTTCACCAAGGATCAACTCGCGCTGCAGGTCGAGAGCCTCACGAAACTGCATGAGCTCGCGATGCACCTGGGCGGGATGACCGAGCTCGCGCCCGCGCTGCAGGTGATCCTCGATACCGCGGTGGATACGCAGGATGCGGACTTCGGCCTCATCTGGCTGCAGGACGCCGCTACCGGGAACCTGGTGGTGCAAGCGAGCCACGGGTTCGACGCGGCGGGGCTCGAGCGATTCCGGTTCGTCGTCCCGGGCGTCTCGGGCGGCAGTGCCGGCAATGCGTTCGCGCAGCGCCGCCGCTGGGTGGTCGGGGACATCGAGGCCGATCCGTGTTTCGCGCTGTTTCGGGAATCCGCGCGCGCGGTGGGATTCCGCGCGGTGCACAGCACGCCGATCGTCACGCGCTCGGGCGCGTTGCTGGGCGTGCTCTCGGTCCATTACTCCGAGCCGCGCACGCCGCTGCAGCGCGAGATGCAGGTCGCCGACGTGTGCGCGCGCCACGCCGCCGACGCGATCGAGGCATACCGCAACCAGCAGGCGCTGCGCGAAAGCGAGCGCATGTACCGCGCGATCGGCGAGTCGATGGACTTCGGCGTCTGGACCGCCGACGCCGACGGACGCAACACGTTCCTGAGCGAATCGTTCCTGCGTCTCACCGGCACCACGCAGGAGGAGTGTTTCGGCGACGGGTGGACGAAGGTCGTTCATCCCGACGACATCCCGGAGATGTCGCGCAAGTGGCAGCTGTGCCTGCGAGAGGGCAGCGCGTGGGACCATGAATACCGCGTGAAGGGCGTCGACGGCCAATGGCATTCGGTTCTCGGCCGCGCCGTCGCGCTGCGCAACGAGCGCGGCGCTCGCATCGGATGGGCCGGGATCAACCTCGACATCGCGCGGCTGAAGCGCGTGGAAGACGAGCTGCGCGAGCTCGACCAGCGCAAGAACGAGTTCCTCGCGACGCTCGCCCACGAGCTGCGCAATCCGCTCGCCCCGCTGCGCAATGGCCTCGAGGTGATGCGCCTGGCGAGCGGCAGCGCCGAGACCGTGGAGAAGGCGCGCGGCATGATGGAGCGCCAGCTCGCACAGATGGTGCGGCTGGTCGACGACCTGCTCGACGTGAGCCGGGTGAGCCGCGGCAAGATCGAGCTGCGCAGGGCGCCGATCGAGCTCGCCGCGGTGCTGCGCAACGCGCTCGAGACCAGCCAGCCCCTGGTGAACGAGAGGGGCCACAAGATCGAGGTCGCAATCCCCGACGAGCGCATCCTGCTCGACGCGGACATGACGCGGATGTCGCAGGTGTTCGCGAACCTGCTGAACAACGCCGCGAAATACACCGAGGCGGGAGGGCGCATCGCGCTGTCGGTAAAAGTGCTCGAAGGCGAGGTCGCGGTGAGCGTCAAGGACAACGGCATCGGCATACCGCCCGACATGCTCGCGAGCGTCTTCGACATCTTCACGCAGGTCGATCGCGGGCTGGAGAAGTCCCAGGGCGGGTTGGGCATCGGCCTGAGCATCGCCCGGCGCCTGGTCGAGATGCATGGCGGGACGATCGTGGTGGAAAGCCCGGGCAACCGCATGGGCAGCGAATTCATCGTGCGCCTTCCCGCGCGCGTCGAGGCGCGAACGCCGGCGGCTCCCGAGGTCGCACGCGCCGCGCGCACCGGAGCGCCGCGGCATCGCATCCTCATCGCCGACGACAATGCGGATTCGGCGGCCACGCTCTCGATCATGCTTGGCGTCATGGGCCATGAGGTGAGCGTCGCGCGCGACGGCGAGGAGGCGGTGCATATGGCCGCGGAGTTCGCTCCCGACGCGATCCTGATGGACATCGGCATGCCGCGCATGAACGGCTACGAGGCGTGCGAGACGATCCGCAGGCAGCCGTGGGGCGCCGCTATCCTGATCGTGGCCCTCACCGGCTGGGGCCAGGAGGAGGACAAGAGCCGCTCGCGTGCCGCGGGTTTCGACCGCCACCTGGTGAAGCCCGTGGAGCCGCTCACGCTGGAGGGATTGCTGGACGCAATACCGGGGTCAGACTCCGGTATTGGCGGCGACTGACCCGAATACTGGAGTCTGACCCCGGTATTCCCGTATTCTCACGACCCATGAACTACAGAAGGCTCGGCCGTTCAGGCCTCAAGGTCAGCGAGCTGTCGTTCGGTTCGTGGGTGACGTACGGCAACCAGCTCGATTCCTCCACTGCGCGCGAGTGCATGGCGGCGGCGTGGGATGCGGGCGTGAATTTCTTCGACAACGCCGAGGTGTACGCCGCGGGCAAGAGCGAGGAGATCATGGGCGAGGTGCTGAAGAAGCTCGCCTGGCCGCGCGTGAAGGTGATCGTGTCCACCAAGTTCTTCTGGGGCATCACCGACGGCCCGAACGAGAAAAGCACGCTCAACCGCAAGTACCTGATGAACGCGATCGACGGGTCGCTCAAGCGCCTGCAGCTCGACTACGTCGATCTCGTCTATTGCCACCGCGCCGATCCCAACACGCCGATCGAGGAGACGGTGTGGGCGATGCACGACATGATCGAGCGCGGCAAGGCGCTCTACTGGGGCACCTCGGAGTGGAGCGCCGCGGAGATCATGGAGGCGTGGCAGATCGCCGAGCGCCACCACTTGCGCAAGCCGGTGATGGAGCAGCCCGAGTACAACCTCTTCCACCGCAACCGCGTGGAGAAGGAATACAAGCGGCTCTACGAGGACATCGGACTCGGGCTCACCACCTGGAGCCCGCTCGCCTCGGGCCTGCTCACCGGCAAGTATCGCAACGGCGTGCCGCCGGACAGCCGCGGCGCGATCCCGCGCATGGCCTTCCTCGTGGGCGATCTCACCGACCAGGACAAAAATCGGGTGGTGGGCGAGCTCGAAGCCGTGGCCCGCGACCTGGGCTGCACGCTCGCGCAGTTGGCGATCGCCTGGTGCGCGCGCAACCCGCGCGTCTCCACCGTGATCACCGGCGCCTCGCGCGTCTCCCAGGTCCGGGAGAACCTGAAGGCGCTCGAGGTGATCCCGAAGCTCACGCCCACCGTGATGGAGCGCATCGACGCGATCGTGGGCGGGCACGACGACTGAAAAACCGGGGTCTGTCCCCGGTTTTGACTCCGTGCTAGTGCTTTACGCCCTGCGAGATGTCCTCGAGGGTATCGCCGGTCTGCTTGTCCTTGCCGTCCTTCACGGCGAGGTCGCCCAGCGACACGATTCCCACGAGCTTGTCGCCCTCGACCACGGGCAGACGGCGGATCTGGTGCTCGGCCATCAATTCGGCCGCGTGGGCGGTGGTCTTGTCCGGTGTGATGGTGATCACCTCGTCGGAGGCCGCGTCGCTCGCCTTGCCCTTGAAGGTGCCGTCGGCGATGCAGCGGATCACGATGTCGCGGTCGGTCACGATCCCGGAGAGGCGGCCGTTCTCGACGATGGGCACGACGCCCGTGTCCTCGTCCCGCATGATCTGTGCCGCCTTCTGCAGGGTGTCGTTCGGCCCGACAGTGCGGGGATTGGGGGTCATTACGTCGCGGACGTTCATGGTGGGGCTCCTTTGCGTGAAAGGATAGGACCGCGCCGCGCGCCGATGGTTGTGCCCCAGAACCATTTCTTCGCAAGCGCCTTCAGGTGCTTGCGGAAAGCTTCCGCCGCGGGGGAAAGGTCGCGCCGCGTGGAAAGGATGCCGATGCGCCGGCCCATGATCGGGCTGGCGATGCGGTGGCAGACGAGGTCGCTCGCCGCCCGCACCTCCGAGGCCGACGACGGCAGGATCGCGATCCCGAGCCCGGCGCGCACCATCGCGATGGCGGTCGACATGTAGGTCGGCTCGTGCACCGGGGCCGTGAGCTGCCCGGCGGCGGCGAACGCCTCCTCGACGATGCGCCGCACGCTGCTGTCGCGGCTCATCAGGACGAGCGGATGCGAGGCCAGCTCCGCGGGCGTGGTGCGGTGCGCTTTCGCGAAGGCGCCGGTGGGCAGCGACACCGCGACCATCTCGTCGCTGCCGAGCGGGGAAAACAGCAACCGTGCCTCGGCCGGCGGGAAGCCGCTGATGCCGAAATCCACCTCGTGCGCCTTCACGAGCTCGATGATCCGCTCGCCGAGCGCATCGGTGAGCACCACCGCGATGCCGGGGAATTCCCTGCGCAATCCGGAGATCGCCTCCGGCAGCAGGCTCGAGGCGACCGACGGCAGCGCCGCCACCAGCACCCGTCCCGTGCTCCGGGTCCCGAGGCCCGTGGCCGAGGTCACGATGCCGTTGAGCTCGGCGAGCGTGCGCTCCGCCCGCGGCAGCAGCTCCTGCCCCACGCGCGTGATGCCCACGGTGCGGGTGGTGCGGTCGAAGAGCTTGAGGCCGAGCGCGTCCTCGAGCTGGCTGATCTGCACGCTCAGCGCGGGCTGCGTGGTGTGCAGCGCCGAGGCCGCCTTGGTGAAGCTACCGAGCCGCGCCACGGCGCTGAAGGCCTGCAGCTGCCGCAGGGATATGTTCCTTACCGAACCCATATCGAAATCATATATGTGTCATCACAACTATTCATTTGAATTATATACGCGGCGTGCCGAGAATAGCCCTGCGCTCAATCCCGGAGGAGATTCCATGAAAAGCCCGCAAAGGGTGCTGCCCTGGCTCGTCGCCACGGCCGCGCTTGCCAGCATCCCCGCACACGCCCGCATCACCAAGATCGAGATCACCACGCGCGAATCTCCCGCCTATTCCGGGCAGGCCTTCGGCGCGGTCGGCCAATACGAGCGCATCATCGGCACGCTCACCGGCGAGCTCGACCCCGCCGATCGCCGCAACACCATCATCCAGGACCTGGCGCTCGCCCCGCGAAACGCCGCCGGCAAGGTGGTCTACACCACGACCTTCCTGCTGGTGAAGCCGATCGACATGTCGAAGTCGAGCGGCATCCTGCTGCACCAGGTCCCCAACCGCGGCGGGCGCATCGACATCGGCGGCCAGGCGCTCGGGCACGTGGGACTTTCGAGCGGCTGGCAGGGCGACCTCACCGGCACGCAGGTGGAGAAGCTCACGGTGCCGGTGGCGAAGAACGCCGACGGGTCGTCGATCACCGGGCCGATGGTGACGACGATCGCCGACCTCGCCGGCGGCGCCAACGTGCTGCTGCCTTCCGGCAACACCGCGACGATCTACGGCGGGCTGGGCAACGCGACACCGTATGTGCCCGCGAGCATGGACACCACGCGCGCTACGCTCACGTCGTACACCGCGCTCTCGGGGGACGGCGTGTTTTCCGGCGAGCAGGCCGTGGCGAGTGCCGACTGGGCGTTCGCCGATTGCCAGACGGTCGCGTTCCCCGGCACCGCCGATCCGGCCAAGGTCTGCATGAAGAATGGCTTCGACAAGACGCGCATCTACCGCCTCGTGTACACGGTGAAAGATCCCCTCGTCCTCGGCATCGGGCCCGCGGCTTTCCGCGACACGGCGGCGTTCTTCCGCTACGCGCAGAAGGACGACTCGGGCAACGCGAACCCCGTGGCCGGCGGCATCCAGTGGGCGATCACGCAGGGCACGTCGCAATCGGGCAACTTCATCAAGACGCTGATCCACCTCGGCTTCAACGAGGACGAGTCCGTGGCCAACCGCATCGTGTTCGACGGCGCGATCCCGTTCATCGCCGCGCGCCAGAACCCGATCAACTATCGCTTCGCGATCGCCGGCGGCGAGACGAAGATCTACGAGCAAGGCAGCGAGCCATCGCTGTGGTGGGAGGATTTCGCCGACACCGCGCGCGGCCGCCCCGCCAACGGCATGCTCACGCGCTGCCGCTCCACCGGCACCTGCCCCAAGATCACCGAGATCAACGGCTCGGCGGAATACTGGAACCTGCGCATGTCGCCCGGCATCATCGGCAGCAACGCCGACACCGACATTGCGCTCCCCGCGAACGTGCGCCGCTACTACGTGCCGAGCACGACGCATGGTGGCGGCAACGGCGCCTTCACGCTCGCCCCCGCGGCGACCGGCAGCACAGTGGGAGCCTGCCAGCTGCCCGCCAACCCGATGCCGGAGAACGATATCCGCGAGGCGCTCACCGCCGCGGCCCTCGACTGGGTCACGAAGAACGTTGCGATGCCCCCGAGCGCGTATCCGCGTCTCGCCGACGGCACGCTCGTGCCCGCGACCAAGGCCGCGATGGGCTTCCCGACGATTCCGAACGCGCCCTCGCCCGACGGCCTCATAAACCCGGCGTACGACTACGACTTCGGGCCGCAATTCGTCAACATCGACATGTCGGGAATCATGAGCACGGTCCCGCCGGTCATCAAGCGCGTGATCCCGACTTACGTGCCGAAAGTGGATTCCGACGGCAACGAGATCGCGGGCATCAAGCCGCTGCTCGGCCAGCTTCCGCTCGGCACCTACCTCGGCTGGAACGTCACCTCGACCGGCTGGTACAAGGGCAAGGCGTGCGCGTTCTCGGGCGGCTTCATTCCTTTCGCGAAGACCAGGGCCGAACGCCTCGCCAGCGGCGATCCGCGCCCCTCGCTCGAGGAGCGCTACGGCTCGGTGTGGGGCTATTACTATCGCGCGATCCCGATCCTCAACGATCTCGTGCAGCGGCGCTACCTGCTGCCGCAGGCCGCGTATCGCCAGATCACCGACCTGCTGGTGCAGCTGCAGGCCACGGGTGGCGCGCTCGCCGCCAAGCGCGGCGGCTTCGAGGCGTTCGAGCAGGCCGACGATTCCGAGGCCGACGAATGAGGCTCGCCAACTCACCGGGGTATGCTTCCCGGATGTCCCAGAAGACGCTCCACATCGGGTGCGCCGCCGGGTTCTCCGGGGACCGGGCGGACGCCGCCGGTCCCGTCGTGGAGACGCTCGCGCGCCGCGGCGGCAGCCCGGTGCTCATCTTCGAAACGCTCGCCGAGCGCACTCTCGCGCTCGCGCAGCTCGCGCGCCGCGGCGATCCGGATGCGGGCTACGAGCCGTTGCTCGACGACCTGATCGCGCCGATCCTCGCCCAGTGCCTGGCGAGCGGCATTCGCATCGTGAGCAACTTCGGCGCGGCGAATCCGCGCGGTGCCGCGAAACGCATTCTCGAGATCGCGCGCGAGCAGGGACTGAGAGCGCCGCGCATCGCGGTGGTGAGCGGAGATGACTTGTCGGGCGAATCGCATCGCGAGCTGCTGCGTTCGGAATTGGGCGAGCGCTTCGACGCGATCGAGATGGTGAGCGCCAATGCGTACCTGGGCGCCGAGCCGATCGCGGCGGCGCTCGCGGCGGGCGCCGAGATCGTGGTCTGCGGGCGCGTGGCCGATCCTTCGCTCGTCGTGGGTCCCGCGATGGCGCACTTCGGCTGGAGCGCCGACGATTGGGACCGCCTCGGGCGCGCGACGATGGCAGGTCACCTGCTCGAATGCGGCGCGCAGGTGACCGGCGGCTACTTCGCCGATCCGGGTCTCAAGAACGTGCCCGATCTGCATGCGGTCGGCTTTCCGATCGCCGAGATCGATGCCGAGGGACGGTGCACGATCGGCAAGGCCGAGGACACCGGCGGGATGGTGAGCGAGTCCACCGTGAAGGAGCAGCTGCTCTACGAGGTGCACGATCCCGCCGCGTATCTCACGCCCGACGTCACCGCCGACATCTCGCAGGCCGAGGTGCGCGTGGTGGGCCGCGATCGCGTGGCACTCGATGGCGTGCGCGGCCATGCGCGGCCCGATCGCCTGAAGGTGAACGTGTGCCACGAGGGCGGCTGGCTCGCCGAGGGCGAGATCTCCTATGCGGGGCCGGGCGCCGAGGGCCGCGCGCGCCTCGCGGCCGAGGTGCTGCGCCGCCGGCTCGCGGGAAGCCTGGAATTGCGCATCGACCTGGTCGGCGCGGTGAGCGTCTTCGGCGACGATGCGGGGCGGCTCCTCGCGCAGACTCCAGCGGGCGACGCGCGCGACATTCGCCTGCGTGCCGCGACACAGCACGCGGACCGGCGCCAGGCCGAGCGGCTCACGCGCGAGGTGACCGCCCTCTACACCTGCGGGCCGGCGGGGGGCGGCGGAGTGCGCACCGGTTTGCGCGCGCGGCTCGACACGATCTCCTGCTTCGTTCCGCGCGGCGCGGTGGGCGCTCGATGGGACATGGTGGAATCGACATGACCGTCGAGCTGCATCGAATCGCGCACGGCCGCACCGGCGACAAGGGCGATCGCTCGAACATGAGCGTGATCGCCTATCGCCCCGAATTCTACGAGCTGCTGGTGGCGCAGGTCACCGAGGCCCGGGTGGCGGCGCTCTTCGCGCATCGCCGGCCACGCGGCGTGAAGCGTTACCTGCTGCCGAAGCTCGGCGCGATGAACTTCGTGATCGACGGCGCGCTCGACGGCGGCGTCAACGGATCGCTCAACCTCGACACGCACGGCAAGGCGCTCGCCTTCCTGCTGCTCGAGCTGCCGATCGAGCTGCCGGCGCACCTGCAGGCATTGCTCGACGCGCCTCCACAACCGATGGCCCATACCGCTTGAGGACGACAACAATGAACCGCCGCTTTCCGCTCGCCGCATTTGCCGCACTGGCCTTCGCCTCGTCGCTCGCCGCGGCGCAGGACTATCCCTCGAAGAGCATCACCTTCGTCGTGCCGTTCGCCGCGGGCAGCGCGACCGACCAGCTCGCGCGCTCGCTCGGCCAATCGGTCGCGACCGATACCAGGCAAGCGGTCGTGATCGACAACAAGCCCGGCGCCAGCGGCTTCCTCGCCGCGCAGTACGTGGCCAAGGCGCCGGCCGACGGCTACACCGTGCTCATCACCACCAACACGACGCACGCGGCCAACGAGCATCTCTACAAGTCGCTGCCCTACCATCCGGTGAACGATTTCGCGCCGGTGACGCTGCTCGGCAAGGGCGGGCAGATCATGATCGTCAATCCGAACGTGCCCGCGAAGACCGTGGGCGAGTTCATCGCGCTCGCGAAGAAGGATCCGGGCAAGCTCTCGTTCGGCAGCGGCAGCTCGTCGTCGCGCATCGCGGGCGAGCTCTTCCAGCAGATGGCGGGCGTGCAGTTGCTGCACGTGCCCTACAAGAGCAACCCGCTCGCGGTGACCGATCTTCTCGGCGGCCAGATCGACATGATGATCACCGACAACGCGACCGGGCTGCCGCAGGTGAAGGGCGGCAAGGTGCGGGCGCTCGGCATGTCGAGCTTGAAGCGCACGCCGCTCGCCCCCGACGTGCCCACGATCGACGAGGCGGGCGTGAAAGGCTACGAGATGAGCTACTGGTTCGCGGCCTACGTGCCGGCGAAGACTCCGCCGGCTGCCGTGAAGAAGCTGCACGATTTGCTCACGGCCGCGACGAAGAGCGCCGCGGCGAGGAGCTTCTACGAGAGCACCGGCACCGAGCCGCTCGTCTCCACGCCCGAGGAGCTGGCGAAATTCCAGGCCGGCGAGTCGCAGAAGTGGGGCCGCATCATCAAGGCGGCGAACATCCAGCCGGAATGAGATTCGCCCTCCCCCCTTGGAGGACGCGTGAGGAAGGAACCTAGTCGGTAACCGCTCCCTTGCTGGCGGTGCCCACGAGCTTTGCGTACTTGCCCAGCACGCCGGTCGTATATCTCGGCGCGGGCTGCTTCCATTTGGCGCGCCGCTCCGCGATCTCCACGTCCGGCACATTCAGTTGCAGCAGGCGTTTGTGCGCGTCGATCGTGATCGGGTCGCCTTCCTGGATCAGCGCGATCACGCCGCCTTCGAAGGCCTCGGGCGTCACGTGCCCCACCACCATGCCCCAGGTGCCGCCGGAGAAGCGCCCGTCGGTGATGAGTCCCACCGATTCGCCGAGCCCCTGGCCCACGAGTGCCGCGGTAGGCGAGAGCATCTCGCGCATGCCCGGCCCGCCTTTCGGTCCTTCATAGCGGATCACGAGCACGTCGCCCGGCTTGATCTTCTCGGCCATGATCGCTTCCATCGCGAGCGGCTCGGAATCGAACACGCGCGCCGGGCCCGTCATCACCGGATTCTTGAGCCCCGTGATCTTGGCCACGCACCCATCGGGCGCGAGGTTGCCCTTGAGGATCGCGAGGTGGCCCTCGGCGTACATCGGGTTCGACCACGGGCGGATCACGTCCTGGCCCGCCGGCGGCTCGTCCGGAACGTCCTTCAAATTTTCGGCGATGGTCTTGCCGGTGATCGTCATGCAGTCGCCGTGGATCAAGCCATGCGCGAGCAGCATCTTCATCACCTGCGGAACGCCGCCCGCCTTGTGCAGGTCCACCGCGACGTAGCGCCCCGAAGGCTTCAGATCGCAGAGCACGGGGGTGCGCTGGCGGATGCGCTCGAAATCGTCGAGCGTCCACGGCACGCCGGCCGCATGCGCGATCGCGAGCCAATGCAGCACGCCGTTGGTCGAGCCACCGGTGGCCATCACCACCGCGATCGCGTTCTCGATCGATTTCCTCGTGACGATGTCGCTGGGCTTCAAGCCCTTCTTCACCGCAGCGACCAGCACCTCCATGCTCTTCGCCGCGCTCTCGCGCTTCTCCTCGTCCTCCGCGGCCATCGTCGAGGAATACGGCAGCGACATGCCGACCGCCTCCACCGAGGACGACATCGTGTTCGCCGTGTACATGCCGCCGCAGGCGCCCACGCCCGGCAACGCCTTCCTCTCGATGCACTCGAAGTCTTCCTTCGACATCTTCCCGGCGGTGAACGCGCCCACGGACTCGAACACCGAGACGATCTGCAGGTCCTGGCCCTTGTAGCGGCCCGGCTTGATCGTGCCGCCGTAGACGCAGATCGCGGGGATGTTCATGCGCATGATGCCGATCATCGCGCCGGGCAGGTTCTTGTCGCAGCCGCCGATCGCGAGCACGCCATCCATGAACTGGCTCTGCACGGCGGTCTCGATGGCATCGGCGATCACCTCGCGCGAGACGAGCGAATACTTCATCCCTTCCGTGCCCATGGAGATGCCGTCGGTCACGGTGATGGTGCCGAACATCTGCGGCATCGCGCCCGCGGCGCGCGCCGCCGCGTCGGCGGCATCCGCGAGCGGCTGGATGCCGGCGTTGCACGGATTCATCGTCGAGTGCCCGTTGGCGATGCCGACGATCGGCTTGTCGAAGTCGGCATCCTGGTAGCCGATGGCGCGCAGCATCGAGCGGTTGGGCGAGCGGGCAATGCCGTTGGTGATCGTGAGGGAGCGGAATTTTTCGGTCATGGGCGGATCCGGAGGTGGTGCGGGGGCATGCAGGGTTCATTCTAGACGATGCGCCGGATGGCCCATACCCGGGCGTGCGATGCACGGTCACGCGGTGTCCAATCGTGACGGAACACAACCTTCGTGGAGGGTTTCACATGAAAGGATTACCGATTTTTGCGGGAGTCGTCCTGATCCTGGTCGGCGCTGCGGGATTCGTGCCCGCGCTTTCACCGGATGGCGTCCTTTTCGGAGTCGTGGCGCTGCAGGACATCCACAAATACATCCTGATCGGCGCCGGCGTGCTGATCGCCGCGTTCGGCTTCCTGCGCAGCCGCGGCGTGCCGCCCACGCGCGGCCCGGACCTGCGCGACCTGCGCTCGGACTACTGAGCTACTCCACCTTGACGTTGCCGTCGCGGACCACCTTTCCCCAGAGGTCGGTCTGCGCCCGCACGAAGCGCGCGGATTCCGCCGGCCCGTAGCCGGCGATCTCGCCCCCCAGCGCGCCCACGCGCTCCCTGAATTCCGCCGATTCAATCGCCTGCGCGATTGCGGCGGCGATGCGCGCGATGACGGGCGCCGGAGTGCCCACGGGTGCCAAGACCACATTCCATTCGTAGACCTCGTATCCCGGCACGCCCGCCTCCGCCATCGTCGGCACATCGGGCAATGCGGGTGAGCGCTTGGCGCCGGTGATCGCGAGCGCGCGCAGCTTCCCGCCCTTCACGTGCGCGAGGCCCGAAGCCATGTTCGCGAAGAACACCGGCACCTGCCCGCCCATCACGTCGTTCATCGCGGGGCCACCGCCCTTGTACGGCACGTGGGTGAGATCGGTTGCGGTTTTCTGGCGGAAGAGCTCGCCGGAAAGATGCTGCGCGCTGCCGTTGCCCGAGGAAGCGAAGGCTACCTGTCCCGGCTTCGACTTCGCGAGGGCGATCAGCTCCTTCACGTCCTTCGGCGGGTAGCCGGGCGTCACCACCAGCACGTTCGGGAAGAGGGCGAGCACCGCGATCGGCGTGAACGCCTTCGCGGAGTCGTACGGCATCTTCGGATAGAGGCTCGGATTCACCGCGAACGACGACGCGTCCAGCAGCAGCGTGTAGCCGTCGGGCGCGGCGCGCGCGACTTCCGCGGCACCGATCTGCCCGCTCGCGCCCGCCTTGTTCTCGACCACGACCGGCTGCCCGAGCGCCTGCGACATTTTCGGCGCGACCAGGCGCGCCATCAGGTCCGCGCCTCCTCCGGGCGGATAGGTGACGATCAGCCGGATCGGCTTGGCGGGGAAGCCTTGCGCCTGCGCGGCCGGGGCGGCGATCGCGAGGGCGAGCGCGGAGAAAAGAGCGAGGAATGTTTTCATCGCCGTAGAATATCGCGGCAAAGGCATCCGGTGGCAAACCTTCGAGGCATCGATACGCACGCGCACGTTTTTTCGGCGACC
>JANPHA010000131.1:0-7481 GCA_031424255.1 Burkholderiales bacterium | reverse complement strand
ACCGGCCGTGCCGCAGCCACCCGCGATCGAACGCGTCGAGCCGCGGGTTCAGCCGCGTGAGGTGCCATTGAAGGAGCCCGCGGTGTCCGCGCCTTCCGTGGGGCCCGTGATTCGGCCGGTCGATGAGTTCGGTGCTCCTCTCGACAAAACGCCCGCGGCCCCCGGTGCGAAGACGGATACGCACATCGATCTGGAAGGAGCTCGATCACGGGCGCGGGAGATCGCGCGCGAAGGTACCGGCAACCGCGCGGTGCTTCCCTTCCCGATGCCTCCGCTGCCAGAGCGCAAGTCGAAGGAGGCGATGATCTTCGAGAAGGCCCGCAAGCCGGATTGCAAGACGGCTTATCAGAGCCTGGGGTTGCTTGCGGTGGTGCCGCTAGTGGCGAATGAGTTCGGGGAAGGGACCTGTCGCTGGTAGGCGGTCACTTGAGGAAGGGAAGTGGTGGCTTTCCCTCATTCGGAATCGGCGTCCGATCGACATTCACCGTCATCGCAACCAGCACATAGTAGCCGTTGACCGCGATGAGGTCGGCGACGCCCTGCTCGCCGAGTGCATCGACAGCGCGCTTGTAGGTTGCATCGCTCACGCCATGGCGCTGGTGCATTTCCATGCTGAAGTCATAGACCACCTGCTCGTCGGGTTTCATGTTCGCGGGCACGCGTCCCTGGGCGAGGTCTTCGGCGATCGCGGGATCGAGCCCCCCGAGCATCGCAAGCCGGTGGTGGGCAAACCATTCGTATTGCGCGCTCCATTGGCGCGCGACGATGAGGATCGCGAATTCGTTGAGGCGCGGCGGCAGCGAGCTGCGGAAGCGAATGTACTCGCCGACTTTCTGGAGCCGGTCCGCAAGCTCGGGCTTTCGGTTCCAGACGTTGAAGGGACTCGAGAGGCTCGTCGCTCCGGCCGCCGCGGCGGGGCTGCCGACCGAGGCGCGGGGTCCTTTCATGATCGCGTCGGCGACCGCGCGCTGCTCGGGCGTCATCTCGGTGAGGGGAGTCAGCGCGAAACGGCGCGGGCCTTCGAACCGGCCATCGGACATCGGAGGGCCACCCTTGTCGCCCATGTGGGCGCAGGCACTGACAGTCAGCAACGAAAGGATGGCGAAGCGGCCGCGCGATGCAGAGACGAACATTGGTGGGCTCCTCTAAGCCAGGCCTGCTCGGCGGCCCGGTCGAAGTTACTTGGCGTTCTGCGCTCCGGGGACTCCATAGGGCGCTCCCCGGACGATTGTCGCATGCGCTCGAACGGATGGCCGAGGCGCAAATGGCCAGTTAAGTTTGCGGAAGGCTTGGCCAGCTACGATCCCATCGCGCCTCACTCTCCGGATAGCAATGACCGAGGATTCGCACACCTACGCCCTGGGGCACACGCAGAAGGAGCTCGAGCGGCTTTCGTCGCAGGCCCGGCTGATCGACCCGATCACGCGGCGGTTCTTCCTGGCGGCGGGCATCGCGTCCGGAATGCACGTGCTCGATGTCGGCAGCGGCGCGGGCGATGTCGCCATCCTCGTGTCGGAATTGGTGGGTGAGGGCGGGTCGGTCATCGGCGTCGACAAAGCGCCCGCCGCTTTGGAGGTGGCGAGAGCGCGCGCGGAGGCAAGGGGCTTTCGCAACGTCACGTTCCGCCAGGGCGACCCGGTCGACCTGGCATTCGATCGCCCCTTCGATGCAATCGTCGGGCGTTACGTCCTGCAGTTCATGAAGGATCCGGTCCTCGCGCTTCGGAGCCTGGCTTCGCGCTTGCGGCCCGGCGGCGTGATCGTCTTTCACGAGCTGGATTGGGCCGGCGCTCGCTCCCATCCCGTCGTGCCCACCTATGAGCAGTGCTGCCGATGGGTCACCAAGACCATCGAGCTCCTGGGGGCCGATACCCGAATGGGAATCAAGCTGCATTCGACTTTTGTCGCCGCTGGATTGGCAGCGCCTTCGCTGCGGCTCGAATCGGCAATCGGCGCGGACCCCGGCAACACGGAATGCATCCACCTGGTGTCGGATCTTGCCGCGACCTTGCTTCCGGAGATGGAGCGTCTCGGAGTGAGTTCCGCATCGCAGGTCGGGATAGACACTTTGACGCAACGCATCCATCGCGAAATGGCAGCGAACAATGGCGTGATTGTCGGCCGAGCAGAGGTCGCTGCATGGACGCGCGTATAAGTGGAGTGATTGGCATGATCAATTTCCCGGGAACATTTCTTGTCGTGGCCCTGGCCCTGCTCACCGGCTGCCAGGCGATTCCCGTAGGGCCTACTGTCACGACCCTTCAGGGTGACGCCAGGGGCCCCGGCGAGTTTCGGGCGGACGACGAGGACTGCAGGAAATACGCCTCCGCCCCGGAAGGCGAGGTGAGGCTCGCGTCGAAGGGCGGCACAGGCTCCGTGATCGATGGAGTGGATTCGGCTCAATACGCCGGCTACGGATTGCAGCAGCGCTACAACCGCTTATACGTCCAGTGCATGTACATCCGGGGCAACAAGGTTCCCGTTCTCGCGCGGGAGCGCTGGCCGGCTCCGCGGTCGCCGTGGCCTGCGGACCCGGAGGCGTACTTTCTCCCCGTTGAACGCTGAGGCTTTTGAATTCCACAACGATGGGGTTGGTATGATTCGCAGATCATTCCGAGATCGCCATGGCCTCTCCCTTCCCCAAATTCGACGCTGCACTCAAGATCGCGGAAATCACCGCGATCCCCACATCGTTTCCCCTCCCGAAAGACAGCAACGTCCGCCTGGGCATCGGCCGCGCGGTCAAGCGTGACGCGGTCATCGTCAGGGTGAAGACGGAGTCCGGAATCGTCGGTTACGGCGAATCCCACGCGGGTCGGGCACCCGGCGCGATCGCAGCGCTCATCAATACGACTCTTCGCACTCTCGTGCTCGGCATGGACGCGACCGACGTAGTGGGCGTCTGGAACCGCATCTACTCGCGCCAGCTCGCAAGCCACGGCATGGGCGCGGGTTGTTCGTTGGCGATGAGCGGCCTCGACATGGCCCTCTGGGATATTCGCGCGAAGGCCGTGGGCTGGCCGCTTTACAAGTTGCTGGGCGGCGCCACGAAGCCGATCCCCGCATACGCGGGCGGCGTTTCACTCGGCTTCCAGGATCCGAAGGAGCTGGTCGCGGAAGCGAAGGTCCATGTCGACGCGGGATACAAGGCGATCAAGCTGCGCCTCGGCGACAACGTGAAGGACGACATCAAGCGCGTCGAGGCGGCGCGCGACGCGTTCGGCGACGACATGGAGATCCTCACCGACGCGAACGTCGGCTACACGCTCGAGGATGCGCGCCGCGTGATGCCGGTGCTCGAAGAACTCGGAATCCGCTGGCTGGAAGAGCCGTTCCCCGCGCACGACTACCGCAGCTACAAGACCGCGCAATCGTTCTCGTCGACGCCGCTTGCCGCCGGGGAAAACCATTTCACGCGCTTCGAGTTCTCGCGCCTGATCGAGGAGGAGAGCGTGGACATCATCCAGCCGGACCTCTCCAAGAGCGGCGGCATCACGGAGTGCCTGCGCATCGCCGCGATGGCGTCGGCGTACAAGCTGCAGATCCATCCGCATACCTCGATGACCGGCATCAACATGGCGGCGAGCATCCATTTCCTTGCCGCGCTCGACAATGGCGGCTACTTCGAGGGGGACGTCTCGAAGAACAACCTCTTCCGCGATGAGCTCACGAGCAAGCCGTACGAGATCGGGAAGGATGGGACGGTGCGCCCGTTGGAGGCGCCCGGGATCGGCGTGGAGGTGAGTGAAGAGTTTCTCAAGGCGCACCCTGTGATCGAGGGGCCGGGGTATGTTTAAGAAGCTCCTCGACGTCGCGCTTTTCGGCATCACGCAGGCCTTCGCGCAGTCCTATCCCACCAGGCCCATCAAGATCGTCGTTCCCTATCCCCCGGGGGGATTCAACGACACGCTCGGCAGGACACTCGCCGCGAAATTCAGCGACGAGTGGGGCCAACCCGCGGTGGTGGAGAACAAGCCCGGCGGCAACACGCTGATCGGCACCGACTTCGCCGCCAAGTCCGCGCCCGATGGATATACGCTGCTCGTCGTCGCTTTCCCGTTCGCGGTGACGCCGAGCCTCATCCGCAACATGCCGTACGACACGGTGAAGGACTTCGCGCCGATCATCCTCGCCGCAACCTCGCCGAATCTGCTCGTCGTGAATCCCCAGCTGCAGGTGAAGTCGGTCGCCGAGCTGATCGCGATGGCGAAAGCGAAGCCCGGCACGCTCAACTACGCCTCGACCGGCAACGGATCGTCGAACCACATCTCGATGGAGCTCTTCAAGAGCCTCGCGGGCGTGGACATCATGCACATTCCGTACAAGGGCAGCGGACCCGCGGTCACCGATCTGCTCGGCGGCCAGGTGCTGCTGATGTTCGACAACGTGCCCAACGTGCTTCCCCAAGTGAAGGCCGGCAAGTTGCGAGCACTCGCGGTGAGCGGTGACAAGCGCACGCCGCTCGCGCCGGAAGTGCCGACGGTGGCGGAGGCGGGCGTCCCCGGCTACGAGCTCACCGTGTGGTTCGGGCTCGTCGCGCCCGCCGGCACGCCGCGCGAGATCGTGGCGAAGCTGAACGCGGAGGTGCTCAAGATCCTCGCGATGCCCGACGTGCGCGAGCGTTTCCTGGCGCAGGGCGTCGAGCCCGTCGGCAGCACTCCCGAGCAATTCGGCGAGCACATCCGCGCGCAGATGGCGAAATGGGCGAAGGTCGTCCAGGACGCCGGGGTGAAAGCGGAGTAAGCGGGCCCCGCCCCTCCCCGGGGCGGCAATTTTCAGGTTGGATACAGGTTGTTACCTGATCATGGGGCCCGTTTGCCATTCGAACCGCTATGATTGACGCTTCGCCCCCCCAATCGTGAACGCCGTTCCTCTATCCGGAATTCGCCGTAAGCGCTGGCCGTGGATCGCCAGCGCCATGGTCCTCGTCGCCGCGCTCGCCGCGTGGTGGTGGTTCGGCTCGTCCAAATCCCAGGAGGCGAAGGGCGCAAGCCGCACGAATGCACCGGTCGTGGTGGTCACCACCAAGGCGCAGTCGCGCGATATCCCGGTTCGGCTCAAGGCCAACGGCACCGTGACCGCGTTGCAATCGGTGGACCTGCGCGCCCAGGTGACCAGCACGGTGCGCGAGGTGCACTTCCGCGAGGGGCAGAACGTCGCCAAGGGCGATCTCCTCTTTTCCCTCGATGCGCGCGCCGAGGAGGCGAACATCAGCAAGGCCCAGGCGCAGATCGAGAAGGACAAGGCCGACCTCGCGACCGCCAGGCGAAACCTCGAGCGCCAGCAGGAGCTTTTCCGGCAGAAATTCATCTCGCAGGCCGCGCTCGACACGGTACAGAATTCGGTCGACACGTTGAACGGCCAGCTCGCCGTGGATTCCGCCGCGCTCGAGTCGTCCCGGGTCGCGCGCGCGTACATGGAAATCCGCGCTCCGTTCGCGGGGCGCACCGGCACGATCGGCGTGCGCGCGGGCAGTCTCGTGCAACCGGGCGGCGGTACCACGCCGGGCGCGGTGCTGGTGACGGTCACGCAGATCGATCCCATCGCGGTCGCGTTCACGGTTCCGGAGAAGGAGCTTCCCGGCCTGCAGGCGGCGCTGCGCGCCGGCGAGGTTCCCGTGACCGCGAGCGCCACCGACGGCGGCGAGGCGTATCGCGGCAAGGTCACCTTCGTGGATAACGCCGTGGACACGACCACCGGCACGATCCGCGTGAAGGCGGAGTTCCCCAATCCGGCGGCGCGCCTCTGGCCGGGCGCGTACGTGAGCGTGGAGCTCGCGCCGCGCATGCTCGCCGGCGCGACAGTGCTGCCGACGCAAGCCGTGCAGACCGGGCCCAACAACAAGTTCGTCTACACCATCGGCGAGGACCGCAAGGTGATCTCGACGCCGGTGACCCTGTCCTATGTCGAGGAGGGCTTCGCGGTGGTGCAGGGCGTGGCGCCCGGCACGCGCGTGGTGGTCGAAGGCGCACAGAACGTGCGCGCCGGCACCACCGTCGCCGAGGCGCAACGCGAACCCGACAAGGCCGACGCCCGCAAGGGCGAGGGCAAGAAGAAGGCCTCGTGAACTTCTCCGAGATCTTCATTCGCCGGCCGGTAATGACGGTGCTGCTGTCGGCGTCCGCGGTCGTGGCCGGCGCGTTCGCCTATAGCGACATCCCGATCGCGGCGTTGCCGAAGTTCGAGACGCCCACCATCCAGGTGACGGCGAACCTGCCCGGTGCCAGCCCCGACAACATGGCGTCTTCTGTCGCCACGCCACTCGAGAAGCAGTTCGCCACCATCTCCGACGTGAACGTGATCAGCTCTTCGTCGACGCAGGGCAAGACGCAGATCACGCTCGAGTTCGACCAGGACCGCGACATCGACAAGGCCGCGGTCGACGTGCAGGCCGCGCTGCTTCGCGCCTCGCGCAGCCTGCCGATCGAGATGACCTCGCCGCCCGCGTATCGCAAGGTCAACCCGGCGGATGCGCCGATCCTCTTCGTCACGCTGAGCTCGCCGGCGATGTCGCTCGCCGAGCTCAACAGCTACGCCGACAACCTCATCGTTCCCACGCTCTCCACGTTGCCCGGAGTGGCGCAGATCCAGGTGGGCGGCCAGAAGCGCTACGCGGTGCGCGTCCGCATGCGCCCGGACGCGCTCGCCGCGCGCAACCTCACGATGGACGACATCGCCAATGCGCTCAAGGCCGCGAACGCGAACACGCCCGTCGGCACGCTCGACGGCGCGCGCCAGACGCTCACCATCCAGGCCAACAAGCAGATGACGCGCGCGGCGGAGTTCGCGAAGATCATCGTCGCGACCCTGCCGGGCGGCAACACGGTCCGCCTCGAGGACGTGGCCGACGTGCAGGACAGCGTCGAGAACATCAAGACCGCGAGCTGGTCCAGCGGCGGCGAGCAGATCATCAACCTGCAGGTGCAGCGCCAGCCCGACGCCAATACCGTGGCCACCGTGGACGCCATTCGCGCGGCACTTCCGGGCCTCGTCGCGCAGATGCCGGCGTCGATCAACGTCCAGGTGCGCAACGACCGGTCGATCTCGATCCGCGACGCGATCCACGACGTGAAGGTCACGCTCGGCATCACCGCCGTGCTCGTGGTGCTCACGATCTATCTTTTCCTGCGGCGCCCGTCCGCCACCATCATCCCCACGCTGTCGCTGCCGATCTCGCTCATCGGCACGCTCGCGCTCATGCGAGCGCTGAACCTGAGCCTCGACAACGTCTCGCTCCTCGGCATCACCCTCGCGGTGGGCCTCGTCGTGGACGACGCCATCGTCATGCTCGAGAACATCGTGCGCCACGTCGAGGCCGGGATGGACCCGTTCGAGGCCGCCATCCAGGGCTCGAAGGAGATGGCCTTCACCATCTTCTCGATATCGGTGTCGCTGGTGGCGGTGTTCATCCCGATCTTCTTCATGCCGGGCGTGATCGGCGGGCTGTTCCACGAGTTCGCGGTGGTGGTGTCGCTCGCGATC
>JANPHA010000130.1:0-10590 GCA_031424255.1 Burkholderiales bacterium | reverse complement strand
CGAAAGGCATCAAGGGCTGGGAGAGCGTCTCGCGCGTGCTCGAAGTCGACCAGACCCCGATCGGCAAGACGCCTCGCTCGTGTCCCGCGACCTACGTGGGCTTCTTCGACAACATCCGCAAGCTCTTCGCCGACACGCAGGAAGCGCGCATCCGCGGCTACACCGCGAGCCGCTTCTCGTTCAACACCGCGGGCGGGCGCTGCGACGGCTGCGATGGCCAGGGCGTGAAGACCATCGAGATGAGCTTCCTGCCGGACGTGAAGGTCGCCTGCGAGGTATGCAACGGCGCGCGCTTCAACGCGGAGACGCTTGCCGTGCAGATGCGCGGCAAGAATATCGGCGAAGTGCTCGCGATGAACGAGGACGAGGCAGTGGCGTACATCACCAACCACCCGTCGATCCACCACTGCCTGCACCTCCTTCAGGACGTGGGCCTGGGCTACCTTACCCTCGGCCAGCAGAGTCCCACGCTCTCCGGCGGCGAGGCGCAGCGCATCAAGCTCGTCACCGAGCTCGCCAAGGTGCGTGCCAACCAGGGCCCGCGCCCCGGACGCAACACCTCGATGGCGCAGCACACGCTCTACGTGCTCGATGAGCCGACCGTCGGCCTGCACATGGCGGACGTGGAGAAGCTGATCCGCGTGCTGCATCGCCTGGTCGATGCCGGCAACACCGTGGTGCTGATCGAGCACAACCTCGACGTGATCGCGGAGGCGGACTGGATCATCGATCTCGGGCCCGAGGGTGGAGACGGCGGCGGCAAGGTCGTGCTAGCCGCCGTGCCGGATGAATTCTTGAAGTCGAGCACGAAGTCGCATACCGCGAAGGCATTGCGGGAATTCATGGTGGGGCGTTAGTAAACGCTGAAACACAGAGGGCACTAGAGGAAAAGCGCAGGGGCACAGAGGAGCAACCAAGACTAAAGCCGCTCGTCGTTCGTGATCGCTGCCATCGGAGCTCGAATGACAAATAGGTTTAGGTCTGGTTACTCCTCGGTGCCCCTCATTTCGTTCCTCTTGTGCCTCTGTGTTTCAGCTTTGATTCGTTGAACAGGAATGGCGACCCTCTCCCCAAGGGGGAGGGAGAAGATCCTAAAATAGACCATGTTCAGATATGTATTCGCCGCACTGTTGCTCGCGGCCACGCCGCTCTCCTACGCCGCTGATCCCGGAAAGGTCCTGCGCTACGCGTTCGAGCGCGCCGAGACGACGCTCGACCCGCAGAAGACGAGCGACGTGTACTCGAACATCGTCGAGTCGTCGATCTTCGAAACGCCGCTCGACTACGACTACCTCGCGCGGCCCCTCAAGATGCGCCCGCTCACGCTCGCGTCGATGCCGGAGATGCGCGATGGCGGGCGCACGATCATCCTGCGGGTGAAGCCCGGCACCTACTTCGCCGACGATCCCGCGTTCAACGGCCGCAAGCGCGAGCTCACCGCCGAGGACTACGCGTACTCGATCAAGCGCGTGATGGACCCGAAGCTCTCCTCGCCGCTGCTTGCCGAGCTCGAAGGTGTCATCGCCGGCAGCGATGCGGCTCTCGAGCGAGCGCGCAAGGCGAACCGCTTCGACTACGACGCGCCGATCGAGGGCCTGCAGGTGCTCGACCGTTATACGCTGCAGATCAAGCTCAACGAGCCGTTCTACAACTTCATCTACAACCTCGCCGACTGCCGCCTGTCGTGCGCGGTCGCGCGCGAGGTGGTCGAGAAATACGGCGACGACATCGGCTCCCACCCGGTCGGCACCGGCCCCTATCGGCTCACGTTCTGGAAGCGCGCCTCGAAACTCGTGCTCGAGGCCAATCCGAATTTCCGCGAGGAGTATTTCGACGCCGAGGCGACCGACGACGTCGGCCGCGAGATCCTCGCGCAGTTGAAGGGCAAGCGCCTGCCGATCGCGGGCCGCATCGAGGTCTCGATCATCGAGGAGGAGCAGCCGCGCTGGCTCTCGTTCCTCAACGGCGAGATGGACCTGATCTTCAAGGTGCCCGAGGAATTCGCCAACGTCGGCATGCCCAACAACAGGCTGGCACCCAACCTCGCGCGGCGGGGCATCCGGATGCGCCAGGTGGCCGCGCTCGACCTCACCTTCGCGTACTTCAACATGGACGACCCGATCGTCGGCGGCTACACGCCCGAGAAGGTCGCGCTGCGCCGCGCGATCTCGCTCGCCTACAACACGCGCGACGAGATCGCGATCGTGCGCAAGAACCAGGCGGTCCCGGCGCAAACGCCATACAGCCCCGGTGTGGCGGGCCACGACCCCGCCTTCCGCACCAACGCGAGCGAATACGACGTGCCCAAGGCGAAGGCGCTGCTCGACATGTACGGCTACGTCGACCGCGACGGCGACGGCTACCGCGAGATGCCCGACGGCAGCCCGCTCGAGCTGCGCTTCAACTCGACCCCGACGATGCGCGACCAGCAGAGCGACGAGCTGTGGAAGCGCTGCATGGACGAAATCGGGGTGCGCTTCACGGTGCGCAAGGCGCGGTGGCAGGACCTGCTCAAGGAATCGAACGCCGGCAAGCTGATGATGTGGTCGCTGGGCGGCTCGGCCGCGGCGCCCGACGCGGACACCTGGCTACAGACCTACTACGGCCCGAACGCGGGCTTCAAGGGTAACCGCGCGCGCTTCAAGCTCGCCGAGTACGACCGCCTGTACGAGAAGGCCCGCGTCACGCCCGACAGCCCCGAGCGCACGCGCCTCTACCAGCAGATGACGCGGCTCATCGTGGCCTACGCGCCTACCAAGCTGCAGACCCACCGGATCCTCACCGACATGTGGTATCCGTGGGTCGTCGGATTCCGCCGCCCGCCGATGCTCGGCAACCAGTTCTGGAAATACGTGGACATCGACCAGGGGCGAGTAGCCGTAAAATAGCGGGGTCGCCGAACCGAACGCCCCCATGCTCCGGAGCATCCTCATCGCACTGCTGCTCGCCGCGGCGCCGCTCTCCCAGGCGGCCGACCCGAACAAGGTCTTCCGCTATGCGTTCGAGATCGCCGAGACGAGCTTCGATCCGCCGCGCATCAGCGACCTCTATTCGAACCTGGTCAACGGCGCGATGTTCGATGCGCCGCTCACCTACGACTACCTCTCCCGGCCGCCCAGGCTCAAGCCCAACACGCTGGTCGCGATGCCCGAGATCAGCGCGGACGGCACGACGTACACGTTCCGTGTGAGGCCCGGCATCTACTTCGCCGACGACCCGGTCTTCAACGGCAGGAAGCGCGAACTCACCGCGGAGGACTACGTCTATTCGATCAAGCGCGTGATGGACCCGAAGGTGCGCGCCTCGCAGCTCGGCGAGATCGAGGGGTACGTAGTCGGCAGCGACGAGGCGATCGCCAGGGCGCGCAAGGACGACCGCTTCGACTACGACGCGCCGGTCGAGGGGCTGCGGACGCTCGACCGCTACACGTTCCAGGTGAAACTGGTGAAGCCGCTGTACGTCTTCGTCTACAACTTCGCCGACTGCCGCCTGTCGTGCGCGGTCGCGCGCGAGGTGGTCGAGAAGTACGGCGACGACGTCGGCTCGCACCCGGTCGGGACCGGGGCTTATCGGCTCTCGTTCTGGAAGCGCACCTCGAAGATGGTGTTCGAGCCGAATCCGAACTACCGCGAGGACTACTTCGACGGCGAGCCGCCAGCGGGTGATGCCGAAGCGGCCGAGATCCTCGCGAAGATGAAGGGCAAGAGGTTGCCGATGATCGGGCGCATCGAGGTCTCGGTGATCGAGGAGACGCAGCCGCGCTGGCTCTCGTTCCTCAACGAGGAGATGGACCTGATGTACCAGGTGCCCGAAGAATTCGCCAACCAGGCGATGCCGAACAACAAGCTGGCGCCCAACCTCGCGAAGCGCGGCATCCGCATGGAGCAGGTGCCGGCGCTCGACCTCACCTACAACTTCTTCAACATGGACGACCCGGTGGTCGGAGGCTACACGCCGGAGAAGGTGGCGCTGCGGCGCGCGATCTCGCTCGCCTACAAGACCCAGGACGAGATCGCGATCATCCGCAAGAACCAGGCGATTCCCGCGCAGACTCCGTACAGCCCCGGCGTCGCGGGTTACGACCCCCACTTCCGCTCGGTCGCCAACGAGTACAACGTGCCGAAGGCGAAGGCGCTGCTCGACATGTTCGGCTATGTCGACCGCGACGGCGACGGCTACCGCGAGATGCCCGACGGCAGCCCGCTCGAGATCAAGTTCAACTCGACGCCGACGGCGCGCGACCAGCAGATCGACGAGCTGTGGAAGCGCAGCATGGACGACATCGGCATCCGCATGACGATACGCAAGGCGAAGTGGCCCGACATCCTCAAGGAAGCGCGCGCCGGCAAGATCATGTTCTGGCAGCTCGGCAACGCGGCCTCGGTCCCGGACGCGGACAGCTCGCTGCAAAATCTCTTTGGGCCGAACGCGGGCTACAAGGGCAACCTGGCGCGCTTCAAGCTGCCCGAGTTCGACCGCCTCTTCGACAAGGCGCGCACGATGCCCGATTCACCCGAGCGCACCCGCGTCTACAACGAGATGAGCAAGCTCGTCGTGGCCTACGCGCCGTGGAAGGTGAACACGCACCGCATCCGCACCGACCTCTGGTATCCGTACGTGATCGGCTACCGGCGCCAGCTCATCCAGAGCACCAATTTCTGGAAGTACATCGACATCGACCTCGCGAAGGCTCAGGCGGTCGCGAAGCGGTAGTCCTTGAACTGCTCGCGCAGCGTCTTCTTCGACAGCTTGCCGGTCGCGGTGTGCGGCAGCTGGTTGACGAAGACCACGTCGTCGGGCAGCCACCACTTGGCGACGCGCCCCTCGTAGAACGCGAGCATCTCCTCGCGCGAGACCTCGGCTCCGGGCTTGCGCACCACGATCAGCAGCGGGCGCTCGTCCCATTTCGGATGGTGCACGCCGATCACCGCCGCCTCCATCACCGCGGGGTGGGCGATCGCGATGTTCTCCAGGTCGATCGAGCTGATCCATTCCCCGCCCGACTTGATCACGTCCTTCGAGCGGTCGGTGATCTGCAGGTAGCCGTCGGGATCGATGCTGCCCACGTCGCCGGTGGGAAACCAGCCGTCGATCAGCGGATCGCCGCCCTCGCCCTTGAAATACTCGCTCACGATCCACGGTCCCTTGACCATCAGGTTGCCGAACGCCTTGCCGTCGCGCGGCAACTCCTTGCCCTCGCCGTCGACGATCTTCATTTCCACTCCGTAGACCGGGCGGCCCTGCTTCAACGAGAGCTGGTGCTTCTCCTCCGCGGAACGGCCGTCGTGCTTGGCCTTCGGCGCGTTGATCGTGCCGATCGGGCTCATCTCGGTCATGCCCCAGCCGTGCAGCACGCGCACGCCGAAGTCGTCGAGGAGCGTGCGGATGATTGCCGGCGGGCATGCCGAGCCGCCGATCACCGTCGACTCGAGCGTGGAGAAACGCAGCCCGTGCTGCTTCATGTGGTTGATGACACCGAGCCACACCGTCGGCACGCCGGCCGAGTAGTTCACACCCTCCTTCTCGAAGAGCTCGTAGAGGCTCGCGCCGTCGAGCCCCGCGCCGGGGAACACGATCTTCGCCCCGACCAATGGCGCCGAATACGGAATGCCCCACGCGTTCACATGGAACATCGGCACGATCGGCAGGATCACGCTGCGCGACGAGAGCGCGGTGGCATCCGGCATGCAGACCGCATAGGCGTGCAGCACCGTCGAGCGATGGCTGAACACCACTCCCTTGGGGTTGCCCGTGGTCCCCGAGGTGTAGCACAGCCCGGCGGCCGTGTTCTCGTCGAATTCGGGCCAGTCGAAATCCTCGCGTTCGGGCGTGAGCAGATCCTCGTAGCAGAGCAGGTTCGGAATCGCTACTTTGGGCAGGTGGGCGCGGTCGGTCATCGCGACCCAGCCCTTCACGCCCTTGCAAAGCGGGGCGAGCTTCTCCACCAGCGGCGCGAACGTGAGGTCGAAGAACACATAGCGATCCTCCGCGTGGTTCACGATGTAGACGACCTGCTCCGGGAAGAGCCGCGGGTTGATCGTGTGAACCACCGAGCCCATGCCGGAGACGGCGTAGTAGAGCTCGAAGTGGCGGTAGCCGTTCCACGCGAGCGTGCCGACACGCTCGCCCGGCTTCACGCCCAGGCGCGCAAGCGCATGCGCGAGCTTTCCGGTCCGGCGCCACGCCTCGCTGTAGGTGTAGCGGTGGATGCCGCCTTCGATCGCGCGCGAGACGATCTCGGCATCGCCGTGGTAGCGGTCGGCATGCCGCAGGATCGAGGAAATCATCAGTGGGGCGTCCATCATCAGTCCGCGCATCGGTGCCTCCCCTTGTATTGGCCTATCGCGACCGTTAGCATCCGCCTTCATAAGCACTTCATAACGCGAGGAGAAACCATGCGCAACCGCCTGCTGGCCTGGATTGCCCTGTCCGCATCTCTCGCCGCGGGCGGCGCCGCGGCCGATTTCAGGATCGCCTACATCGACCCGCTGTCGGGGGGCGCGGCGAGCGCCGGTGTCAGCGCCCAGAAGCATATCGCTTATTTCACCGACAGGATCAACGCCGCGGGCGGGCTCAACGGCGAGAAGATCACGGTGCTTTCCTACGACAACAAGGTGAGCCCGCAGGAATCGCTGATCATGCTGAAGAAGGCGCTCGACGAGGGTGCCCGCATCGTGATGCAGGGCAACGGCAGCTCGGTCGCCCATGCCATCACCGACGCGGTGTTGAAGCACAACGAGCGCAATCCCGGGAAAGAGGTCCTGTTCTTCAACTACGCGGCGATCGACCCCGCCCTTACCAACGAGAAGTGCCACTTCTGGCATTTCCGCTTCGACGCCGATGTCGACATGAAGATGACCGCGCTCACCAACACGATCGCGCGCGAGCCGAAGATCACGAAGGTCTATCTCATCAACCAGGACTATTCGTTCGGCAAGGCGGTGGCGGCCTCGGCGCGCGCGATGCTCGCGGCCAAGCGCCCCGACATCCAGATCGTCGGCGACGAGCTGCACCCGCTGCAGAAGGTGACCGATTTCTCGCCCTACGTCGCCAAGATCAAGGCCTCCGGCGCCGACACGGTGATCACCGGCAACTGGAGCAACGACATGCTGCTGCTCTTCAAGGCCGGCAAGGACGCGGGCCTCAAGGTGAACTACTACACCTACTACGGCGGCGGCCTCGGCTCGGTGCCGGCGATCGGCAGGGACGGCGTGGGGTCGCTCAAGCAGGTGACCGAATACCACAACAACATCTTCCCCGAGCTTCCTCCCGACGAGGTCGCGTTCCACAAGCGCTTCACCGAGAAGGGCGACGAGTTCTTCTACTGGCGCCTGGGCAACACGTTCGCCATGCTCGACGCGGCCGCGAAGAAGGCGAAGTCGAACGACCCGGTGAAGCTCGCGCGCGCGCTCGAAGGCCTGAAGATGCCGACGCTGCTGGGCGACATGGAGATGCGCGCCGACAACCACCAGCTGCTGCAGCCGCTGTTCGTCTCGACGCTCTCGGACAAGGTGAAATACGACCTCGAAGGCAGCGGGCTGGGCTTTGCGACCGACGCGAAGATCGACGCGAAGGACACGGCGCTGCCGACCACCTGCAAGATGCAGCGCCCGTAGCGGCGGCGCGGCTTCCATGGTCGAGCTGGTCACGTTCTCGCTCCTGAACGGAGTGGTGTTCGGGCTGCTGCTATTCATGCTCTCGAGCGGCCTCACGCTGATCTTCAGCATGATGGGCGTGCTCAACTTCGCGCACGCGAGCCTCTTCATGCTAGGCGCCTATTTCTCGTGGCAGATCTCGCGCTGGATCGGCTTCTGGCCGGCGCTTGTGCTGGCACCGCTGCTCTGCGGCCTGCTCGGCGCGGCGATCGAGCGCTACGGGCTGAGGCGCGTGCACAAGCAGGGACACGTGGCCGAAATCCTCTTCACCTTCGGGCTCGCCTACGTGATCGCGGAAGCGGTCGTCATGGTCTGGGGCCGCAGCCCGATCGAGAACCGCGTGCCCGCGGTGATCGACTTCCCGCTGTTCCATTTGTTCGGCACCAGCTACCCGTTCTACAAGGGCTTGATGATGGCGATCTCGGTGGGCATGTTCGCGTTCCTGTACTTCGCGTTCAAGCGCACCCGCATCGGGCTCGTCATCCAGGCGGCGCTCACGCATCCGCAGATGGCCGGCGCGCTCGGCCACGACGTGCCGCGGCTCTTCGTGCTGGTATTCGGCGTCGGCAGCGCGTTGGCGGGCCTCGCCGGCGTGATCGGCGGATTCGCACTGCTGACCGAGCCGAACATGGCCGCGGCGCTCGGGCCGATCGTCTTCGTCGTCGTGGTCGTCGGCGGGCTCGGCTCCATTCCCGGCGCGTTCATCGCCTCGATGCTGATCGGCATCGTGCAGACCTTCGCGGTGGCGCTCGACTATTCGCTGCTCGACCTCTTCCGCGCTCTCGGCCTGACGGTGACGCGGGCCACACCGCTCTACGAGCTCTACGCGATCAAGATCGCACAGGCCGCGCCGATCATCCCCTACCTGTTGCTCGTGCTCATGCTGATCCTGAGGCCTCGCGGCATCCTCGGGACCCGCGAGACGTGAGGGCCGCGCGCCAATACGCGGGATGGATCGCGGCCTCGGTGTTGCTCGTTGTGCTGCCCTGGGTTCCCGGCCTCGACAGCAACTTCGCGCGCTCGCTGCTGACCCAGATGGGCATCGCGTCGGTGTTCGCGCTCTCGTACCACGTGCTGCTCGGGCAAACCGGGCTGCTGTCGTTCGGCCACGCGGTGTACTACGGGCTTGGAGGTTATGCCGCGATCCACCTGCTGCGTGCCGTCAACGCGGGGCTGCCGATCCCCGTGCCCTTCGTGCCGCTCGCGGGCGCCGCCGCGGGGCTCGCGTTCGGCGTGCTGTTCGGAGCGCTCACGACCCGCCGCGCGGGGACGATCTTCGCGCTCATCACGCTCGGCGTGGGCGAGCTGGTGCATGCCGCGTCGCTCATGCTGCCCGGCTTCTTCGGCGGCGAGGAAGGCGTGACCGCGAGCCGCACCAAGGCGCCGCCGTTCCTAGGCCTCGATTTCGCCTCGCAGCTCCAGGTCTATTACGTGATCGCGTTCTGGTTGCTGGTTGCCGCGGTCCTGATCCGCGCCTTCACGCGCACGCCCGCGGGCCGCATGTGCAACGCGGTGCGCGACAATGCCGAGCGCGCCGAATTCATCGGCTACAACCCGCAGCGCGTGCGCTTCATCGCGTTCGTGGTGGCGGCGACCTTCGCGGGCCTCGCCGGCGGGCTGCACGCGATCAACTACGAGATCGTGGCCGCCGAGGCGGTGAGTGCCGAGCGCTCCGGCGCGGTGCTGGTGATGACCTACATCGGCGGCGCGGGGCATTTCGTCGGCGCGATCCTGGGCGCCGTCGCGATCACGTGGCTGCAGGTGAGCCTGAGCGGCTACACCAGCGCGTGGCTGCTCTACGCGGGGCTCTTCTTCATGGCGGTCATCGTGTTCGCTCCGGGTGGGCTCGCCGGTCTCGCGCTGATGCATGGTCCACTCGTGCGCAGGCGTGTCATGGGCCCGGTCGCGCGCGCCTACGGAATCGCGCTGCCGCCGGCGCTCGGGATGATGCTCGGCGCGATCGTGCTGCTCGAGATGGCCTACCGGCGCTCGACGCAGCCCGAAGCCGGAGTGCGGATGAAGCTCTTCTGGATCGCGCTGGACACCTCGACGCCGTGGCCGTGGATCGGCGCGTCGCTCGTGGCGATCGTAGGCTACCTCGCGCTGCGGCGCGCCTGGCCGCGTGTCACCCACGCATGGAGCCTCGCCCGTGACTGAACATCCCGCGCTGCAGCTCGCCGGCGTGCACAAGAGCTTCGGCAAGACGCCGATCATCCGCGGCGTGTCGCTCGACATCGCGCAGGGTGAGCGGCACGCGATCATCGGGCCCAACGGCGCGGGCAAATCCACGCTCTTCAATCTCGTGAGCGGGCGGTTCGCCCCGACGCGCGGCTCGATCCGGCTCGAAGGCGAGGAGATCGCCGGGTGGACAGCGTACCGGATCAACCGGCGCGGCATGGCGCGCAGCTTCCAGGTGACCAATATCTTCCCGCGCTTGACTGTACACGAGAACATCCGATGCGCCACACTCTGGCCACTCGGATACAGGTACACGTTCTGGCGCGGCGTCGAGCGCTTGCGAGATGCGAACCAGCGCGCCGACGAGACGCTCGAGCAGATCCGCCTCACCGCGCGCCGCGACACGCCCGCCGGAGTGCTCACCTACGCCGAGCAGCGCGCGCTCGAGATCGGCATCACGATCGCGGGCGGGGCGCGCGTGCTGCTGCTCGACGAGCCCACCGCGGGCATGAGCCGCAGCGAGGCCGACAACGCGGTCGAGCTGATCCGCGCGGTGTCGCAGAGCCGCACGCTCGTCATGGTCGAGCACGACATGAGCGTCGTCTTCCACCTCGCCGACCGCATCTCGGTGCTGGTGTACGGCGAGATCATCGCGACCGACATTCCGGCGCGCATCCGCGACAACGCGGCAGTGCGATCCGCGTACCTCGGGACGATCGATGCTTGAGGTCGACGAGCTGCACGCGTTCTACGGCAA
>JANPHA010000129.1:0-4291 GCA_031424255.1 Burkholderiales bacterium | reverse complement strand
ATCCAGTTTGCTTCAAACTCACAAAGAATCACATGGATCCAAAGTGAGCACTGCAGTATCGCTTTAACCAGGATCCAAAGACCCCGGCCAGCGCAACTCCAGCACCCACCTCTATCGGCTGTAACTTGTTAAAGAGCGATGCCGATCGAGACCGCATTGCGGCCGCTTCTGTTCGATCAGCAGAGCCAAACAGTATACGCGTTTGGCACGAACCTGGTCAACCGATGTGCGGAAAAACTTCCTCAGCCCGCGTTTCGGAGAGTGACCCGGGCGAACTTGCGCTTGCCCACCTGCAGGACATAGGTCGAGCCCGCGACCAGGCGCAGATTCCGGTCGCTCACCTTGTCGCCATTCACCCGCACGCCGCCCTGGTCGATCATCCTCATGGCGTCGGAGGTGGATGGGCAGACCCCGGAGGACTTGAGAACCTGTCCCAGGGCCGCCCCATCGGGGGGCACATCGATCATCTGCTCGACCAGGCCCTCGGGGACGCCTCCGTGGCGGAAGCGCGCCTCGAAATCCTCGAGCGCGGCCTCCGCGGCCGCGCTGTCGTGGAATCGCGCCACGATTTCCTGGGCGAATCCCACCTTGACGTCGCGCGGATTGGCGCCGCGTTCGATCGATGCCTTCCAACCTGAAATGGTGGCGATCGACTCGAACGACAAGAGCTCGATGTAGCGCCACATCAGATCATCCGAGATCGACATCAGCTTGCCGAACATCTCGCTGGGCGCGTCGTTGATGCCCACGTAGTTGCCCAGCGATTTGGACATCTTGTTGACGCCGTCGAGGCCTTCGAGGAGCGGCATCGTGATGATCACCTGCGGCTCCTGCCCGTAGTCCTTCTGCAGTTCGCGGCCCACCAGCAGGTTGAATTTCTGGTCCGTGCCGCCGAGCTCCACGTCGGCCTTCATCGCCACCGAGTCGTAGCCCTGCACCAGCGGATAGAGAAACTCGTGGATCGAGATCGGGCGCTGCTCCGCGTAGCGCTTGGCGAAGTCGTCGCGCTCGAGCATGCGCGCCACCGTGTATTTGCCTGCGAGCTTGATCATTCCATCGGCGCCGAGCTGCGAGCACCACGTCGAGTTGAACATGATCTCGGTCTTGTCCGCATCCAGCACCTTGAAGACCTGCGCCTTGTAGGTCTCGGCGTTCTGCGCGATCTGCTCGGGCGTGAGCGGCGGCCTGGTGATGTTGCGCCCGCTCGGGTCGCCGATCATGCCGGTGAAGTCGCCGATCAGGAACATCACGTGGTGCCCGAGATCCTGGAACTGTCGCATCTTGTTGAGCACGACCGTGTGGCCGAGATGCAAGTCGGGGGCGGTAGGGTCGAATCCCGCCTTCACGCGCAGCGGTTTGCCCTTGGCGAGCTTCCGGCGCAGGTCATCCTCCAGGATCAGCTCGTCGACCCCACGTTGAATTACCTCTAAGTTCATCGAGTGAGTCCTTGATTTAATGCAATTATTTACTTGCGATGTAGGAGAATTCTGATATCCTGTGCAGGTGGATTCCTACATCCCTTCGATGAACGCCCAAAAGGGCGACAGTTTAGCGCAGCATCCCCACCGCCTTGGGCTCGTGCACCAGTTCGTCTTCGGCGTGCTGCTGCTCATCCTTCCGGCGCTCACCGTATTGACCGCATTCGGCGTCGCGCCCGGAACCGCCGCCGAGGACTGGTCGCAAACGCTCGTGCGCGAACAACTGGCTTTGCCGGAATCGTCGCCCGCAACGACGCAAGCCGCACGCTACATCACCCAGGAACGTGTGTTGCGTGGAGACACCGTCGCCGCTCTCTTCGATCGCCTCGGGATCCATGACGGCAAGGCGATGACCTTCCTGCGCACCGATTCCACCGGCCGCACCCTCTTTCGCCAACTGGTACCGGGACGCATGTTGCAGGCGGAGACCGGTGAAGAAGGCGAGCTGCTCACGCTGCGTTACTTCATGGCCGCGTCCTCGCTGCTCGAGGTGAGCCGCGGCGCCGGCGGCTTCGGCGCGAAACAGCGCGCCATCACCGAAACGCCGAGGCTCGTCTACAAGAGCGCGACCATTCGCTCATCGCTGTTCGCCGCGACCGATGCCGCCGGGATCCCCGATGCGGTCGCGATGCAGCTCGCGAAAGTGTTCGCCACCGACATCGATTTCCACGTCGACCTTCGCGCGGGTGACCGATTCTCGGTGGTGTACGAAATGGTCTACGACTCGGGCGAGCTGGTCGCGCCGGGCAAGATCGTCGCAGCGCAATTCGTGAACGTTGGCCACGAGTATCACGCGGTCCTGTTCAGGGATGACGAAGGCATCGAAGGCTATTACTCGCTCGACGGCTCGAACCGCGCCAAGGCGTTCCTGCGCTCCCCGGTCGAATTCTCGCGCGTGAGCTCCGGCTTCGGCGGACGCTTCCATCCGATCTTCAACAACTGGCGCGCACACACCGGCGTAGATTTCGCCGCTCCGCAGGGCACGCGCGTGCTTGCCACTGCCGATGGCCACGTCGTCTCGGCCGGTGCTCGCGGCGGCTACGGCAACGCGGTGGAGATCAGGCACGGTGGCGGCGTGAGCACGCTCTACGCGCACCTGTCGCGCTTCGCCGATGGCATGCATGCCGGCTCGCGAGTGCGCCAGGGCGAGGCGATCGGATACGTCGGCAGGACCGGCTTCGCGACCGGGCCTCACCTGCATTACGAATTCAAGTTGGGCGGCGTGCACCAGGACCCATTGCGCGTGGCTCTCCCGAAGGCGGAGCCGGTGCCCGCGCACCTCAGGGCAAAGTTCCAGCAGATCGCATCCGAAGCCCGCGGCACCATCAGCCTCGTGGGCACCGCACCGGCGGCGCGCTTCGAATAACGTGACGGCGATTTTCGTCGGCCTGATGTCGGGCACCAGCCTCGACGGCGCCGACGCGGCCCTGGTCGATTTCTCGCACGGCGCGCCGCGCACGCTCGCATTCGCGACGGTGCCGTTCTCCAACGAGCTGCGCGAACGTGTGCTCGCGCTCTCCTCGCCCGGCAGCGATGCGCTCGAGCTCTCCGGGACGGTCAGCACCGAGCTCGCGGTGCTTTACTCGCGCGCGGTCGAAGCCGTGATCGCGGGAGGTGGCGTCGATCGCCGCATGATCTCGGCGATCGGATGTCATGGGCAAACCGTGAGGCATCGTCCCGACCTCGGCTTCACGATCCAGCTGAACGATCCCGCGCGGCTCGCCGAGCTCACCGGCATCGACGTCGTCGCGGATTTCCGCCGGCGCGACATGGCCGCCGGCGGGCAGGGTGCGCCGCTGGTTCCGGCATTCCACGAGGCCGTGTTCCGCCATCCTTCGCGCTCGCGCGCGGTCGTCAACATCGGCGGCATCAGCAACGTGACATGGCTGCCGGCCGCAGGCAGAACGCTCGGATTCGATTGCGGTCCGGGCAACGTGTTGCTCGACGGCTGGGCGCGCAAGCACATCGGCGCGCAATTCGACGAGGACGGAAAGTGGGCCTCGGCCGGGCGCACCGATGCCGCCTTGCTGGCGCGACTTCTCGACGAACCGTTCCTCAAGTCGCCGCCGCCGAAGAGCACGGGGCGCGAGCTGTTCCGCCTCGAATGGCTGCAGGAACGCCTCCCCGCCGACTATCGCACCGCCGACGTGCAATCGACGCTCACCGACTTCACCGCGCACTCGATCGTCGGCGCGATCGACACGTTCTGCCCCGAGACCGACGAGATCTACCTGGCAGGAGGCGGAGCGCGCAACGGATCGCTCGTCTCGCGCATCACCGGGCTCGCCGGCGGGCGCCCGGTCGCGCCGACCGATGCACTCGGCGTTCCCACGTCGCACGTCGAATCGATGGCATTCGCGTGGCTCGCGATGAAATGCGTGCGGCGCGAGCCCGTCGATCTCACCGCAGTCACCGGAGCGAAAGAGCCGCGCGTTCTCGGGGCCGTCTACGCCGCGTGACAGTATCGCGATCCGCTTCGTGGAGTTAAAGCTGAAACACAGAGGGGCACAGAGGGAAAACGGAGGGGCACAGAGGAGTAACCAACACTAAACCTGCTTGTCATTCGGGCTCCGTTTGCAGATCCCCCGACGACGAGCGGCATTAGTCTTGGTTACTCCTCTGTGCCCCTCATTTCTTTCCTCTTGTGCCCCTCTGTGTTTCAGCTTTGATCGCCAGCGTAACGCAATAAAAAAGGGGAGCGCGAGGCTCCCCTTTCGTTTCGCGGCGACCCGGTCGCCGCAAGTATCTTCAGACGCTGAACGAGGAACCGCACCCGCACGTGGACGTGGCCTGGGGGTTCTTGATCACGAACT
>JANPHA010000128.1:0-3777 GCA_031424255.1 Burkholderiales bacterium | reverse complement strand
CACGCCCATCGGCGGCTTGCTCGGCGACCTGAGTTCGCTCGCGGCGCATCAACTCGGCGCTGTCGCCATCAAGGCGGCAGTCGAACGCGCTGGTGTGCCCGGTGACGCGATCGACGAGGTACTGATGGGCAACTGCCTGATGGCGGGCCAGGGCCAGGCGCCGGCCCGCCAGGCGGCGCTCGGCGCGGGCCTGAGCAACACCACTCCCGCCACCACCGTCAACAAGATGTGCGGCTCGGGCATGAAGGCCGCGATGATGGCCGCCGACGAGCTCACCTCGGGCAATGCGACCATCGTCGTCGCGGGCGGGATGGAATCCATGACCAACGCGCCGCACCTGCTGCCCAAGGGCCGCGGCGGCATCCGCTACGGCCACGGCCAGGTGCTCGACCACATGGCCTTCGATGGCCTCGAGAACGCCTACGACGGCAAGCCCATGGGCGTCTTCGCCGATGCGACCGCGAAGAAGTACGGCTTCACCCGCGAGAACATGGACGAGTATGCGAAGGAATCGACCACCCGCGCGCTGAACGCGTCGAAATCCGGCGGCTTCAAGGACGAGATCGCGCCGGTGACGGTCAAGGGCCGCAAGGGCGACGAGGTGGTCTCGGAAGACGAGACGCCCTTCTCGGTCAACGTGGAGAAGATCCCGACGCTGCGCCCGGCCTTCAACAAGGACGGCACGGTGACCGCGGCCACGTCGTCGTCGATCTCCGATGGCGCCGCCGCGCTGGTGATGATGACCGAGTCCGAGGCGAAGAGGCGCGGCGTGAAGCCGCTCGCGCGCATCGTCGCCTACGCGTCGAACGCCCACGAGCCCGAATGGTTCACGACCGCACCCGTGGGCGCGATCAAGAAGGTCCTCGACAAGGCCGGCTGGAAGGTGTCCGACGTCGACCTCTTCGAGGTGAACGAGGCCTTCGCCGTGGTGACGATGGCGGCGATGAAGGATGTCGGCATCGCTGCCGACAAGGTGAACGTGAATGGCGGCGCCGTGGCCCTGGGGCATCCGATCGGGGCGACCGGCGCGAGAATCATCACGACACTGATCTACGCGCTCAGGAAACGCGGAGGGAAGAAGGGGGTCGCCGCGCTTTGCATCGGCGGCGGTGAAGGAACGGCAATCGCACTGGAGGTCCTGTAATGAGCAATGCAACAACCCAACCCACTCCGATCGAGCGCACTCCGAACATCGGCGCCAACCTCGCCGCGGAACTGCGCTCCGTCGGCATCGACTCGCTCGAAGCCCTGATGCGAGTCGGCTTCTGGGACGCGTGGCTGCAGCTGCGCCGCGCCAACCCGGAGCGCAACAGCGTCCCCGCATGCCTCGCCCTCGCCGGCGCGGTCGCGGGCGTGCGCTGGAACCACCTGCCACCGAAGGTCCGCGCCGACATCCGCCAGCGCGTGAAGGCCGTGCGCGCATGAAACCGGGCCACGCCGGCGCCGCCGCCGCGGTGCTGGCGGCGCTGCTCGCCGCCGGGTGCGGCAAGTCCGAGCCGCCGAAGGCCCAGGCCGATGAAGCGGCCGAGCGGGCGGCGGCCACCGAGCGCGCGAAGCAGCGCGCCTATGGCGGCACCGAGGTGAAGGCCCTGGAGGACGCGAAGAAGATCGAGGCCGACCTGAACGAGAAGGCCAAGGCCCGCGACCCGGACTCGAAGTAGCGATGCTCACGCGCGCCCACACGGATTTCCTCACCGAAGAGCAGCGCATGATCCGCGACATGGCGCGCGAGTTCGCGCAAGCCGAGCTCGCGCCCCATGCCGGCCAGTGGGACCAGGACGGCTGGCTTCCCGAGGAGGTCGTCGCCAAGCTGGGTGGCCTCGGCCTGCTCGGCATGGTGGTGCCCGAGGAATTCGGCGGCACTTTCTCCGACTACGTGGCCTACGCGCTCGCCATGGAAGAGATCGCCGCGGGCTGCGCCTCGACCGCGACGCTCATGAGCGTGCACAACTCCGTGGGCTGCGGTCCGATCCTCGCCTGGGGCACGCCGGAGCAGAAGCAGGCGTGGCTGCCCGACATGGCGGCCGGGCGCAAGATCGGATGCTTCTGCCTCACCGAGCCGCAGGCCGGGAGCGAAGCCAACAATCTGAAGACGCGCGCCGTGCTCGAGGACGGCCGCTGGATCCTCAACGGCTCCAAGCAGTTCATCACCAACGGCAAGCGCGCCTCGGTGGCGATCGTCTTCGCCGCGACCGACCCGGAGCTCGGCAAGAAGGGGCTCTCGGCTTTCATCGTGCCGACCGACACGCCCGGCTTCAACGACCAGAAGCTCGAGCACAAGCTCGGCATCCGCGCCTCCGACACATGCGCCATCGTGCTGGAGGATTGCTCCATCCCGGAGGGCAACCTCCTCGGCCCGCGCGGCAAGGGCCTCGCGATCGCGCTCTCGAACCTGGAGGGCGGGCGCATCGGCATCGCCGCGCAGGCGCTCGGCATCGCGCGCGCCGCCTTCGAAGCCGCGCTGGCGTACGCGCGCGAGCGCACGCAATTCGGCAAGAAGCTCACCGAGCACCAGTCGATCGCCAACTACCTCGCCGACATGCACACGCGCATCAACGCCGCGCGGCTGCTGATCCTGCACGCCGCGCGCATGCGCACCGAAGGCATCCCCTGCCTCTCGGAAGCCTCCCAGGCCAAGCTGTACGCGTCCGAGCTCGCCGAGTGGGTCTGCAGCAAGGCGATCCAGATCCACGGCGGCTACGGCTATCTCGCCGACTACCCGGTCGAGCGCCACTACCGCGACGCCCGCATCACCCAGATCTACGAGGGCACGAGCGAGATCCAGCGCCTGGTCATCGCGCGCAACCTGGCCGAATGACGCCCGCCGCGCCCCAGTCCCGGCAGGGCCTCGTCGCCTCCTGGGTCGCGCAGATGGTCGGCACCGTGGTGCTCTGCGGGGCGGTGATCGTGTACATGCGCACCATCGGCAAGCCGCTGGTCGATGGCGACAGCGACTGGAAGCGCTACGCCGCCGCCGGGATCGTCGCGGGAGTGGCACCGGCACTCGTCTACCTGCGGTGGTTCAAGCGCATCCTCGACCAGGACGTGCGCCTCGAGCGCGGCCGCGGCATGCCGGACCCGCAGGCGCGCAGCGTGCTCAAGCGCTCGCTGGTGCTGGGTGGCGCGCTCTGCGAGATCCCCATGGCGATGGGCGTCGTGCACGTGTTTCTCGGCGGCGAGATGCGCTGGTTCTTCGGCGCCACGCTGCTCACCCTCGCGCTGCGCCTTTCCTACCGCCCCTTCATCAAGGCCTAGAGTGCCCACCATCAAGTCACGCCTCGACCCGAGCTCACCCGCCTTCCTGGCGAATGTCGAGCACCACCGCGCGCTCGCCGCCGACCTGCGATCGCAGGTGGCGAAAGTCGCCGAGGGCGGCGGCCCCGACGCGCAGAAGAAGCACACGGCGCGCGGCGAGCTGCTGCCGCGCGACCGCGTCGATGCCCTGCTCGATCCCGGCACGCCCTTCCTCGAGCTCTCGCAGCTCGCCGCCCACGGGATGTACGACGGCGACGCGCCCTCGGCGGGCGTGATCACCGGCATCGGACGGGTCGAGGGACGCGAGGTCGTGATCGTCGCCAACGACGCCACCGTCAAGGGCGGCACCTACTACCCGATGACGGTGAAGAAGCACCTGCGCGCGCAGGAGATCGCGGCGCAGAATCGCCTGCCGTGCGTATACCTGGTGGATTCGGGCGGCGCCTTCCTGCCGTTGCAGGACGAGGTGTTCCCCGACAAGGAGCACTTCGGGCGCATCTTCTACAACCAGGCCAACCTGTC
>JANPHA010000127.1:0-21926 GCA_031424255.1 Burkholderiales bacterium | reverse complement strand
TAGGTCGGCACGTTGTTGAGGATCGGCTCTTCGCCGAGGTAGAAGCGGATCATCTCGGGCACGAACGGGTACATCGACTTGTCGTCGGCGACCCCGGTGCCGATCGCGTTGGCGAGCGTCACGCGCCCGGCACGATAGGCCGAAAGCAGTCCGGGCACGCCGAGCATCGAGTCGGGGCGGAACGCGAGGGGATCGAGGAAGTCGTCGTCGATGCGCCGGTAGATCACGTCCACGCGCTGCGGCCCCTGGGTCGTGCGCATGAACACGGTGTCGTTGTTGACGAAGAGGTCCGCGCCCTCGACCAGCTCGATGCCCATCTGCTGCGCGAGGAACGCGTGCTCGAAATAGGCGCTGTTGTAGTGGCCCGGCGTGAGCAGCACGATGGTGGGGTTCTCGACGCCGTTGTGGGCCACGCCGCGCAAGGTCTCCAGCAGCAGGTCCGGATAGTGGTCGACCGGGCGGATCGTCTGGTTGGCGAAGAGCTCGGGGAAGAGGCGCATCATCATCTTGCGGTTCTCGAGCATGTACGAGACACCCGAGGGCGTGCGCAGGTTGTCCTCGAGCACGTAGTACTCGCCGTCGGAGTGCTTCACGATGTCGACCCCGGCGATGTGCGCGTACACCCCGCCGGGCACGTCGACGCCGACCATCTCCGCGCGGAACTGCGCGTTCTGCGTCACGTTCTCGGCGGGAATCTTGCCGGCCCGGAGGATCTCCTGGTCGTGGTAGATGTCGTGCAGGAAGCGGTTGAGTGCGGTCACGCGCTGCTTGAGCCCGGCCGAGAGCCGGTCCCAGGCGGCGCCCGGGATCACGTGCGGGACGATGTCGAACGGGATCAGCCGCTCGGTGCCGGAAGCCTCGCCGTAGACCGCGAAAGTGATCCCGACCCGGTGGAACAGCAGGTCGGCGGCGTGGCGGTTCTGCGTGATGCGCGCGGGCGGGGTCTCCGCGAGCCATTCGCAGAAGGCCGCGTAGTGCGGGCGCACCGAGCGGTCCTCGGTGTACATCTCGTTGTAAATACGGGGTAGGTTCATGGCGCCGAGGGGAGCAATCCCCGTGCCACAGGATATCGCAAGAAGACCGGCCCCGGGATTCGCACCCCGGGGCCGGAAAGGACCGCGTCTGATCGCCTAAGGCCGCGCCGCCTCGAGGCGACCGATGACGCGGTATACGAGCTTGCGCAGGGTAGAGAAGAATCGGGGGAAAGCGGCATCATCCCGGAGAGGGCCGGGTTCCGGTTCCATCGGAAACGCGACGAACTTCACCCGAACGAGGCGCCGGGCGCGCTCGTCGCACCGGGATTGAGCAGGCGCGGGGCAGGGGAGCAGATCCATTCGAGCATCTTCCCCCGCGGACCGCCTGGCGCGCCACGACGCATTACACCTCCGGATTGCGGAATTTTCAGCATAAAATCGGCCCAGGAGTTCACTCGCCCCGTGCTCAGCCCCAACGCCGCAACCGACGTCGCACCCTTCGAGGCCGAGCTGCGCTCGACCTTCGGAGCCGCCTTGGCGGAGCTGCCGGTGCGCGCGCTGCAATTCGCCCGGGGCGCGGCCAAGGCCGCCGGACGCGATGACGCGTTCGAGCGGGCGCTCGCAGTGGCGCGGCTGCTGCTGCTGCAGGGCGCCGATCCGGACACCATCGCCGCGGCGCTGATCAGCCAGGCGATCCCGGAGCGCGACCTCGACCTGGAGGCGGTGCAGGCGGCCTTCGGCCCGGAGCTGGCGCTGCTGCTGCGCGGCCTGGCGCGCGCCGGGCGCATCGATTCGCTCAACTCCGTGGGCGTCGACCTCGAGCAGCTGCGCAAGATGCTGCTCGCGATCGCCGAGGATGTGCGCGTCGTGTTGATCAAGCTCGCCGAGCGCGTGGTCTACCTGCGCTCGCTCACCAAAGCCGACGACGCGGTGCGCCGCGCCGCGGGCCGGCAGACGCTCGAGCTCTTTTCCCCGCTCGCCAACCGGCTGGGGGTGTCGGAGATGAAGTGGGAGCTCGAGGATTTCTCGTTCCGCTTCACCGAACCCGAGATCTACAAGACGATCGCGCAGCTCCTGGACGAGAAGAGGAACGACCGCGAGGCCTACATCCAGCGCGTGATCGCGCAGCTGCACGCCGAGCTCGAGACCATGGGCATCTCCGCCGTGATCCAGGGCCGGCCCAAGCACATCTACTCGATCTGGCGGAAGATGCGCGGCAAGAACGTGTCGTTCGAGGGCCTCTACGACATCCGCGCGGTGCGCGTGATCGTGCACAACATTCGCGAGTGCTACACCGTGCTCGGCGTGGTCCACGATCTGTGGACGCCGGTCGAGGGCGAGTTCGACGACTACATCGCCAATCCGAAGCCGAACGACTACAAGTCGCTGCACACCGCGGTCGTCGGCCCCGAGCACAAGACGCTCGAGGTGCAGATCCGCACCGACGAGATGCACCAGCACTCCGAGCACGGCGTCGCCGCGCACTGGCGCTACAAGGAGGGCTCGCGCGCCGACAAGGTGTTCGACTCGAAGATCGCGTGGCTGCGGCAGGTGCTCGCGTGGAAGCAGGAGGTGCTCGGCGGGGAGGGCGAGAAGGAGCCCGGCAAGCGCGTCCTCTTCGACGACACGATCTACGTGTTGACGCCCCAGGGGCGCGTGGTCGACCTGCCGGCGGGCTCCACGCCGATCGATTTCGCCTACCACGTGCACACCGATCTCGGGCACCGCTGCCGCGGCGCCAAGGTCGACGGGCAGATGGTGCCGCTCAACTACAAGCTGCAGAACGCGCAGCGCGTCGAGATCATGTCGACCAAGCAGGGCGGCCCCTCGCGCGACTGGCTCAACCCGCAGGCCGGCTACCTCGCGAGCTCGCGCGGGCTCGCCAAGGTGCGCCAGTGGTTCCGCCACGAGGATTTCGAGAAGGACGTGGCCGAGGGCCGCGCCGCGCTCGACAAGGAGCTGCACCGCATCGGCGCGACGCACGAATCGCACGAGAAGGTCGCCGACGCCTGCGGCTATCCCAAGCTCGAGGATTTCTTCGCGGCACTCGGCCGCGGGGAAGTGACCACGCGCCAGATCGAGATCGCGCTGCGCGGCGAGGCGCCGCCCGCGCCCGAGCCCGCGCCGCCGCCGATGGTCGCGAAGGAATCGTCGCGCACCTCTTCCGGCGTGATGGTGCTGGGCGTGAACAACATCGCGACCCTGATCGCGAAATGCTGCAAGCCGGTGCCGCCGGATCCGATCATCGGGTTCATCACGCGCGCGCGCGGCGTCACGGTGCACCGCATGGACTGCCCCAACATCACCGGGCTTGCCGAAGGGCAGCGCGATCGGCTCATGCCGGCCGACTGGGGCAAGACGAGCGACGAGGCGCCGTTCTCGGCGGACCTCGAGGTGGTCGCGGTCGACCGCCAGGGTTTGCTGCGCGACATCTCGGAAGCGATCTCGCGCGAGCGCATCAACGTGACCGGCGTCAACACGATCTCGAAGGGCGTCTACGCCTACATGCGCTTCACGCTGCAGGTCTCGTCGGCCGACGCGATCATGCGCGTGCTGCGCCAGCTGAAGGACGTGCCCGGGGTGGATACCGCGCGGCGGTTATGAAGATCGCGAGCCTCGAGCAGCTCGAGTTGCGCCTGCACGAGCCGATGCCGGTGCCGGAGCGCGTGCAGCTTCTGAACGAGATCTCCGAGCAGCTCTACGAGCGGGAGCCGCGGCGCGGTGCGACGCTCGCCCGCGAGGCGATCGAGCTCGCGCGCGCGAGCCACGATGCGCCGGGCGAGGCGCAGGGCCTGTACTGCCTCGGGCGCAACCTCTATTCGCAGGCCGACTACCCGGCGGTGTTCGAGACGCAGAACGCGGCGCTCACGATCTTTCGCGACGTGGGCGATGGCGAGGGCGAGGCGCGCTGCGGCAACCTGCTCGGCATCACCTACCGGCAGCTCTCCGACTACGGCCGCGCGCTCGAGATGTACGAGGCGGCGCTGCGCGGCTTCCGCGAGGCCGGCGACCTCAAGTGGCAGGCGCGCGTCCTCTCGAACATCGGCAACGTCGAGATCCAGCTCGGCAACCATTCGACCGCGCTCGAGCTCTTCGACCAGGCGCTCGACCTGCGCCGCGAGGTGGGCGACACCGAGGGCGCGGGCTTCGACTTGAACAACGCGGCGTTCGGCCACATCCAGCGCGCGCGCCAGCTGCGCTCCGCGGGCGACGTCGCGAGCTGCCAGCTCGAGGCCGGGAACGCGCTGCGGCTCCTCGACCGGGCGCTCGCGATCGCGCGCCAGTTCGGCTACAAGCGCCTCGAGGCGTTCTGCCTGCAGACGATGGGCGAGGCGTACCAGGCGATGGCGCGGCCCGAGGTGGCGCTCGGCATGGCCGACCAGTTTCTCGAGCTCGCGCGCGCATCCGACGACAAGTGGATCGAGGCGTACGGGCTCGCGTGCGTCGGCGAGCTGCGCCACCAGCTCGGCCAGCACGACGCCGGCATCGAGATGCTCACCGTGGCGCTCGCGTCGTTCGAGACGCTCGGCTCGCGCGACGAGATCGCGCGCGTGCTGCGCATCCTCTCGCAGGCGTACGAGGCACGCGGCGACCTGGTCTCCGCCCTCGCGTGCCTGCGTCGCTCGGGCGAGATCGAGCAGCGGCTCAAAAGCGAGGAGACCGAGCGGCGCGCGCACTCGCTCTCCGCGCGCCGTCGCCTCGAGCAGGCCAACCAGGAAGCCGAGCGCTACCGCCGGCTCGCGATGGAGGATTCGCTCACCGGCCTCGCCAACCGCCGCAGCCTCGACGAGCGCCTCGCGACGCTGATGCGCGAGGCCGAGACGCGCGGCACGGTGCTCACCGTGGCGCTCGCCGACGTCGACCACTTCAAGGGCATCAACGACCGCTTCTCGCATGCGGTGGGCGACGAGGTGCTGCGCTGCGTGGGCGAGATCCTGCGCTCCCATTGCCGCCTCGGCGACCTGGCCGGGCGCTTCGGCGGCGAGGAGTTCATGCTGATCTTCCGCGGCCTCGACATGCGCTCCGCCTCCGAGGCCTGCGAACGCGTGCGCCGCGCGGTGGAATCGTGGGACTGGCAGTCGATCCACCCGCACCTGCGCGTGACCCTCTCGATAGGCCTCGCGACCAGCAGCTCGTTCGATCATCCCAACGGCCTGCTCGACGCCGCCGACCACTGGCTCTACGAAGCCAAGCACCACGGCCGCAACCAGGTGCAACCCTTGATGGTTGCCGAAAAACCGGGGACGGACCCCGTTTTCTCTTAGGCGGAAAACCGTGGTCTGTCCCCGGTTTTATCTATTCACCAACCGCACTTCCGTGATCGAAGGATGCTGCTCGAGCGCGCGCTCGATCGCGGCGCGGGCGACGCGCGCGGCTTCTGCCTTCGGGTAGCCGTAAGCGCCGGTGGAGATCGCGGGAAAGGCGATCGTGCAGAGCCCGTGCTGCGCAGCGAGCGCAATCGAGTTCGCGTAGCAATTGGCGAGCAGGCGTGCCTCGTCGCCGCCGTGCTGTCCGTAGATCGGGCCGACGGTGTGGATCACGTGGCGCGCGGGAAGCTGCCCGCCGATGGTGATCACCGCCTCGCCGGTCGGCAGGCCCGCGGGGTGCGAGGTCGCGCGAATCGCGCGGCACGCCGCGAGGATCGCGGGCCCGCCGGCGCGGTGGATCGCGCCGTCGACGCCGCCGCCGCCCAGCAGCGACGAATTGGCGGCGTTCACGATCGCGTCGACATCCTCGTGCGTGATGTCGCCGGCCTTCTCGACGATGCGATCGCTGGGGCGCGCCGGAGTCATGGATAATGATCGCACTTTTCCCGCATCGCCCTTCCCGTGAACTCCCCGATTTCCCGACTCGTCCTCAAGCCCGGGCGCGACAAGTCGTTGCGCCACCGCCATCCGTGGATCTTCTCCGGCGCCATCGAGCGCGTCGAGGGCAATCCCGGCTCGGGCGAGACGGTGCAGGCGGTCGCGCGCGACGGGGCCTTCCTCGCGTGGGCCGCCTATAGCCCGTCATCGCAGATCCAGGCGCGCGCGTGGTCGTTCGACGCGAAGGACACGATCGACGCCGCGTTCATGCGCGCGCGCCTGAAAGCCGCGATCGAACGCCGTGCCGTGGTCGCGGCGGGCAGCGATTCCATGCGGCTCGTGCACGGCGAATCCGACGGCCTGCCCGGACTCGTGGCCGATCGCTACGGCGACACGCTCGTCCTGCAGATCCTTTCCGCGGGAGCCGAACGCTGGCGTCCATTCTGGGCCGAGGCGCTGCTCGAGCTCACCGGCGCGAAGGCGGTCTACGAACGCTCCGATGTCGAGGTGCGCACGCTCGAAGGCCTGGCACCCCAGACCGGCTCCATCGTCGGCGAGGTGAACGCCCCGGTGCGGATCCACGAAGACGGCATCGCATACGAAGTCGACGTGGTCCACGGGCAGAAGACCGGCTTCTACCTCGACCAGCGCGACAACCGCGCGCTTGCCGCCACGCTCGCGAAGGACGCGGATGTGCTCAACGCCTTCTGCTACACCGGCGGATTCAGCCTCGCCGCGGCGAGAGGTGGGGCCACGCGCATCACCTCCCTCGACACCTCCGAAGAGGCGCTCGCCGCAGGACGACGCAACGCGCAGATCAACGGCATCGAGGAGACGAAGATGGAGTGGGTGGCGGCCGACGTGTTCGCGCACCTGCGCAAGCTGCGCGACCAGGGGCGCAAGTACGGCCTCATCGTGCTCGATCCGCCGAAGTTCGCGCCCACGGAGAAGCACGTCGCGAACGCCGCGCGCGCATACAAGGACATCAACCTCTGGGCGATGAAGCTGCTCGCGCCCGGCGGGCACCTGCTCACGTTCTCCTGCTCGGGGGCGGTGTCCGCCGACCTCTTCCAGAAGATCGTCGCGGGGGCGGCGGCGGATTCGCGCGTGGACCTGCAGGTGCGCAGGCACCTGGGGGCGGCCCTCGACCATCCGGCCTCGATCCACTTCCCCGAAGGCGAATACCTGAAGGGACTCTGGCTGCAGGCGGGCTAGGGCAACGCCCGCATCGACCGGCTCAGCGCTCCGGGGCGAGCCAGCCCAGCATCGACTTGGTGAAGAGCGCGTTCTGGCGCGCGGTGCGCACCGCGCTCGCGCGGTGGTCCTGCATCCACTCGGTGAAGAGCGAATGCGCGTTCGGCGGGTCGATCGCAAGGCGCGCGTCGGTTTCCTGTCCTGCCGGAATGATGCGCATGCCGTTCTTGCGGGCGAGGTGCATCATCGCGCCGTTTTCCGACAGGCAATGCACGAATACTTCCGGCGTGCCGCGATTGCGAAGATGCATCACGGCGCGCGCGAAGAGCGCGTTCCCCATCCCCTGCCCGCGATAGCCGGGCAACACCGACAGCCCGAGCTCGGCGCTCGCCGGGCTGAACGCGACGTGGATCACGGCGATCAGGCGCAGCTCGTCGTCCTGCACCGCGAAGATCCCGTCGCCCGCGAAATCGATCCGCCCGACGTAGTCGCGCAGGCCATCGTCGCTGATGTTGGAGCCGAATCGCAGCCGGCGATCCTCGCCCTGCAGCGCGATGAAGTGCGCCTCGAGGGCCGCGCGATCGCTTTGCCGCAAGCGGGTGGTGATGGGGGTGCTGGTTTTCATCGTTTTCTCTCTCGACATCCGCCGCCTTGTGGGCGGCGCCGGCTTTCACTTTGGGGCGGTTGCCCCTATAATCACGGGCTCGAATCAGGCGCGTAGCTCAGCTGGTTAGAGCACCACCTTGACATGGTGGGGGTCGTTGGTTCGAGTCCAATCGCGCCTACCAGTTCAAGCTTGCATGGATCAAAAAAAGCCGCTCGATGAGCGGCTTTTTTTGTTTTGTTGCACCGCAGCATACATCGAGGGTCGCATGACCCGCCGGCGAAGTCTGTGCGGTTTCGCACAACTCAATGGCGGCGCCGTTTCTTCGCCGGCTTGTGCATTTCGCGCGGCGCGGCGGTGGATCCACGCACCACGAGCTCCGGCTTCAATCGGATGTCGATCAGGTTCGTCCCCGGGCTGCGAATCTGCTGCATGATGAGCCGCGCCGCCTGGATGCCCATCTCGCGGTGCGCGATCCGCACGGTGGTGAGGGCGGGCGAGATGAGATCCACGAACGGCATGTCGTTGTGCCCCACGATCGAGATGTCGCGCGGGCATTGCCGGCCCAGGGCCTTCGCCGCCTGGTAGCAGCCGAGCGCCACCAGATCGTTCGCTGCGACCACCGCGGTCACCGCGGGATGCGCGCGCAACAGCGCTTCGCATGCAACACGCCCCGCGTCCTGCACGTACGCCACCGCCTCGCTCACCACCAGCGACTGCGGATCGAGCCCGCGATCCGCGGCCGCCTCGAGGAAGCCGCGCAGGCGCAGGTAGCCGGTCGAGAGGTGCTGCGGCCCGCAGATGTGGGCGATGCGCCGATGGCCGAGTGCCGCCAGGTGCTCGAGCGCGAGGTGCATCCCGAGCGCTTCGTCGTGCACCACGCTCGAGATGCGTCCCGAATCCTCGCTGCGGTTCACCGAGACCACCGGCACCTGCGCGCGCAGGCAATGGTCGACGATCGGATCGCGGCGCGTGGTCGTGGCGAGGATGAGACCATCGACCTGGCGGGCGAGCATCTGCTCGACCACGTAGTGCTGCTGGTCGTCGTCGTTGGCGTTGGCGACGAGCGCCACGTAGCCGAGCCCGCGCAGCTCCTGCTCGATGCCCTGCAGGATCGGCGGAAACACCGGGTTGGTCATGTCGGGCAGCACCACGCCGATGGTGTTCGAGCGCCGCGTGCGCAGCGTGGCCGCGGAGCGGTTGGCGCGGTAGCCGAGCCGCTTCGCCACCGCGAGCACGCGCGCCGCCACCTTTTCGCCCGCCATGTGGCGGGTCGACGGATTGAGCACGCGCGAGACGGTCGAGGAGTGGACTCCCGCGGCCTTCGCGACGTCCTTGAGGGTGAACGCGCGCCGAGCCATGGGGAAAAATACCATGAACGGGCGCGCGCATCTTGACTTTATGCAATCGATTGCGTAATCTTTGCAGCCACTCCGATGGCCACCCGACCCTTTCCCGAAACGCGTCCCCGGCGCCACGGCGTCGTCACCAGCCCCGACTCGGTGACCGAGGCGGTGCTGAAGGCGATGTCGCGCGCTCCCGATCCGCGCCTGCGCCAGGTCATGGCGAACCTGGTGCGGCACCTGCACGCCTTCCTCAAGGAGACGCGCCCCACCGAGGAGGAGTTCGAGCGCGGCCTGGATTTCATCCGCCGCCTGGGCCAGGCCTCGGGCGAGAAGAAGAACGAGGTGATCCTCGCCTCCGACCTGCTCGGCCTCTCGAGCCTCGTCGTGCTCCTCAACAATCCCTCGGGCGAGGGCCTCACCGATGCCGCGCTGCTCGGGCCGTTCTGGCGCGCGCGCGCGCCGTTGTGCAAGGCGGGCGATTCGATCGCGCGCCACGGCGATGGGGGCGAGCCGTTCACCGTTTCCGGGCGCGTGACCGATATCCACGGCAAGCCGCTCGCGGGCGCCGAAGTCGACGTGTGGCAGGCCTCGCCGGTCGGGCTCTACGAGAACCAGGACGAGGGCCAGCCCGACATGAACCTGCGCGGGCGCTTCGTCACCGACGGCGAGGGGCGCTATGCATTGCGCTCGGTGCTGCCCGCGGGCTATCCGGTGCCCACCGATGGGCCGTGCGGCGAATTGCTCGCGGCGCAGGTCCGCCATCCGTACCGCCCCGCCCACGTGCACTTCATGGTCTCGCTCGACGGATACCGCACGCTCATCACGCAGGTCTTCGCCGATGAGGAGGAGAACATGGAAAGCGACGTGGTCTTCGGAGTGACCCCCGGGTTGAGCGGGCGGATCGTGCGCGGCCCGGAGGGAGCCGCCCATCTCGAATACGACTTCACGCTGCGCCCTGGCGTGAAGCGCATCCCGCAGGCGCCGATTCCATGACCGATTCCACGTTCGATCCGCTCGATCGGCTCGATGGGCGCAACGCCCTGATCGCCGGAGGGCTCGGCGCCATCGGCCGCGCCACCGCGCAACGCTTCGCCGCGCTCGGCGCGCGCGTGATCGTGCTGCACCGGCGGCCGCAGGCGGAGCTCGAGGCGTTTCTCGCGACGTTGCCGGGCAGCGGGCATTTCGGCGTCGCCGCGTCGATCACCGATTCGGCGAGCCTCGCCCAGGCGGCGCGCGAGGTGCAGGAGCGCTGCGGCGGCATGTTGCACGTGCTCGTCAACACGGCGGGCTTCACCAAGCCGGTTCCGATCACCGACCTCGCGGCCCTCACCGACGAGCTGATCGACTCGATCTTCCAGGCGAACTGGCGCGGCGTCTTCGCGACCATCCGCGCGTTCCACCCGATGCTCAAGGCGAGCGGCGACGGGCTCATCGTGAACGTCTCGTCGATCGCGGGGATCACCGGCGGCGGCAGCAACCTCGCGTACTCGGCCTCGAAGGCCGGTATCGACCTGATGGGCAAGGCGCTCGCCAAGGCGCTGGCGCCGGAGGTCCGCGTGCTCACCGTTTCGCCGGGCGTCGTCGACTCCGGGTTCGTACCCGGGCGCGGCACCGATTTCAACGCCAAGGCGGGAGTCGCAACTCCGCTCAAACGCGTCGGCAAGCCCGGCGACGTGGCGGCCGCGATCGAGGCGTGCGCGACGCGCCTGCGCTTCGCGACCGGCCAGACATTCGTGGTCGACGGCGGCCGCGCACTCTAGAAAGCGAATCGACATGAAATCCGGGAAAACCTTCATCACCTGCGCTGTCACCGGCAACATCACCAAGCCCGACCAGACGCCGCACCTGCCGATCACGCCGCAGCAGATCGCCGACGAGTGCCTGGCCGCGGCCGCCGCCGGTGCCGCGATCGTCCACATCCACGTGCGCGATCCCGCGACCGGGCGCCCGTCGATGGAAGTCGAGCACTATCGCGATGTCATGCGGCGCATCCGCGCGCGCGACGGCGATCTCGTCATCAATCTCACCACTGGCCCGGGCGGGCGCTTCGTACCGAGCGAGGACGATCCGAAAGTGGCGGCGCCCGGCACGACGTTGCGCCCGCCCCTCGAGCGCATCCGCCACGTGCTCGAGCTGAAGCCCGACATCTGTTCCCTCGATCTCAACACGATGAACTCGGGCCCGGATGTGGTGATCAACACGCCGAACAACGTGCGCAAGATGGCGCGCGCGATGGTCGAGGCCGGCGTGCTGCCCGAGCTCGAGGTGTTCGACAGCGGCGACATCCATCTCGCCCGGGACCTGCTAGCCGAAGGCACGCTGAAGGGGCCGGGCCTGTTCACCATCGTGATGGGCGTGAAGTACGGTTTCGCGAGCACGCCGGAGACGCTCTTCTATGCGCGCGGCCTGCTGCCAAGCGAATCGGCGTGGAGCGCCTTCGGCATCGGCCGCGCCGAGTACCCGATGCTCGCCCAGGCGTGGCTCCTTGGCGGCAACGTACGCGTCGGGATGGAGGACAACATCTACCTCTCGAAGGGCGTGCTCGCGAAGAGCAACGCCGAGCTCGTCGCCAAGGCGAAGCAGATGATCGAGGACCTGGGCGGAGCGGTAGCGAGCGCGCGCGAGGCGCGCGAGGCCCTCGGGCTCGCGCCCGCGAGCCGCATGGTGGCCTAGGGCCATGCCAAAGGCGCTCAACGTCGCGCGCGTCTCTCCCGCGGCCGATCATCTCGAGGTCTCGCTGGTGGAATTCGGCTCGAACCGCGCGAGCGAGGGCGATGTCACGATCGAGGTGCGCGCGGCGGGAATCAACCCGAGCGACGTGAAGGCGATGCTCGGATTGATGCCGAGCGCCACGTGGCCGCGCACGCCCGGGCGCGACTATGCGGGCGTGGTGGTCGCCGGTCCGTTGAAACTGCTGGGCGCGGAGGTATGGGGCTCGGGCGGCGACGTCGGCATCACGCGCAACGGCACGCACGCGGAGCGCCTGGTGGTGCCGGCATCGGCGGTATCCGCGAAGCCGCGCAACCTTTCGATGGAGGAAGCCGGCTCGGTCGGCGTCCCGTTCGTCACCGCCTACGAAGGCTTCCGCCGCAGCGGCTTTCCGCGCAAGGGCGACGTGGTCGCGGTGTTCGGGGCGAGCGGGAAGGTGGGGCAGGCGGCGGTGCAGCTGGCCGCGCGCGCCGGCGCCGAGGTGTTCGCCGTCGATCGCCGGGGCGATGCGCCGCGCGGCTTCGCGAGCGGCCCAGTGCGCTACATCGACGCGAGCACCGAGAAGCCGGCGGACATCATCCGCAAGGCCGGCGGCGCCACCATCGCGTTCAACACGGTGGGCAGCCCGTGGTTCGCGGAAGCCAACGCGAGCCTCGCGAAGCTCGGCACCCAGATCTTCATCGCCACCGTCGAGCGTGCGGTGCCGTTCGACATCTTCGCGTTCTACCGCGGCCGCCATGCCTTCGTCGGCGTCGATTCACTCGCGCTCTCCGCGGTCGAGTGCGGCGAGATTTTCGAGGCGTTGCGTCCCGGATTCGAGGAGGGCGCGTTGCGGCCCTATCCGATCGCCGAAGGCACGACCTTCCCGCTCGAAGGCGCAGTCGACGCGTATCGTCGCGTGTTGAACGGCAGCCCCGAACGTCTCGTGTTCGTGCCGGGGACGCGCCAATGACATTTCACTCCGCTCAAAGGACCCTGTCGCCATGAGAATGCTCCTGAAACTGGCCGCGATCGCCGCCTGCCTCGCCGTGCAGGGCGCGGCCCATGCGCAATCCGGCTATCCCGACCGGCCGATCCACGTGATCGTGCCGTTCACCGCCGGTAGCGGCACCGACATCGTGGCGCGCACGGTGGGCGAGCACATGGCGCGCACGTTGAAGCAGCCGCTCGTGATCGAGAACCGGCCGGGCGCGGGCGGAACGCTCGGCGCCGCACAGGTGGCGAAGAGCGCGCCCGACGGCTACACGCTGCTCGTGCATTCCGCCGGCCACGTCGCCAACCCGGCGATCTATCCGTCGCTTCCCTACGACACGCTCAGGGATTTCGCCGGGATCACGCCGCTCGCGAGCCTGCCGAACGTGCTCGTGGTCTCGCCCGCGAAGGGCTACCGCAACCTGCAGGAGCTGGTGGACAAGGCGCGCGCGCAGCCCGGAACGCTCAACTACGCGTCCGCCGGAAACGGAAGCGCCACGCACATGAACGCGGAGATCTTCCGCCAGTCGGCGAAATTCGAGGCGCAGCACGTCCCGTATCGCGGCACGCCCGAGGCGATGACGGAGACCACCGCGGGGCGCATCGATTTCTTCTTCGCGCCGCTGTCCTCGGCGCTGCCGATGATCCGCGACAACCGCCTGCAGGCGCTCGCCGTGGGCACGCTCGAACGCTCGCCCTTGCTGCCGGATGTGCCGACCACGACCGAGGCCGGGTTCCGCCAATCCGGTTACGTCTTCTGGGTCGCGTTGCTGGCACCCGCCGCCACACCGCGCCCGATCATCGAGCGCCTGAACGCCGCGGCGCGCGAGGCGCTCGCCTCGCCCGAAGTGCGCGAGAAGCTCACCGTGCTGGGCGCGGTCGGCATGCCGATGGCGCCGGCGGAATTCGACGCGTTCCTGAAATCGGAAACCGCGAAGATGGCCGACGTGGTGAAGAAGGCCGGGATCACTGTCCAATGAAAACGCTCGCGGCGCTGCGCGCTCTCGCGCTCGCATTCTCCGTGGGGCTGGGCCACGCGGCGGCCGCGCCGCTCGAGGTGATCGTGTTCCCCGGCGGGTTCAACTGGCCGCTCTGGGTAGGGCAGGAGAAGGGCCAGTTCGCGGCGCACGGCGTCGAGGTGAAGATCACGCCGACGCCAAACTCGGTCTTCCAGATCCAGAACCTGGTCGCGGGAAAATTCGACATCGCGTTCTCGACCATCGACAACGTCGTCGCCTACCAGGAAGGGCAGGGCGAGGCGGAGCTTGCGACGGCGCCGGATCTCTTCGCGTTCATGGGCGGGCAATACGGCGCCGTGCGCCTGGTGACGCAGCCCGAGATCCGTTCGATCGCCGACCTGAAGGGAAAATCGCTCGCGGTCGATGCCGCGACCACCGGCTATGCGTTCGTGCTGCGCAAGATCCTGCAGCAAGGCGGCCTTGCCGAATCCGATTACGAGCTCGAGCGCGTCGGCGGCACCGCCCAGCGCGCCGAGGCGCTGATGCAGGGCAAGACCGCGGGCACCATCCTCACCTCGCCGCTCGAGATCGCGCCCGAGGCGCGCGGCTACCGGCGCCTCGCCAATGCGGTCGATGCGATCGGGCCCTATCAAGCGGTCCTCGGCGTGGCGCGCCGCGGCTGGGCGAAGGCGCATGAGGCCGAGCTCGTCGGATTCATCCAGGGATATGTCGCGGCGCTCCAGTGGCTCGGCGACCCCGCGCATCGCGCGGAAGCGATCGCGATCTATCGCAAGAACCTGCCGCGCGCGGGCGAAGCGGATGCGCTCGCGGCGTGGGACATGCTGCTCGGAGGCAGCGAGGGATTCCAGGCCGACGCCGCCATCAGCCTCGCCGGGGTGGAGACGGTCCTGAAGCTGCGAAGCGAATTCGGGCGGCCGCAGAAAAACCTCACCGAGCCGGCGCGCTACCTCGATCTTTCGTACTATCGCAAGGCATTGGCGCGGATGAAATGAGCAAAAAAATGAAAACCAGATTCGTGCTTGCCTCGCTCCTCGGCCTGCTCGCCATCCCCGCCGTCCATGCGCAGGCTCCCGCCGAGAAACGCAACATGGAGCTCGTCGGCCATCACGACCTGCAGGCGCGCAGCGCCTACCAGCCGCTCGTGGTTCGCCAGGGCGAGCGCTGGATCGCCTACATCGGCCATCACGGCGGGCGCACTCTGAATCCGCTCACCGGCGCGATGGAGGACAACGGCACCTCGATCCTCGACGTGACCCGCCCGCAGGCGCCGACGCTGCTCGCGCACATTCCCGGCGAGCCCGGCCAGGGGGAAAGCGGCGGCGCGCAGATGGTGCGCGTGTGTTCCGGCGAGACGCTGCCGCGCGCCGACCGTAAGAAGGTCTACCTGTTGCGTCCCTACGGCAACCTCGCGCACGAAGTGTGGGACGTGACCCAGCCGGCGAAGCCCGCGCTCGTCGCGACCGTGGTGAAGGGCCTCAAGGGCACGCACAAGAGCTGGTGGGAATGCGATACCGGCATCGCCTACCTGGTCTCGGGCGTCGAGGGCTGGCGCACGCGCCGGATGACGCAGGTCTACGATCTCTCCGATCCCGCGAATCCGCGCTTCATCCGCGACTTCGGGCTCGCGGGACAGCAGCCGGGCGCGAAAGGCGAGGCCCCGACCGAGCTGCACGGGCCGATCTCGACCGGGCCCGCCGGCAACCGCGTCTACTTCGGATACGGCACCAACAAGGGCGGCGTGATGCAGATCGTCGACCGCGAGAAGCTGCTCGCGGGACCGAAGGAGCCGACCAACGAGAACCTCGACTCTCCGCAGGTCGGCCGCCTCGACCTGCCGCCCACCAACGGGGCGCACACGGTCTTCCCGGTGCTGGGCGTGCCGGTGGCCGAGTTCGCGCGCGACAAGGTGGGCGCCAAGCGCGACTTCGCGATCGTGGTGAACGAATCGCTGGTGAACGAGTGCCAGGAGGCGCGCCAGATGGTGTGGATCGCCGACATCACCGCCGAATCGAAGCCCTTCAACGTCGCGAGCTGGACCGTGCCGGAGGCGAGCGGCAATTTCTGCTCGCGCGGCGGGCGCTTCGGTTCGCACTCGTCCAACGAGAGCTTCGCGCCGGTCTACTACCGGCGACTCGTCTTCATCGCGTTCTTCAATGCCGGCGTGCGCGCGCTCGACATCCGCGATCCCTACCATCCGGCCGAGGTCGGCTACTTCATTCCCGCGGTCACCGACAAGACCGACAAGCGCTGCGTCGGGGAGGGCGCCACCGAGCGCTGCAAGGTCGCGATCCAGACCAACAACGTCGAGGTCGACGAGCGGGGTTACATCTACATCGCCGACCGCGCCAACACCGGGCTGCACATCCTCGAGCTCACCGGCGACGCCCGCAGGATCGCCAACGGGCCCTGAAGAGCCGCGGCTCCGAGCGCCCCCCGTGCCCGCCGTTTCCGTTCGCGCGGTGATCTTCGATCTCGATGGCACGCTCATCGACACCGCGGGCGAGATCTCGGCGGCGTTGAACTTCGCGCTGCAGGAGCTGGGGCGCCCGCAGCTCGCGCTGAAGGAAGTCGAGCACCTGATCGGGCGCGGCATCGTCTCGATGGTCGAGCGCGCGATCGGCACCAAGGCGGGGGACAAGATCGATCTCGATGTCGCGGTCGCGTGCTTCCGCGCGCATTACGCGCGCACCGTCGGCACGCGCGCCGAGCTCTTTCCCGGAGTGCTCGAAGGGCTGCACCTGCTCGAGGACGCGGGCTTGCCGATGAGTGTCGTGACCAACAAGCCGCGCTTTTTCACCGAAAGGCTGCTCGATCACCTGGAGCTCGCGCATTTCTTCGCGGGCGTGGTGGCCGGAGACGACGGCATCCCCCGCAAGCCGCACGGCGATATGCTGCAGGCCGCCTGCCGCGCGATGAAAAGCGCGCCGCCGGCCTCGCTGATGATCGGGGATTCGGACAACGACGTGCTCGCCGCGCGCGCCGCCGGTTGCCCGGTGTGGTGCGTGCCGTACGGCTACAACGAGGGCCGCGGGCCGCAGACGCTGCAATGCGACCGGCTGGTCGATACCGTGGCCGACGCCGCGCGGCTCCTCGCCGCTGCGCCGCTCTAGCGCGGCCGCATGCCGAATATTCAATAAAACTGTCGCGGGATTTTCGCGCGAAGGACGGTCCGCTCCGGGTTAGGTTGCGGCATGCGCCCATTTGCCGAATTGACTCCCGAGGAGCTGGACCGCGTCCACGGGGGAGACCGCGGGTTCGTGCCCTCGCTAGACCCGCTCGATCGCGATCGCGATGCCCTGGCCCACGCCGATGCACATCGTGCAAAGCGCGAGCCGGCCGCCGGTGCGGCGCAGCTGGTACATCGCGGTCGTGACGAGCCGGGCACCGGAGGCGCCCAGCGGGTGGCCGAGCGCGATGGCGCCGCCGTTCGGGTTCACGTGCGCGGCGTCGTCCGCGAGGCCGAGCTCCCGCAGGACCGGTAGCGCCTGGGCGGCGAACGCCTCGTTCAGCTCGACCACGTCGATCTGCGCGATCGCAATGCCGAGGCGCGCGAGCAGCTTTTTCGAGGCGGGCGCGGGCCCCATGCCCATGATGCGCGGTTCCACGCCGGCCGAGGCCATGCCGAGGATGCGCGCGCGCGGCGTGAGCCCGTGGGCCTTCGCCGCCGCCTCGCTCGCGATCAGCAGCGCGCAGCTGCCGTCGTTCACGCCCGAGGCGTTGCCGGCGGTGACCGTGCCGTCGTCGCGCACGATCGGCTTCAGCTTCGCCAGCTGCTCGAGCGTCGTCTCGCGCGGGTGCTCGTCCTTCGCGACGATGAGGGCATCGCCCTTCTTCGCGGGCAGCGTGACCGCGACGATCTCCTCGGCGAGCGCACCGGAAGCCTGCGCGGCGAGCGCCCGCTGCTGCGAACGCAGCGCGAACGCATCCTGGTCGGCGCGCGCGACGTGGTAGTCCGCGGCCACGTTTTCCGCGGTCTCCGGCATCTGGTCCACGCCGTACTTCGCCTTCATCTTCGGGTTCACGAAGCGCCAGCCGATCGTGGTGTCGTAGACCGCGTTGGCGCGCGAGAAGGCGCTCTGCGCCTTGGGCATCACGAAGGGCGCGCGCGACATGCTCTCCACGCCGCCGGCGATTCCGAGCTGCGCATCGCCGGCGCGGATCGCGCGAGCGATCGCGCCCACCGCTTCCATCCCGGAGCCGCAGAGGCGGTTCGTGGTGGCACCCGGAACCCCGACCGGCAGCCCGGCGAGCAGCAGCGCCATGCGCGCGACGTTGCGGTTGTCCTCACCGGCCTGGTTCGCGCAACCGTAGATCACGTCGTCCAACGCCGCCCAATCGACGTTCGCGTTGCGCCGCATCAGCTCGGCGATCGGGATGGCACCCAGGTCGTCGGCGCGCACCGGGGAGAGCGCTCCGCCGTAGCGCCCGAACGGCGTGCGGACCGCGTCGCAGAGGAAGGCTTCGGTGATCGATGTCATCGGGGAATCTTACTATGCGACGCCGAGCAGATGGGCGAGCGTCTCGGGGTCGGCGAGCAGGCTCGCGCTGGTGGATCGATGGATGATGCGCCCGCGATCGAGCACCATCGCGTTGCGCGTGAGCCCGAGCGCGAGGCGCGCGTGCTGCTCCACTACGATCACCGCGAGCCCGCTCTCGGCCACGACGCGCCGGATGACCGCGACCAGGTCGCGCACGATGATCGGCGCCAGTCCCTCCATCGGCTCGTCGAGCAGCAGCAGCGCGGGGTTCACCATCAATGCGCGCGCGATCGCGAGCATCTGCTGCTCGCCGCCGGAGAGCTGGTTGCCCCAGTTGGCGCGGCGATCGCGCAGCCCGGGGAAGACCTCGTAGACGCGCTCGACGTTCCAATGCCCGGGCCGCGCGACCGCGGTGAGGTGCTCCTCCACGGTGAGCGAGGCAAACATCAGGCGTTCCTGCGGCACCCAGCCGAGTCCACCGTGCGCCCGGCGATAGGGCGGCAGCGCCGCGATGTCGCGCCCCTTCCAGCGGATGCGGCCCGCGTGAAGGTGCGAAAGCCCCATCAGCGTGATGAGCAGCGTGCTCTTTCCCATGCCGTTGCGCCCGAGGAGCGCCAGGCTATCGCCTTCCTGCATCGAGAAGTCGACGTCCTCGAGCACGACCGAGTCGCCGTAGCCCGCGCGCACGCCCTCGAGCGCCAGCAGCTCAGCCATCGGCTTCCCCGAGATAGACCTCGCGCACGCGCGCATCGCGCGCGACCTCCTCGGGCGTGCCCTCCATCAGCACGCGTCCGCCGACCAGCACCGTGATGCGCTGCGCGAAGCGGAAGACGAGATCCATGTCGTGCTCGATGAAGACCAGGGTCACGTCGGCGGGGAGGTCGGCGAGCACCCCGAAGACTTCCGCGCTGTCGCTCGCGGGGATGCCCGCCGCGGGCTCGTCGAGCAGCAGCAGCTTGGGCCGAGTCGCGAGGGCCAGCGCGATCTCCACCAGCCGCTGCTTGCCGTAGGGCAGGTGGCGCGTCACGGTGTCCGCATCGTCGTCGAGGCGCAGGCGTTGCAGCAGCACGCGCGTCTCGGAGATCTCGGCGCCGAGGCTCGCGGTGGTGCGGTGCCAGGTCCACGCCGCACCGGTGCGCTCGCACACCGCGAGCAGCACGGACTCGAGCACCGTGAGCCCGGGGAAGAGGGTGTTGATCTGGAAGGTGCGCGTCATGCCGCGCTTCACGCGCTCGTGTTGCGTGAGCGGGGTAATGCGCCGCTCCTCGAGGTAGACCTCGCCACGCGTGGGCGCCAGCACGCCGGTCAGCAGGTTGATGAACGTGGTCTTGCCGGCGCCGTTGGGCCCGATCAACGCATGGCGTGCGCCCGCCGCGATCGAGAGGCTCACATCGCTGTTGGCGGCGAACGCGCCCCACGTCTTGGTGAGGCCCTCGGTGCGCAGCACGGCACTCATGGTTTCGCCCTGGCGCGGAGCCGGCCGTAGAGCCTCTCGGCCGCGCCGACCAGGCCGTCGCGCGTGAAGAGCACCATCACCACCAGCAGCAGCCCGATCCAGAACTGCCAATAGACCGGGTTGATGCCCGAGAGGTAGTCCTGCACGATCATGAAGACCGCCGCGCCGACGATCGCTCCGTAGAGGCGCCCGGTTCCACCGACGACGAGCATGATCATCAGCTCGGCGGAGCGCGGAAAGCCGAAGACGTCGAGGCCGACGAACTGCGTGGTCTGCGCGAGCAATCCTCCCGCGAGGCCCGCGACCCCCGCGGCCACCGTGTAGATCGCCACCAGCCGCGCGCGCACCGGCGCGCCGATCGCGGGCATTCGCTTCCTTCCCTCGCGGATGCCGGTGAGCGAGAGGCCGAAGGGCGAGTTCACGAGCCGGCGCATCACGACGAACACGAGGAAGAGCACCGCGAGGCTGTAGACGTACGCGGTCCTTCCCTGCAGGTCGAACGATCTCCAGCCGAGGAGCTTGCCGGTGGCCACGCCCGAAAGCCCGTCCACGCCGCCGGTGAGGAACGCCGCCTTGTTCGCGGCCTCGTAGAGCAAGAGCCCGATGCCGAGCGTCACCATGAGGCGCGTGAGGTCCTGCCCGCGCACCACCAGGAAGCTCGTGCCGAATCCGGCGATCGCGGCGGCGATCGCGGCGATCGCGAGTCCGGAGAGCGGCTCGTGCCATCCCCAGCGCGCCGAGAGCAGGCCCGCGGTGTAGGCGCCGATGCCGAAGAACGCCGCGTGCCCGAGCGAGACGATGCCCGCGTAGCCGAGGATGAGATCGAGCGAGAGCGCGAAGAGCCCGACGATCAGGATCTGGCTGCCGAGCACGAGATAGTTGGGAAACAGGAAATAGCAGGCGACGGGGACCAGCCAGAAGACGATTTCCTCCGCGTGCCAGCGACCGCTCGGCAGTTTCAGGTGCGCCTCCCGTAGAGCCCGGCCGGGAACGCGATCAACAGCGCGACCATGAGGAAATAGATGATGAAGGCGCCTACCTGCGGGAAGTAGTATTTGCCCGCGACGTCGAAGATGCCGAGGATCACCGCGGCCACCGCCGCGCCGTGGATCGTGCCCGCGCCCCCGACCGCGACCACGAGCAGGAAGTACACCATGTACTTGAGCGGGAACGAGGCGTCGAGCCCGAGCACGTCGATGCCGAGCGCGCCGCCCACGCCGGCGAGCCCGGTGCCGAGCGCGAACATCAGGCTGAAGACGCGATCGACCGGGATGCCGAGCCCGGCGGAGGCCTCGCGGTTATCGACCGCCGCGCGCACCTGCGCGCCGAAGCGCGTGCGCTCGATGAAGTAGCGCAGCGCCAGCGTGATCACGACCACGATCCCGATCAGGAACACGCGGTAGGTGCCGACCTCGAGGCCGAGGATGCTCACCTGCCCGCGCAGGAAACCCGGCAGGCTCACCGGTTGTTGCCCCGGGCCCCAGATGTACGTGGCCACCGCGATCGACATGAACGTGAGGCCGATCGTGAAGAGAACCTGGTCGAGCGGGCTCGCGCCGTAGAGGCGGCGATAGAGAGCGCGCTCGAGCACCGCTCCGGCCGCGCCGATCACGACGAACGCGATCGGGAGCGTCGCGAGGAACGGCACGCCCCAGCGCGTCATCAGCCACACCGCGAGGTAGCCGCCGAACATCGCGAAGGCTCCGTGCGCGAGATTGATGAAGTTCATGAGGCCCATCGTCACCGACAGCCCCAGGCTGATGAGGAAGAGCAGGCTGCCGTAGGCAATCCCGTCGAACACGACGCCGAGGACGCTGGTCATCGCGACTTGATACAGTGCGGCGCGCGCGCCTGTCAATCCGATGACAGGACCTTTGTGCGTTTATCGGCCGCCCGGCATAGAATCGGCTGCGCCATGAAGAAGAAGCCGCCCGCCGCTTCCGCCTCCACGCTTCCGGTCGACGAGATCGCGGCGTGGACCGGCGACGCGGACTTCATGACCTCGCTCGCGCGGGGCCTCGCGGTCGTGCGCGCGTTCACGCGAGCGCGGCGCACGCTCACCGTGGCCGAGCTCGCGCGCAAGACCGGCATTCCGCGCGCCTCCGTGCGCCGCTGCCTGCATACCCTCGGGCGACTGGGCTACGTGGGCAACGACGGGCACGGCTTCACGCTCGAACCCAAGATCCTCACCCTCGGATTTTCCTACCTCTCGTCGGCCCCGCTCGCCGAGACCGCGCAGCCGTTGCTCGAGCGCGTGAGCGCCGCGGTGCAGGAATCGTGTTCCCTCGCCGTGCTCGACGGCGACGAGATCGTCTACATCGCGCGCTCGGCCACGCGCCGCATCATGTCGGTATCGCTCAACATCGGCAGCCGGCTGCCGGCCTACTGCACCTCGATGGGCCGTGTCG
>JANPHA010000126.1:0-2143 GCA_031424255.1 Burkholderiales bacterium | reverse complement strand
CCCGGTGTGCAGCAGCTTGCCTTTGCCCGGCACCACCGCGGCCTCGATGGTCAGCAGTTCGCCACCCACTTCGGTCCACGCCAGTCCCGTGACCTGGCCAATGCGGTTCTCGTCCTCGGCCTTGCCGTAGCGGAAGCGCCGCACGCCCAGGAACTTGTCCAGGTTCTTCGGTGTGACCGCGACGGTGCGCTCCCCACCCTTGGCCGCCTTTGACTTGCCCTTCTCCGCCTTGCTGGCTTCCTTTTCCTCGAGCAGATGCTTGACGCCCTTGCGAGAGATCTTGGCGATCTCGCGCTCCAGGTTGCGCACCCCGGCCTCGCGCGTGTAATAGCGCACGATGTCGAGCAGCGCGCCGTCGGCGACCTTCAGTTCGCCGTCGCGCAGACCATTCTGCTTCATCTGCTTCGGCACCAGGTAGCGCTTGCCGATGTTCAGCTTCTCATCCTCGGTGTAGCCCGGCAGGCGGATGACTTCCATGCGATCCAGCAGCGGCGCCGGGATGTTCATCGAATTCGCCGTGCAGACGAACATCACCTCAGAGAGGTCGAAATCCACCTCGAGGTAGTGGTCGTTGAAGGCAGCGTTCTGTTCCGGGTCCAGCACTTCGAGCAACGCCGAGGACGGATCGCCGCGGAAATCCATCGCCATCTTGTCGATCTCATCGAGCAGGAACAGCGGGTTGTGCATCCCGGCCTTGGCCATGTTCTGGACGATCTTGCCGGGCATCGAGCCGATGTAGGTACGCCGATGGCCGCGGATCTCAGCCTCGTCACGCACGCCTCCGAGGCTCATGCGCACGAACTTGCGGTTGGTGGCGCGCGCGATGCTCTGGCCGAGAGAAGTCTTGCCCACGCCCGGGGGACCCACCAGGCACAGGATCGGGCCCTTGATCTTTTCGACACGCTGGAGCACGGCGAGGTACTCGACGATGCGCTCCTTGACCTTCTCCAGGCCGTAATGGTCCTCGTCCAGCACCTTCTGCGCGTGGTTGATGTTCTTCAGCAGTCGCGTGCGCTTCTTCCACGGCACCTTCACCAGCCAGTCGACGTAGTTGCGCACCACCGTCGCTTCGGCTGACATCGGCGACATCAGCTTCAGCTTGTTGACCTCGGCGGTGGCCTTGTCGCGGGCTTCCTTGGGCATGCCGGCGCGCGCGATCTTGCGCTCCAGCTCGGTGATCTCGTTGGCGCCATCCTCCATGTCACCCAGCTCCTTCTGGATGGCCTTCATCTGCTCGTTGAGGTAGTACTCGCGCTGGCTCTTTTCCATCTGCGACTTCACGCGACCACGGATGCGCTTCTCGATCTGCAGCACGTCCATCTCGCCCTCGATGGCGACCAGCACGTGCTCGAGGCGCTTGCGCACGTCGAGGATCTCCAGCACCTTCTGCTTCTCGGAGAGCTTCAGCGACATGTGCGCGGCGACGTTGTCCGCCAGCCGTCCGGGCTGCTCGATGCCCGCGAGCGCCGTGAGCACCTCCGGCGGGATCTTCTTGTTCAGCTTCACGTACTGCTCGAACTGCGACACCACCGAGCGCGTCAGCACGTCCATCTCGCGCTCGTCGTACTGGTCGCTGTCCTTGTGGAGTTCCACCTCGGACGTGTAGTAGTCGGTCGCATGCAGTGCGGTGACGCGCGCGCGCGTCTCGCCCTCGACCAGCACCTTGACGGTGCCGTCCGGGAGCTTCAGCAGCTGCAGGATGGTCGCGACCGTGCCGAAGGCATGCAGGTCCTCCAGCTTCGGGTCATCGACGTCCGCCTGCTTCTGCGCGATCAGCATGATGCGCTTGTCGGTCTTCATGGCCGCGTCGAGCGCCAGGATCGACTTCTCGCGGCCGACGAACAGCGGGATCACCATGTGCGGGTACACGACGACGTCGCGCAGCGGCAGGACGGGCAAACCCACGGGCGGCGCGGCCTGCACGGGGGCCACGGTATCAGCGGGCTGGTTCATGGGGAGCTCCTCGGACTGCGCGGACGATGGTCCGCCCGTCAAGCATTGGGGAGTGGGAGACAGATTTCAAGCATGCAACCCGGAACCGGGCATGCTTTCGTCGCGCGACGGCCGGAATCGCGGGAGACCGCGTTGCGGCGTCTGCGGACCGGCGGCGCCCGAAGGCGCCGCCGTCGCGAATCAACCGCCC
>JANPHA010000125.1:0-4410 GCA_031424255.1 Burkholderiales bacterium | reverse complement strand
TCGCTGCCTTCGCCTTCTTCGTCTTCACTGCGCTCACAGGTCCGCCTCGATCGTGTGGCCTTCCTTCTCCATCCACGCGCGCCGCCCGGCGGCCTCGGTCTTGCCCATCAGCAGCTTGAACACCGTCGGCGCGGCCGCGTACTCCGCCGCGTCAAGGCGCATTTCGATCAGGCGCCGCGTGTCCCGGTTCATCGTGGTTTCCTTCAGTTGATCGGGATTCATCTCTCCCAGGCCCTTGAAGCGGCCGATGTGGATCGACGAATCCTTCGTGCCTTCGTCGTGCAGCTTCTCGAGGATCTGGTCGCGCTCGTTCTCGTCGAGCGCATAGAGGCGCCGCTCCGCCTTCATCTTGCCGTGGGGGGCCACGCGCAGGCTGTAGAGCGGAGCCTGCGCGATGAACACGTGGCCGCGCTCGATCAGCTTGGGAAAGTGGCGGTAGAAGAGGGTGAGGAGCAGCGTCTGGATGTGCGCGCCGTCGACGTCGGCATCGGCCATGATGATGACCTTGCCGTAACGCAGGTTGTCGAGCACCGTGTCGGGCGCGTCGCGGCCATGCGGATCGATGCCCAGCGCCACGGCGATGTCGTGCACCTCGGTGTTGGCATAGAGCTCCTTCGCATCGACTTCGAACGTGTTGAGCACCTTGCCCTTGAGCGGAAGGATCGCCTGGTACTGGCGGTCGCGGCCCTGCTTGGCCGAGCCGCCGGCGGAATCGCCCTCGACCAGGAAGACCTCGTTGCGCTCCGTATCCTGCGATTCGCAATCGGTGAGCTTGCCCGGCAGCACCGCGACACCGGAGCCGCGGCGCTTCTCGACCACCTTGCCGGCCTTCTGGCGCGCGGTGGCGGCGCTGATCGCGAGCTGGGCGATCTTCTTGCCTTCTTCGACGTTCTGGTTCAACCACGCGTCGAGCGGATCCTTCACGCGCGAGGCGATCAGCTTCACCGCTTCGCGCGAGGACAGGCGCTCCTTCGTCTGCCCCTGGAACTGCGGATCGAGAATGCGCGCGGAGAGCACGAAGCGCAGCGGCTTCCACGCGTCCTCCGATTGCAGGCTGACGCCGCGCGTGAGCAGCTCGTGGTGCTCGCAGAATTCCTTCACCGATTCGTAGACCGCGTTGCGAAGGCCGGCCTCGTGCGTGCCGCCGAGCGCGGTGGGGATGAGGTTCACGAACGATTCGCCCTCGCCGCCGGCCTCGGCCCACGCGAGCGCCCACGTGGCGCCTTCGCCTTGCGCGAAGTTCGTGTCCTCGGCGCCCACATGCGATTCGCCCGCGAAGATCGGGCTCACGTAGCCGCCCGCATCCTGCAAGCGTTCCTGCAAGTAGGAGCTGAGACCGCCTTCGTATTTCCAGTTGCGCGTTTCCTTCGCGGCCTCGTCGGTGAGCGCGACCTCGAGCCCCGGCAGCAGCACCGCCTTCGCGCGCAGCAGCATCTCCAACTCCTGGCGCTTCACTCGCGGCGTGTCGAAGTATTTCGGGTCGGGCCACGCGCGCACCCAGGTGCCCGAAGCCTTGGCCGGCGCGGAGCCGGCCTTCTTCAGCTTCGCGACGACCTCGCCGCCCTCGAAGGCCATCTCGTAGATCGCGCCTTCGCGCTTCACGCGCACCTCGAGCCGCTTCGACAGCGCGTTGGTGACCGAAACACCGACGCCGTGCAGTCCGCCCGAGAATGCGTAGGCGCCTCCGCCCTTCTTGTCGAACTTGCCGCCCGCGTGCAGGCGCGTGAACACCACTTCGACGGTGGGCGCCTTCTCGACCGGATGCTGGCCCACGGGAATGCCGCGGCCGTCGTCCTCGACGCTCACCGATCCGTCGGAATGCATCGTGACCGCGATGCGCGAGGCGTGGCCGCCGAGCGCTTCGTCGGCCGCGTTGTCGATGATCTCCTGCACGATGTGCAGCGGGCTGTCGGTACGCGTGTACATGCCGGGGCGGGCCCGTACCGGCTCCAACCCCTTGAGAACCTTGATGGATTGTTCGTCGTATCTCATCGATGCGGACTGCGGGAGGGACAACTCGGAGGACCGCGATTCTACTTCACTGCGAAGCTCCCTGTTCCCGGGAATCGAGCGCGACCAAAGCCGTTATATAATTGCGACGTTTTCGAGCGTCACCCGGAGAGGTGGCAGAGTGGTCGAATGCGGCAGACTCGAAATCTGTTGTACGGTTACCCCGTACCGGGGGTTCGAATCCCTCCCTCTCCGCCAAATTCATTCGGTCCGGCCCGATCGCATAGGTGACAGGCCGTACCTAACACATAGGTGACAGCCCGATACCGAACGGGCGTCCACAGGTTGCAGGGTTTTCTGCTCCAGGTCGATGAAGCCGAGATCGTAATGCATGAAGCTTACGATCCAGATGCCTTCGTCGACCTCCTAGATGCCGACACGCTGGCCGGCAATTACGTGTGAGAGGTTCACCCGCTTTCGGTGCAGGCAAATGCGCCCGCATATCGTACCCAACCGACCACGACCAAGCGGTGGCTGAATGGCGGGTCCTCGACGAACTGCTATCTCAAGCTGTCAATACAAGAACGGTTCGGGAAAGATGTGCACTACGTTTAGGTGTTCGGAATCATTCGATGCGACAAAGGTTGCAGCGTACGGAAGTTCCGCAGCAATCGCGCCAGCTCGCGACAGGGTCAACGCATCAGGCTGTCGCGATATGCGCGCACTGCCTTTTTCGCAATCGTGACAACGTGATCGCCACGCCTGCCGATTGCACTCTCCATCTCTTTTTGCATTTTGCTTGCGAGAGTCTCCGCGTCCTGGATAGTCGCCGCAAGCCCGGTCTGATAGTCCACCGGCGAAGTCATGATGCTATCGCCGTGCTGCGAATGGCATATCACGACGCAGCCACCGCCGTGGATCTCATAGACGGACGTGAAGAGATTGAGGTCTGCCACGCTATCCCTCACGAAGGTGGGCGACCGGGTGAGAACTCCCGGAGGTGGTGGCGCGACCATTAAGTCGCAGTCGGGCACGTCCGTGCGCTCGCACCAACGCAGTTATCCCCTTGCGCGCCAGTTATCGAATCCGATACGGCGCCGACGACGCTTCCGGGAATGAATATGAACCAGCACCCTGACACAAGACGATGGGAAGAAGGAGAAGTACAAGAAAGCGCGCCGACCTCATAGGCCCTCCCGTTGTTAAAGTTGGTGGGGCGCCTACGCCATCTGACGGTAAGCCGCCAGCGAGCATTACACTCCTTGATTCGTTAATCGGACCCTACCTGCGCAGGTAGGATCGCGACGCAGAAAGGGATTTGGTTACTCGACTGGAGCTAGGACCGCTTCCCGTCGAGCAAATTGGGGGTCAGAAATCGCGACGCGGAGGTGGCAACGTCAATGTGCGAGCGTATGAACCCCGGGAGGTCAAGTGACCCAAGATGAACAGGAGCGGACTAATCACGTAACCGCCGAGGCGATGGCCCTTCGATCGATTGCCGCGGCGCAAGCCCCAAAAACAACCGGCGCGGCCAGATCAATACATTCCATAGGACCTTGGCCCAGGTGTGCGCGAGCCCCTTACGTCAGGTCGGAACGCTTTCCTCTGGCGCAATCGTAGGACTCATTCTCTTCGTCGCCCATGCTTCGCGCTTCTGCCTGTCCTCATCCAGGATCTTCTCCCACTCGACCACTGCGTCGTGGCCATCCAAGACCACACTTTCCCGGACCTTCGGCCTGCTACGCCCTGTCAGAGACAAATCAAAGGGGGCCTGCGAAATACCTCAGAGGTTCGGTTTGTGTCCCATATCACTTTATGCGCGAGACATTCGCAGTCTTTCCCACTGTACAAACCCGGCACCTAGTGGCTGTTTGCGGGGTCGATTCGCGCGCTGATTGGCCTGCATCTCGACGCGCATCGCCCTCGACCCGCCTGGGGCATGCCGCGCCAACCGGCTGTTCTCAATCACATTACGCCGGCTTGCGTTCGATTCGACGGGGGTGAATCCAATAGTGGCATCGCTCTTGCGTAGTACACCCCGTTACTCGAAATCCGATGCTGCCCCCGCAAGTCCATCCACCACACAAGGAGCTTTACTTGAACAAGAAAATGCAAAAAGGCTTTACGTTGATCGAATTGATGATCGTCGTTGCGATCATCGGCATCCTGGCCGCCATCGCGATCCCGGCGTATCAGGATTACCTGAACCGCTCCAAGATGACGGAAGTCCTGTCCGCCGTCAGCGCGTGCAAGACGTCGGTTGCCGAATACTCCGCCGCCAAGAACACGCTGCCGACCGACATCACGACCTCGGGCTGTTCGAACGCGACCACGCAATACGTCAACAAGCTCGACGTCATCGCCGGTGGCGTGATCCAGGCGACGGTGCAGAACATCGCCAACGAAGGTGCCAAGATCGTGCAGATGGCCCCCTCGAAGACCGCGATGCCGACGTACACG
>JANPHA010000124.1:0-23723 GCA_031424255.1 Burkholderiales bacterium | reverse complement strand
CGCCGACCTCGTCCAGGAAGAGCGTGCCCTTGCCCGCGGCCTGCAGGTAGCCCAGCTTGTCGTTGTCCGCGCCGGTGAAGGCCCCCTTCTTGTAGCCGAAGAACTCGCTCTCCATCAGGTTCTCGGGGATGGCACCGCAGTTCACCGCGACGAACGGCGCATCGGCGCGCGCCGAGCCGCTGTGGATCAGGCGCGCGGCGACTTCCTTGCCGCTGCCCGACTCCCCGTTGATGTAGACCGGGGCCTGCGAGCGCGCGAGCTTGGCGATCATCTCGCGGGCACGCGTGATCGGCGCCGATTCGCCCAGCAGCCGCGGCATGCCCGGGGTCGGCGTCTCGCCGATCGACACGCGCCGCTGCTGGGCAGGCCGCGGCAGTTTGAGCGCGCTCATCACGAGCGGGCGCAGCTGCTCGAGCTTGATCGGCTTGGCGAGGTAGTCGAACGCTCCCGCCTTCAGCGCCGCCACCGCGTTCTCGGTCGAGCCGAACGCCGTGATCACCGCCACCGGCGTGTTGCCGTAGTTCTCCGCGATGTGGCCGAGCACCATCAGGCCGTCGCCGTCGGGCAGGCGCATGTCGGTGAGGCAGAGGTCGTAGGGGCGCTGCTTCAACGCCTCCTGCGCCTCCTTGAACGACGAGGCCGAGTCGGCATCCACCCCCATGCGCGAGAGTGTCAGCACCAGCAGTTCGCGGATGTCGGCCTCGTCATCGACGATGAGAACGGCTTTGCGGTTCATCAAGCGCCTTTCATGGTGATGCGGAAATGTCCGCATCCCGATGCCTCAATGTACTCGATGCGCGCGCCGTTGCCCTCGCAGAGCTCGCGCGCGATGTAGAGCCCCAGACCCGTGCCCTGGGCCTCGGTGGTGAAAAACGGCTCGAACAAATGAGACTGCACCTCGCGCGTCGCCCCCGGGCCGTCGTCGATCACCTCGAGCATCAGGCGGCCGGGCGCGGGCGAGGGCGAGCAGACGATGCGGATCGAGCCGATCCGCCGGGTGCTGTGGCGCCAGGCGTTGCGCACGATGTTCCACAGCACCTGGTCCAGGTGCTGGCGATCGAACCACAGGCGCTGCGCGGTGCGCACCTGCACATCGATCGCGTTCTCGGTCACCTTCTCCGAGGCGGAGAACTCGCGCGCGAAGTGGGCGAGATAGGAAGCCGGATCGATCGACTCGGGCTGCGCGCGGTCGCGGCGATTGAGATAGAGAATTTCCTGCACGATCCGATCGAGCCGGAAGACGTTGCCCCGAATGATGTCGAGCAGGCGCCGCTCGCCCGCGCCGAACGCCGGCTCCTCCTCGAGCAGCTCGGCCGCATGCCCGATCGAGGAGAGCGGATTGCGGATCTCGTGGGCGATCGATGCGGTGAGGCGCCCGAGAGCGACCAGCTTCATCTGCTGCGCCTGCGCGCGCATCCGGCCCACGTCCTCGACGAAGATCACCGTGGGCGGCGGATCTCCGGTGCCGATCGGCACGAAGTGCACCTGCAGCTCGCCGGTGGAACGCGGCGCGCGCAGCTGCATGAAGGTCGTGTCGGAGCCCTTGCGCCAGCCTTCCAGAAGCGTGGCGAGCTCGGGCGCGTAGTCGACGATCGCCGGCCATCGGCCCGCGGGCATCGGGCCCATCAGCTGGGTCGCGCGCGGGTTGCTCTGGCGGATGCGGCCCTGGCTGTCGACCACGAGGATGCCGTCCTGCATGTCGCGGATCACGAGCTCGTTGATCTGCGAGAGGTTGGCGAGGTCGAGCCGGCGTTCCTCGGCGATCTGCTCGCTGGTGCGCGCGTAACGCGCCAGCGTCGAGGCCAGGCCCGCGGTCGCGAAGAACGCCGCGCTGGTGAGTCCCGCCTGGACGAAATCCTGCGCGGCCGCATCGAAGCGCCACATCTGGAAGGTCTGCTCGACCAGCACCGCGATCGAGGCGAAAGCCGCGTGGAAGAACGCGAGGCGCCCGCGTGTGATGAGGCCGGCCGCGGCGAGCGAGACGAGCAGGATCACGCCCAGGCCGCTTCGTACGCCGCCGCTCGCGTACATCAGCATGACGATCGCCACCACGTCGACGATGACGCCGGCCGTCACCTGCAGCGTGAGGTTCGGCTCGCGCAGCCGCGCCGGCGCGAGCAGCACCAGCGACGCCACCGCGTAGGCCACGAGCGTCGGCAGCACGACGCCCGGCGTCTGCACGCCGAGCAGGAAGAAGTGGTTGAAGAAGCCGAACGCCGTGCCGACGAGCATCGCCAGCACGATGCGGTAGATGCAGAAGACCGTCAGCGTGCGCCACGTCGTATCGTCCGCCGCGACGATCAACGGCATGAAGCGAGCAGCGCGCTTGCGCGGAGGCGTGGCGAGCTTCTCGGCGGCGGAGCTCATGAGGGGCCGCGGCACCGCGGATTGTCGTCGCAGACCAACACTCCCGCCTCCTCGCGCGCGGAGCTGCGCGGCAGGTGCACGCCGCAGCGAGCGCAGGTGACCATCGCCTCGCCTTCCGATGACTTCGCGCGCGGCGCGCCGCCTTCGCGCTTGCCGCGGCCGCTCAGCACACCACGCAAGACCAGCCAGAGGACCAGGCCGAGGATGACGAAAAAGAGGATGCGACCCAAGCTCGTGATCTCGTTGAAAGTGAGGGGAAGTTTAACGTGAAACGGCGCCGCTTCCCCACTGCCGGAGCGTGGGCTAGGCGAGCGGCAGCTCGACTTCGAAGCGCACGCCCGCCCCTTGCGCGAGGTTCACCGCACGCACGCTTCCGCCGTGGAATTCCGCCACCAGCCGCACGATGTACAGGCCCAGCCCGAGGTGCACGCCGCCCGGCACCGCGCGCGCTTCCCGGCTCACGTCGCTCGCGCCGCGCAGCGACACCATCGAGTCGAAGAGGCGCATCGACTCGGGAAGCGTCGGGCCGTCGTTCTCGACCGCGAGCACCGCGCGGCGCCCCTCGATCGCGAGCGCGACGCGGACCGCCGAAGGGGCGGGCGCGAAATCGTCGGCGTTCTCGACCAGCTTGTCGAGGAGCTGCGCGAGCGCGTCGGGCACGCCGTCGACCGGCACCGGCGCCTCGGGACGCGTGAGCTCGAAGCGGCGCGCAGGATACGCCGCGCGATAACCCTCGACGCAACCCGCGACCACCGAGGCGAGATCGAAGCGCTCGCGCTCGGCACTCTCCAGCATGCGTTCCAGGCGCGTGCCTTCCGACAGGCGCGAGATCAGGCGCGCGAGCCGCTCGACGCCCTCGCCGGCTCTCTCCACATAGACGCGCGCCTCCCGCGGCAGGCTCTGCGCCTTGAGGTTATCGAGCGACGAGCGCACCACCGCCACCGGCGTGCGCAGCTCGTGCGAGAGCCGCCCCGCCATCGCCTCGAGGTACGCGTTGTAGTCCTGGAGACGCCCGAGCACCGCCGCGGTCGTGCGGGCGAGATCGCCGATCTCGTCCTTCGCATCGGTCGTCGTGATGGTGCCGCGCACGCGCCCCTGCGAGTCGATCGCGGCGTCGGCCTCCGCGTGCAGGCGGCGGATGCGCGCGGTGAGGCGGGTGGCGAACGCGAGCAGGATCACGAGCGCCGCGGCGACCACCGCGAGGGTCACGCCGAGCAGGTTCTCGAGCGCCGAATGCTTGAGGATCTGGATCGACCCGGTGGTCTCCTCGACGACCACCGCGCCGACGATGTCGTCGCCCACGTAGATCGGCTGCGCGGCGGAGAGGATCGCGACGTCGCGGTCGCGCGTGCCGCGCCATTGCGGCGACGACACGCCGATCAGCGCGCGATCGATCTGTCCGCGCGCGGGCAGGCTCTCGTCGCCGGCGGGCACGCGCGGGGTAGGAACGACGAGGGCGGCCAACGGCTTCAGCCAGCTCACGAGCGCGGTCTTCTGCGATGTCGCGTCACGCAGCGTTCCCGAGAGGCCGCGCACGCGCGAGCGCGTGTCGACCACCCACAGCCGCGATCCGCGCCGCCCCATGATCGCGAGGAAGCGCTCGATCTCTTCCGACGGCACGTAGGCGTTGCCGAGGCTCGCCGCGGCATCGGCATCGGCGGCGGCGAAGAGCGCGATGATGCGCCGGCGCTCCTCGCCCGCGGCGTCGCCCGGCTCGTCCTTGCGCTCGAAGAGCGCGGGACGATCGGAGAGCGCGGATGCGACGGCTCTCGCGGTGGCGCCGATCGCGCGCTCCTGGCTTTCGCGCAGGAACGCTTCCATGCCGGAGATGAATTGCGCGGCGAGCAGCGGGAGCGCCAGCAGCACCAGCGCCACCAGGACCAGCCGGAAGCGGATGCCGTGGATGAAGCCCGCGCTCACTGGGCGGCGCTAGAACGTGAGGTGCAGCGTGAGCGATCCGAAGGCGTGGGGCGAGCGCTGGCCGGCGAATTCGCGCGTGTCCTGCGCGAGCGTGAGGCTGACCGACCACCAGCGTTGCGAATAGCTCGCGCCCGCGGCGACGCGCACGATGCCGCGCTTCACGGTAAGCGCGGGCTTGGTCGGATCGTAATCCTCGGAGAGCAGCTCGTTGCGCGCCACGCCGCGAAGGCTGGCGCCCGCGAATGCCGACCAGCCCTCCGCCGGCGCGCCGCTGTCGGTCACCGGAGGCGTGGGCGCGAATCGCAGCAGGGGGCTCGACAAGCCGCGCGCTCCGGGCGAGCCGATCCGATACTCCGCGCCGGCGTGGGCGAACATCACCTGGTTGCCGAGCACGGTGCCGAAGTGGAGCTTCAGGCCTTCGCCCGTCGGGCTCTTCGCGTCGGAGCGCTGCGTGCGCGTCCACGTCACCGTCGCGTCGACCTGGTTCTTCAATTGCCGCGACCAGTCGACTTCCGGCGCCGGGACCAGGCGATGGATCACATCGGTCGATTGGCGCGCGAGCGCCCCGGGTCCGCGCACGCCGAGCGCGAGCTCGACGGTCTGGTAGGCGCTCGCCCCCCGAAAGTGCCGCGCGACCGAGGCCAGCAGGCGGCCGGCCGGCGCGCGGTCGCTGCGCCCCTCCTCGCCATGCTTGGTGTCGGGCGTGTAGATCTCCTGCACCAGCGCCCACTCGATGTCGCGGCTCACGCGCGCCATGCGAACGCCGCTCGTGTACCAGCGGTCGGTGCCGAAGACCACGTCGTTGTCGATCTGGACGTACCAGTCGGCCGGATAGCCGGCTGCGTGAGCCGAAGCCGCTGTCATCAGCGCCGCGCACGCACCGGCCCTCGCGAGCGCGCGCCTCAATCCGGCTCCGTCCAGCGGTATCCCATGCCGTAGACCGTCTCGATCGCGTCGAACGCGCCGTCGACCGCGAGGAATTTCTTGCGGATGCGCTTCACGTGCGACGTGATAGTGCCGTCGTCGACCACCATCTGCGCATCGCGCATCAGCTGCTCGCGGTCCTTCACGTGACCCGGGTGGCGCGCGAGCGAATGCACCATCCAGAACTCGGTCACGGTGAGCGCCACCGGCTGCCCGTTCCACGCGACCGCCATGCGCTGCGCGTCGAGCGCCAGGCGTCCGCGATGCAGCACATCGGCCGCAACCGGCGCCTGCTCGGCCGCGTCGACGCGGCGAAACAGCGCCGAGATGCGCGCGAGGAGGTGCGGCAGGCTCGCATCCTTGGTGAGGTAGTCGTCGGCGCCCAGTCGCAGGCCCGAGACGATGTCGATGTCGGAATCGCGCGCCGACAGGAAGATGATCGGCAGCCGCGCGCTGGCACTCCTCAGCTCGCGGCACAGCGCGAAGCCGCCGTCGATATCCGCCCCGAGACCGATGTCGATGATCGCGAGCTCCGGCAGGCGCGATGCGAGAGTGCGCGATGCGCTCGCGCGATCGCCGAACGCGGCGACCTCGTAGCCCGCGCGCGTGAGCGCGTCGGAATAGTTCTGCCGGATGGTGGGGTCGTCCTCAACCAGCGCGATGCGTCTTGCCATTTGCCCGGATTATAGAGTCATTTTTCCGCCACAAAGTTTCTCGCCTCCGCCCCGATTGCGCCGCTTGGCGAACAGCCCGCGCGCGCGCAATGAGCATGCCCACTCTTCGAGGGCGGAAAAGGGAAAAACAAATGGCGGCGGTGATGGCGGCAGGCAAGCGGGCAACCTGGACGGGGCTCGCGGATTTCATGATGTTGGGTGTGAAGGCGTTCCTGAGCGGGATCGTGGTGGCGGTCGTATTGGGCTTCGCGGCGCTGGTGCTGGCGGCGAGCGCGGAGGCGGCGACGGTGACGCTCAACGATCCGAAGACCGGGGCGCTGCTGATCCGAACCGGCACCGCGGGCCAGTACGACCTGGCGCCGACGGTCGAGACCGAGGTCGCGATCCAGGTGACCGGCATGATCGCGCGCACCAGGGTCACGCAATCCTTTCATAACCGGGGGAGCGAATACGTGGAAGGAGTCTACGTCTTTCCGCTCCCCGAGAAAGCGGCCGTCGACCATCTGCTGATGCGCATCGGCGAGCGCTCGATCGAGGGACAGATCCAGGAGAAGGAAGCAGCGCGGCGCGTGTTCGAGCAGGCCAAGCGCGAGGGCAGGAAGGCCGCGCTCGTCGAGCAGCAGCGCCCGAATCTCTTCACCAACTCGGTCGCGCACATCGGGCCCAACGAGATGGTGCGCATCACGATCGAGTACCAGCAGGCGCTCGACTACGACAACGGCCGCTACAAGCTGCGTTTCCCGCTCGCGGTGACGCCGCGCTACGTGCCCGCCTCGGCGCCGCGCGAAGCGCTGCCCGACGAGCCCAAGAGCAGCGAGGCGCACGCGTGGAAGACGGCCTCGGCCGCACAGGCGGGCGAGCCTTCTTCGGACGTGCTGCATCCGGATTACGAGCAGGACGGCTGCGGCGGGCCGGTGAACCCGGTGGACATCGCGGTGGTGATCGATGCCGGCGTGCCGCTCGCCAACGTGGTGAGCTCCTATCACGAGGCGTGGGTGGAGAAGCAGGCGGGCGATCGCACCGCGATCTACCTGGTGAAGGAGCAGGAAGAGGCGGACCGCGATTTCGAATTGAGCTGGGACATCGTTCCGGGCGCCGCACCGCGGGCTTCGCTCTTCACGCAGACGGTCGCGGGCACGGACTACGCGCTGCTGATGGTGGTCCCACCGCAACCCACGCCCGCCGAGAAGGCCGCCTTCGAGCGCGTTCCGCGCGAGACCATCCTCATCGTCGACACCTCGGGCTCGATGCAGGGCGCTTCGATCATGCAGGCGAAAGCCGCGTTGAACCAGGCGCTCGACTCGCTTACCGAGCGCGATCGCTTCAACGTGCTCGAATTCAATTCGGTGACGCGTCCGCTCTGGCCCGACGCGCTGCCCGCGACGGCTGGCAACGTGAAGACCGCCAAGGCGTGGGTCGACCGGCTCGTGGCCAACGGCGGCACCGAGATGCATCCCGCGCTCACCTTCGCGCTCACCAACCGCGAGACGCCCGGCTACCTGCGACAAGTGGTTTTCATGACCGACGGCGCGGTCGGCAACGAGGACGAGCTCTTTCGCCTGATCACCGCGAAGCTCGGCTCGTCGCGTCTCTTCACCGTCGGCATCGGCTCCGCGCCCAACAGCCACTTCATGACGAAGGCGGCGCAATTCGGGCGCGGCACCTTCACCTATATCGGCGACGTGCGTGAGGTGCAGCAGAAGATGTCGGCGCTCTTCGCCAAGATCGAGGCCCCCGTGCTGCAGGACGTCGCGATCCAGTGGGCCGACGGAACCCCGGTGGAGACATTTCCCGCGCGCGTGCCCGACCTCTATCTCGGAGAGCCGGTGATGGTCTCCGCATCCGCCGCCGCTTTCAAGGGGACGGTCATCGTCTCCGGCAAGCGCGGCACCCAACCCTGGAGCGTGGCGCTCACGCCGTCGGCGAGTCCCGACGCGAACGGCGTGGGCGCCCTCTGGGCCAGGGCGAAGATCGCGAGCCTGATGGACGATATCGCGCGCGGTGGCGAGCGCGATGCGATTCGCCCGCACGTCGTCAAGGTGGCCCTCGAACACCACCTGGTGAGCGCCTTCACGAGTCTCGTCGCGGTCGACCTCACTCCGACGGCCGAGGGAACGTCGAAGCTCGCGATGGTGAAGGCGAGCCTGCCGAAGGGATGGGGCGCGGACGGCGCGCAGATCCCGCAGACCGATACCGCCGCGACGCTGCATCTGCTGCTGGGACTGCTCGCGCTCTGCGCCGCGGCCACGGTCGCCGCCCTCGGAAGGAGGGTCGCATGAGCATCGCGCGCCGGCGCTGGACCGCGATCGCCGTGATGCTGCTGCTGCTCGGAAGCTGGCAGGTCGCCGCCGCCGGCTGGATCCACGCGAAGGCGCTGCTCGCGCAGCGCCTGATCGCCTCCGCGTGGGCGCAGGCGCGCGACGGCGGCCCGGCGCGCCGGCCGTGGCCGTGGGCCGACATGCGCCCGGTCGCGCGCCTCACGGTCACGTCGCGCGGCGTCGAGCTCTTCGTGCTCGATGACGCGAACCCGCGCGCTCTCGCGTTCGGCCCCGCGCACGTAAGCGGCACCGCGTTGCCGGGCGCGGCCGGGAACGCGGTGATCGTCGCGCACCGCGATACGCATTTTTCCTTCCTGCGGGATCTCGCGCTCGACGACGAGATCGACGTCGAGGGTGCGCACGGCGCCATCACGCGCTACCGCGTGCGCGAGGTGACGATCGTCGACAAGCACGAGACGCGCGTGATGGGCGACGCCGATTCGCCGCAGCTGACGCTGATCACGTGCTTCCCTTTTGATGCAGTGCAACCAGGAACGAACCTGCGCTACGTAGTGGTCGCCGGCCGGATTGCGTGAAACAATCGCGTTGCAACCTTTCGAAACCCGCGAGGTCGCAATCCTCATGGACGATCACGAGGCGGTTCCATCGAAGCTAATCGGTGGAAACATCACGTTCGATGCGTAAAGCCACACGTTCGGCGCTGTTCGACACACCGGCGGGCTTCGACGACCCGCTCGAGATGCTGTTGGGCTGCCACCGGCGCATCGAAAGGCAGCTCGAAACCCTCAAGCGCCTTCACGCCCATCTCGAATCCCATACGGTCGACGCCGAGGCCACCACCGCCGCGCAGTCGCTGCTCAAGTATTTTTCCGGCGCCGGCGAGAACCACCATGCCGACGAGGAGCTCGATCTCTTCCCGCTGCTCGAGCGGCGCATCACCGGCGCAGACGAACGGGAGGGCTTCCGCGCGCTGCGCGCCAAGCTCGAAGCCGACCATCGCGAATTGAATGCGGCGTGGGCGCGGCTGCGCAAGCCGCTCGAGGGGATGGCCGAGGGGCTCACGCGCACCCTGCCCGCGGCCGACGTGCATGCGTTCACCTGGGGATATGCGCATCACATCCTGATCGAGGAGACCGCGCTGAAGGAGCTCTTCGAGCGCTGGCTCGATGCCGGCGACCGCGAGGCGCTCGGCCGCTCGATGGCCGCGCGGCGCACACCGCCGCCGCTCGCCTGACCCGTTACTTCTTCTTCGCGGCCTCGATCGCAGTGCCCCATCCGTCGATGAACGCGCGGTAGTGCGTCTCGTCCATCGCGCGCACGGAGGCGTTGCCCGCTTCCGATAGCCCGGTGAAACGATAGACCACCGTCACGCGCGTACGCGCCGCATCGATCGCGGAACATTGCACCAGCACCGACGCGATGCGCGCGCCCGGAGTAACGCGCAGGTACTCGACGATGCCCGCGCCCGGATCGTGGCGCAGCATCGTCCAGATCGTCGTCTCGTCGTTGTGGGTGGTGATGAACACCATGCCCTGCTCGGTGCGCCCGTCGGCGGGATGCACATAACGCGGGTCCCATCCCTGGGCCCACGCCCGCTCGCCTGCGGGCGTGAAAAGCTCGAACGCCTCCGCGATGGGCCGCGCGACCACGAATGCGTGCGAGCGCTCGGCGCGCTCGCCGACGAAATCATCCATGGGGCAACGGCCTCACTGCGCATCTCCCGCCATCACATCACGATCACGGCCTTGCCCTTGACGCGTCGACCCGCCTCGAGCTCGCCGATGAGCGCGATCGCCTCTTCCAGTGTGACGGTCCGGCCGATCGAGATAGCCAATTTTCCGCGACCCGCCAGGTCGGCAATTTCCTGCAGGGTCTGCGTATCCTGGGTGCCGAAGACGACCTTGTGTCGCCGCGAGTACAGGCTGCGCAAGAACTTGCCCGGCGTGGGATTGATGTCCAGCACGAGCCCTCCGCGTTTGACGAGCGCATCGCTCTCGCCTGCGGTCAGGCTGCCGTTGCAATCGAATACGACGTCGAACGTCGACTCCAGACGCGCCGGGATCTCCTTCGTGTAGTCGAGGACCTGATCGATGCCCAGAGCCTGGGCGTCGGCAAGCGCGCTTGGCCCCACGCGTCCGGTCACCGACGCGCCGAGTTCCTTCGCGATGCGCACCGCGGCCTGTCCGACGCCGCCCAAGGCCCCGTTGATGAACACGGCCTGTCCCCGCTTGACCTGGCCTTTCAGGACCAGCGCCCGCCATGCAGTAACGCCAGCCACCGGCAGGGTCGCGGCTTGTTCATGCGAAAGCGTGGCGGGCTTCTTGACGGCCAGCCTTTCCTTCGTGACCAGGCGTTGCGCGAAGGCACCGGACGGCTTCATCGGGACAGTGCCGAACACCTCGTCGCCCGCCCGGAAGCGCGTCACTGCGCGACCCGTGCTCTCGACAACGCCCGAGAAGTCCGTGCCCATCGCGCGAGGCATGCGCCACCCCGCGATGAACTTCATCATGCCCTGCCGAACTTTCCAATCGATGGGATTGACCGAGGAAGCCCTGACCCGCACCACGATTTCGTCCTCGCCGGGAGCGGGCAACTCGCAGCTCTCCAGGCGCATTTCCTCGGGCCCGCCGTAGCGGTGGTATTGGATTCTTTTCATGCGGTCGCAGGAGACACGAGAGGTGTTCCTCGGGAGAGAGGAGCAGCCTCGACTGCAGGGAATGGTCGGGGTGAGAGGATTCGAACCTCCGGCCTCTACGTCCCGAACGTAGCGCTCTACCAGGCTAAGCTACACCCCGAGGACAAAAGGGGCGCCTACAGCGCCCCTCGAGGATCGGCCGAACTAGAACTTTCGCTCGACCGAAAAGTGCGCCAATTGTAGCAGACTGTCGCGGCAGGGGGTATCGGGGAGCTGCTCCAGCCGCGCGGTTGCGGTGGCCGCTTCCTCCCGCGCGCGCGAACGCGCGTAGTCGAGCGCGCCGACGCGATGGATCGCCGCGACCACGCCCTCGAGATCGGATTTTCCGCCCTGCTCGATCGCATGGCGGATCACCGTGCGCTCGGCTTCGTTGCCGGCGCGCATCGCGTAGATCAACGGCAGCGTGGGCTTGCCCTCGGCCAGGTCATCGCCCAGGTTCTTGCCGGTCTCGTGCAGGTCGCCCGAATAATCGAGCACGTCGTCGATCAACTGGAACGAGGTGCCGAGATGCATGCCGTACTCGGCGAGCGCGAACTCGGCCTCCACGCCGGCGCCGCCGAGGATCGCGCCGACCTGCGTGGCGGCCTCGAAGAGCTTCGCGGTCTTGTAGCGGATGACGCGCAGATAATTGTCCTCGCCGGTATCCGCATCGTGCACGTTCAGAAGCTGCAGCACTTCGCCCTCGGCGATGACGTTGGTCGCATCCGCCAGCACCTTCATGATGCGCAGGCTGCCCGCCTCCACGATCATCTGGAAGGCGCGCGAATAGAGGAAGTCGCCGACCAGCACCGAGGCCGCGTTGCCGAATTCGGCGTTCGCGGTCTTGCGCCCGCGCCTCAGGCTCGACTCGTCGACCACGTCGTCATGCAGGAGTGTGGCGGTGTGGATGAACTCGATCACCGCGGCGAGCTCGTACTTGGCCGGCCCCTCGGCGCCGAACGCGTTCGCCGCGAGCAGCACCAGCGCCGGGCGCAGGCGCTTGCCGCCGCCACCGACGATGTAGTTGCCGATGGTGCGGATCAGGACCACGTCGGAAGCGAGGCGCCGGCGGATCACTTCGTCGACCAGCGCCAGGTCCGCGGCGATGGGCGCGCGGATCGCTTCGAGGCTGACAGGGGGGAGGGGATGGTTCATGGGAGCGGGGTTGGCGCGCGGAAGGAGTGCGCGACGCCCGGGGATTCTCCCGGACAAGTCTTTGACCTTATGAGGTATTTCGCGTATTATAGCGAGTTCGTTCGGCCGAACACACGCTCGGCGCGGACTTATTTGAATAAACGCAATGGAGTCCACAATGTACGCGGTCATAAAAACCGGCGGCAAGCAGTATCGCGTTGCCCCCGGCGAAAAAATCAAAATAGAACAGATACCGGCAGACGTTGGCGCTCAGATTGTCCTCGATCAGGTCCTGATGGTCGCGGACGGCGACGCCGTGCAGCTCGGTAACCCCCTGGTGTCGGGAATGAAAGTTTCCGCCACCGTCATCGCCCATGGTCGCGGCGTGAAGATCAAGATCTTCAAGCTGCGTCGTCGCAAGCATTACCAGAAGACCCAAGGGCACCGTCAGAACTTCACGGAAATCCGTGTCGATTCGATCGCCTAGAGGAAAGAGCAATGGCACATAAGAAAGCAGGCGGGTCATCCCGCAACGGCCGCGATTCCGAGAGCAAGCGCCTCGGCCTCAAGGCCTACGGTGGCGAGCTCGTGAACGCGGGATCGATCCTCGTTCGCCAGCGCGGCACCACGTTCCATCCCGGCATGAACGTCGGCATCGGCAAGGACCACACGCTCTTCGCGACCGCCACCGGCAAGGTGAAGTACTCGAAGCATGGCCCGAAGCAGAAATCGACCGTAACGATCGAGCCGACGCAGGCCTGACGGCTCTTCGCGGCGCAAAGAGCCCCGTATTCATACGGGGCTTTTTTGTTTGCGGCGCTCCTCGAGGACAAGACATGCTGGAAAAGGACTCGCTCGCCATCTTGCGCGATGCGCTCGACACACTCGACGAGGGATTCGCCGGGCTGCCGGGCGCGCCCGCGGAGCTCGCGAACGCGCCCGGCATTGCGCAGGTGCTCGCGGAAGTCGCCCTCCGCCTGCATGACAACTATCCCTATTTCCACCCGCTGTACGCGGGACAGATGTTGAAGCCTCCGCATCCGGTGGCGCGCCTCGCCGCGGCCCTGGCGGCCTATATCAATCCGAACAATCACGCGCTCGACGGCGGGCGTGCCAGCTCGCGCATGGAAAAGGAAGCGGTCGCGGCGATCGCGCGCATGTTCGGCTGGGACGATCACCTCGGCCACCTGTGCGGCGGCGGCACGATGGCGAACCTGGAGGCGCTGTGGGTCGCGAGCCAGCTGCGCCCGGGCACGCGCATCGTCGCCTCGTCGCAGGCGCACTACACGCATCGGCGCATCAGCGCCGTGCTCGGCCTCGACTTCGAGGCGATCGCGTGCGACCGCGCGGGCCGCATGGACATCGATCAGCTCGAGCGCGCGCTCGAGCGCGGCGGCGTCGGCACCGTGGTAGCGACGATCGGCACGACCGCCATCGGATCGGTCGATCCGCTGCCGCGCATCCTGGCACTGCGCGAACGCCATGATTTCCGCGTGCACGCCGATGCGGCCTATGGCGGGTACTTCGGTCTCGCGCGCAACCTGGCTCCTGACGCGCGCCAAGCCTGCGAGCGCCTCGGAGAAGCCGATTCGATCGTGATCGATCCCCACAAGCACGGGCTGCAGCCGTATGGCTGCGGCTGCGTGTTGTTCCGCGACCCCGCCGTCGGGCGCTTCTACCGGCACGACTCGCCCTACACCTATTTCACCTCGACCGAGCTGCACCTGGGCGAGATCAGCCTCGAATGCTCGCGCGCCGGCGCTTCCGCGGTCGGCTTGTGGGCGACACAGCGCCTTTTGCCGCTGGAAGCGGGCGGGGAGTTCGCGAAGATGCTCGAGAGCTCGCGCGCGGCGGCGCTCGCGTTGCACGCGAAGCTCGCGGCGGACGCGCGCTTCGTCACCGCATTCGCACCGGAGCTCGACATCGTGGTCTGGGCACCGGCCGCGCGCAGCGTGAGCGAGGCTTCCGAGGCGTCGCGCCTGATCTTCGCGGAAGCCGCGCGGCGTAACCTGCATCTCGCTCTCGCGGAGCTGCCGGTCGAATTCTTCGATCTCGAGAGCGCGGGCATGGTCCGCGATCGCGAAACCCTGCGATGCCTGCGCTCGGTGCTGATGAAGCCCGAGCACCACGCATGGCTCGATCGCATCTGGGAGATCCTCGTGGCCGCGACCGACGCCGTCGTTCAGGCGCGCACCGCCGAGCGCGTGGCCGCGCGATGAAATTCTTCGACGAGGCGAAGATCGAGGTGATCGCCGGCAGCGGCGGCGACGGCTCGGCGTCGATGCGGCGCGAGAAGTTCGTGCCGCGCGGCGGCCCCGACGGCGGCGACGGCGGGCGCGGCGGCAGCGTGATCGCGGTGGCCGACTCCAACCTCAATACCCTGATCGATTATCGCTATACGCGCATCTTCCGCGCCAAGCCGGGCGAGAACGGACGCGGCCGCGACCAGTACGGCAAGGGCGCCGAGGACATCGTGCTGCGCGTGCCGGTGGGCACGGTGATCAAGGACCTCGACAGCGGCGAGACGATCGCTGACCTCGCGAAGGACGGCGATGAGGCGCTGCTCGCGCGCGGCGGCAAGGGCGGGCTGGGTAATCTTCATTTCAAATCGAGTGTGAATCGCGCTCCGCGCAAGTTCACGCCGGGCGAGGCGGGAGAAGCGCGCAAGCTCGAGATGGAGTTGCGCGTGCTTGCCGACGTGGGCTTGCTCGGCATGCCGAACGCGGGCAAGTCGACTCTGATACGGGCGGTGTCGGCGGCGCGCCCGAAGGTCGCCGACTATCCGTTCACGACGCTGCAGCCCAACCTGGGCGTGGTGCGCGTGGGCGAGAGCCGATCGTTCGTGATGGCCGACATCCCCGGCCTGATCGAGGGCGCGGCCGAGGGTGCGGGGCTCGGTCACCAGTTCCTGCGCCACTTGCAGCGCACCAAGCTGCTGCTGCACCTGGTCGACATGGCGCCGTTCGACGCCGCGATCGATCCCGCGGCGGAGGTGCGCGCGATCGCGGCCGAGCTCAAGAAATACGACCCGGGCCTCGCGAAGAAGCCGCGCTGGCTGGTGCTCAACAAGGCCGACCTGCTCGATCCGAAGGAAGCTAAGGCGCGCGCCGCGGCCCTCACGAAGCGCCTGCGCTGGACCAAGCCGTGGTTCGTGATCGCCGGCATCAACGGCGCGGGCTGCAGCGAGCTCACCTACGCGGTGATGGATTTCCTCGAAGAGCAGAAGCGCAAGCCATGACGACGCCGCTCGCCGGTGCCCGCCGCGTCGTCGTGAAGATCGGCTCGAGCCTGCTCACCAACGCGGGCGCGGGCCTCGATCGCAGCGCGATCGCCGATTGGGTGCGCCAGATCGCGCAGCTGCGCTCGCGCGGCATCGAGGTCCTGGTGGTTTCTTCCGGCGCGATCGCCGAAGGCATGAAGCGCCTCGGATGGACGCGGCGCCCGCGCGCGGTGAACGAGCTGCAGGCCGCGGCGGCCGTCGGCCAGATGGGCCTCGTGCAGATGTGGGAGTCGTGCTTCTCCGAAGTCGGCCTGCATACGGCGCAGGTGCTGCTCACGCACGAGGACCTCGGCGACCGGCGCCGCTACCTCAACGCGCGCTCGACGCTGAAGAGCCTGGTGGCGCTCGGCGTGGTGCCGATCATCAACGAGAACGACACGGTGGTGGTCGACGAGATCCGCTTCGGCGACAACGACACGCTCGGCGCGCTCGTGACCAACCTGATCGAGGCCGACGCGCTCGTGATCCTGACGGACCAGAAGGGCCTGTATTCCGCCGACCCGCGCAAGGCGCCCTCGGCCGAGCTCATCGCGCGCGCCAAGGCCGGCGACGCCGCGCTCGAATCGATGGCGGGCGGGGCGGGGAGCGTCCTCGGCAGCGGCGGCATGCTCACCAAGGTGCTCGCCGCGAAGCGCGCCGCGCGCAGCGGCGCCCACACCGCGATCGCGTGGGGCCGCGAGGCCGAGGTGCTGGTGCGCCTGTTCGCGGGAGAGTCGATCGGAACCCTGCTCGTCTCCGAGACCGCGCCGGTCGCGGCGCGCAAGCAGTGGCTCGCCGATCACCTGAAACCGCTCGGGCGCATCACGCTCGACGCGGGCGCCGTGAAGGCGCTGGTGGCCGACGGCAAGAGCCTGCTCGCGATCGGGGCGACCGCGGTCGAGGGGCACTTCGAGCGGGGCGAGGTGGTGAGCGTCGCCGGGCCCGACGGGCGCGAGATCGCCCGCGGGCTGGTCAACTACGGCGCCGCCGAAACCGCGCGCATCCTGCGCAAGCCCACCTCGGAAATCGAGGCGGCGCTGGGCTACCAGGCCGAGCCCGAGCTGATACACCGCGACAACCTGGTCGTCCTCTAGGTGCCGGGGGTTGGGGCCGCCCCTCGGGGCGGGGGCGGGATTAACTCCTGCAATGTGCCGAATATTACGTTGACTGATACAGCGGCCGAGGGCTACCCTGCCCTTGGCAATAGCCTCGCATTGCCATCCCGTGGCGGTTCCAAAAAAATATAGCGATTCGTTGGGAGACTCGCATGCGCACACCGCATCGTCCGAAAGCTCTTTTTCGCTACAGTCCCTTGATCGCCGCGCTCGCTTGCGTGCTCGCTCCGCAGGCTGCGGCCGGCGCCCCCTACACGGTCGACAGCGGAAACGGCAGCGGTGCCGGCACGCTCTTCAGCGCGATCTCCCAGGCGAACGCCGCCTGCACGGGAACCGACACCATCGATTTTTCCGCGCCCTTCACGGTCACGATCTCGACCCACCTGCCGGACATCACCTGCAACGGCCTCACCATCACCGGCAACTCCGGCGGCACCTCGATCGTGCCCAACGCGGGTTTCGTCTACGGCAGCAATTCGTGCGGCGGGGGCAATGCGGCGATCAACGTGGTCGCCACCGGCGTGAAGATCGTGAACCTCGACATCAGCGGCTTCAACACGTTCGGCGTCGACACACCCGGCTTCGTCGCGCTGTGTGGCCGCGTGCACGCGAAGGGCAACCACCTGCACGGCAACGGCGAGGGCATCCGCTTCGAGCTCGGCTTCGGCGATGCCGACTCGAACTTCATCTACAGCAACGACACCGGCATCAACGTCGTGTATGGCGGGGCGACGATCACCAACAACCTGATCGGCACTTCCGACGGCTTCAACCCGCAGGGCAACAACAGCGACGGGGTGATCCTCGGGGGCTTGTTCCCGAGCGCGGTGAGCGGCAACACGATTTCGGACAACTTCAACGGTATCTACGTGTCCGACGCCGGGGGAAGCACGATCAGCGGGAACAAGATCGGGACGAACCCCTCCGGGACGGCGGGGCTCGGGAGCCAATCCGACGGAATCCTGTCGTTCAGCAACCCGACCATTTCCGGCAACACGATCTCCAACAACACCTGGGGCATCGAGCTCTACAACACCGGGACGGTGACCGGAAACAAGATCGGCACCGACATCACCGGCTCCGCCGCGATCCCCAACGACATCGGCTTCTACGGCGGCAGCCTCCAGCCGAGCGTGTCGATCAACGGAAACAACACGATCTCCGGCAACACCAGCGCCGGCATCGCGATCGCCTATAACAGCAGCGGGGGAACGATCAGCGGCAACAAGATCGGCACCAATGCCGGCGGCACGGGCGGCATCGGAAACGGGACGGGCATCGTGGTGTCGTGCAGCAGCGGGGTCCAGGTCGCGGACAACGTGATTTCCGGAAACGGCAAGGCGGGAGTGTGGTTCTCCGGCGCGTCGAATGGCCAGATCAATTCCAACAACAGGATCGGCATTTCGATCGAAGGCCTTCCCCTCGGCAATGCCGGCGACGGTGTGTTGCTCGAAGGCTCGGCCTGCAACGGTTCGCTGCCGCTTTCCGCACCGCTCTCCGGCAAGCGCCTCGGCAAGAGCCGGACCAAAGTTTTCGGTCCCACGGAGAGCAGCAACAATCGCGTCTCCGACAATCACATCGCGCACAACGGGGGCGCCGGCGTGCAGGTCAGGACGAACCCCGGCGGCAGCTCGAGCAACCCGATCACCGGCAACCGGATCTATGCGAACGCGAAGAACATCGACCTGCTCGGCGACGTCACGCTCCCGCTCCTGAACGACCCGGGCGATCCGGACAGCGGCGCGAACCACGGCCAGAACTATCCGTTGATCGATACGGTGACGCATGTCGGCAGCCAGACGACGGTGAATTTCACCCTCGACACCGCTCCCGGAAGCTATTTCGTCGAGGTGTTCTCCAATCCCGGCCCGAACAATCCGGGGGGATTCCAGCCCGAAGGGGGAGAGGTGGTCGCCGTTTCGAACGCGCCGGCCGTCACCAGCATCACCCTCGACGGGACCTTCGACAATGTATCGCTCACCGCGACACTGGTGAACGTGGACAATACGCCGATCGAGACCTCGGAATTCTCGCCGATGGTCGCGCTCGTGGCCGCGCCCGCGGTGAACGTTTTCCCGCTGTCCGTGCCCTTCGGGGCAGTGCCCGTGGGGCAGGCCAGCTCGCCGCGCACGATCACGCTCACGTCCACCGGCGGCGCCCCGTGGGTGCTGAACGAGCTGTCGAGCAATAGCTGCGACAGCGGCGTCATGTGCTCCGGATCCGAATACATGTGCAGCACCAACTGTGTGCCGGGCAGCCCGTATGCGCGCGGCACCTCATGCACGGTCACCGCGATCTTCGCGCCCACGTTCCTCGGCACCCAGGACACGCACATCCAGGTCTGCGACAACACCGGCACCACGCAGGATATCGAGCTGACCGGCACCGGCGTCACGCCGCCGCCGATCTCGATCACGCCGTTCCAGTGGGATTTCGGCGGCGTGCTGGTGGGCCAGGAAAGCGCTCCGCAGACCTTCGTCGTGATCAATCCGGGCTCGACACCCGTTCCCATCGGCCCGGTCTCCACGCTCGGCGATTTCCGCCTGATGGCCACGAATTGCGGCACCAGCATTCCCGGCCCGGGCGAATGCACCGCCGACGTCGTCTTCCATCCGACGCAACCGGGGCTCGCGACCGGCTTCCTGATCGTGCCGACCACCCTGATCACCGACGGGGCCCCGGCTCCGAAAGTGGCCAAGGTCACGTTGCCGTCGGCCGCTTCGCTCTACGGTACCGGTGTGCAGCAGGCGCAGCTCGACGTGCCGGCCGTGATCGAATTCGGCGTACAGGTCGTCGGCTCGCCGGCGATCACCCGCACCGCGACGGTCCGCAACACCGGCAACGCCTTCCTCACGCTCACCAGCATCACGGTGAGCGGCGCGCACTTCACGATGAGCCACGACTGCCCGCTCAACCTCGCTCCGGGGGCGACGTGCACGTTGACGCTCAACTTCAGCTCGAACGTGGTGGGCGATTTCGCCGGCCTGGTATCGATCGCGAGCAACGCCGGCGGCGGCCTGCGCACGATCTCGCTCGGCGGGCTCGCGCAGCTCGTGCCCAAGCCGGTCATCACCGTGAACCCGCGCAGCATGGGCTTCGGCGATCGCGTGATCGGCACCACCAGCCCGACCCAGCGCGTCACGATCAACAACGAGGGCGGCGCGCCGGCGACACTCGGCACGCTCACCACCACCATCGACTACCTGATCGTGAACACCACGTGCGGCATCGCGCTGGCACCGCAGTCGACCTGCTTCGCCGATGTGGCGATGCGCCCGGTAGGCTTCGGATCTCGCGTGGGCGAGTTCTCGTTCACCAGCAACGCCGATGGCAGCCCGCACAAGGTGACGCTGGACGGCGCCGGTTGCCGTCCGTTCACGACGTCGAGCAATCGCCTGGGGACGCGCTCGAACTGCTCGCCCTGATCGCGGGACGCGCGCGTCCCGCGTCCCATGGCTCGCATCCTGTGCGCCTGGGAGTTCGGTAGCGGTGCCGCGCACCTCGCGCGGCTCCTTCCCATCGCGCGCGCGTTGAGGGCGACGGGGCACGACGTGTCGTTTGCTTTCCGCGATGCCCACCTGCTCGCCGCGCCGAGCGACGCAGGCTTCGAGGCCTTCCCCGCGCCGAAGCTGCGCGAGCCGCGCAAGCCCGGGCCCGCGCCGCTCAATTTCTCCGACACCCTTCTGAACCTCGGATATGCCGATGCCGCGGGGCTCGCGGGTGCGATGCGCGCCTGGCACGCGCTGCTCGGATTGCTGCGCCCGCAGATCGTCGTGTGCGACGACGCGCCCACCGCGCTGCTCGCATCGCGGCGTGAATCGATTCCGCGCGCGACTGTGGGCGGCGGCTTCCCGATGCCGATCGCCGGCGACCCCGCGCCGGCGCTCCGCGCGTGGACCCGCCCTTCGCCCGAGGAATTGCGAGCGCGCGACGAGGCGCTGATCGCGGCGATCGGCGCGGCGCCGGAGAAGGCCGAGGGCGTTGCGGGACTCTTCGCGGCACAGGCCGACATCCTGTGCACGTTCGCGGAGCTGGATCCGCTGGGTCCGCGCCCCGGCGGCGAATACGTGGGTCCGGTCGAGGACTCCGCGGATGGCGCGGAAATCGCATGGCGCAGCTCCGCGCTGCCCCGCGTGCTCGCAAGCCTCGATCCACGCGACGCGCGAGTCCCGAGGTTGCTCGACGCACTTCGCGCAATGCCGGTCGAAGCGGTCGTCGCGATACCGGGGCTGGACGCTGCCGCGGCCGGCGCCGCGTCAAGCGCGGCATTGCGCGTCGTGCCGGGCCCGGCGAACATCGCGGCGCTGCTCGAAGGCGCGACGCTGCTCCTATGCCACGCGACATCCGACCCGGTTGCGCGCGCCTGGATCGCGGGCGTGCCGATGGCGCTCCTGCCCTTGCAGCTCGAGGATCATCTGCGCGCGCTCCGCGTGGCCGACGCGGGCGCGGCCGTGGTGGCCGCACCGGAGGATTCGCCCGCGGACCTGCGGGCGTGGCTCGCCGCCGCATTGGCGCGCGAAGAGCTGCGCGTCGCGGCACGCGTGGGTGCGATCCGGCATCGCGGCTTCTCGCGCGCCGCGGCGTGCTCGCAAGCGGCGCAGCGCATCGCCACTCTCGCCTCCTGAGCATGGCGCGGATCGCATTCGCATGGGAGTTCGGCGGCGAGTTCGGCCACGCGATCTCGTGCGCAATGCTCGCGCGCTCGCTCGAGGCCAAGGGCCACACGATCGCGTTCATGTTCCGCGAGTTGCACCAGCTCGCATCCCTTCCCGGCTGCGACCACTACGACGTCTTCCAGGCCCCGGTCTCGCCGCGCGCGGGGGAAAACATGCCGGCGCCCGCGTCGATGGCCGATATCCTGCTCGGCTGCGGCTACGACGACGCGCGCGCCCTCACCGGTCTCGCCGCCGGATGGCGCGCGCTCTTCCAGCGCTGGCAGGCCGATCTCGTCGTCGCCGACTACGCGCCCACCGCATTGCTCGCGGCACGCCTCGCGAACCTGCCGCGCGTGACGTTCGGCAACGGCTTCTCGATCCCTCCGCGCCTCTCGCCCCTGCCGCCGTTTCGCTACGACGCGCCGATCGACCCGCGAACCCTCGCCGCGGCCGATGCCCGCGCGCTTGCGAGCGTGAACGCGGCGCTCGCGAATCTCGGCGGCGCCCCGCTCGCCACGCTCGCGCAGCTGTTCGAGGCGGACGAACACTTCCTCTGCACGTTTCCCGAGATCGACCAATACGGCGCGCGCCCGACTTCGGCGTACTGGGGACCGCGCTTCAGCATCGATACGGGCGTCGAAGTACGCTGGCCCTATGGCGACGGCAAGCGCGTGATCGTCTACGTGCGCGATAGCCTGCCGCAGCTCGACGCGCTGATCGAGGCGCTCGCCGCGAGCCGGTACCGCGTGGCCGCGTTCATCCCCGGTCTCACGCCCGAACGCCGCGAGCGGCTGCGAAGCGCGCGGCGCGTGGTCGCGGAGCATCCGATGCGCCTGAAGCCGTTGCTCGAAAGCTGCGATCTCTTCGTGAGCCATGGCGGCAACGTGGCGCCCGGCGCTCTGATGGCCGGCGTGCCGCAGCTCCTGTTTCCGACGCAATACGAGCAGTACCTCACGGCCGTGCGCATGGAGCAGGTGGGCAGCGGCCTGTGGCTGCGGCAGGGAGGTTCGGGGGCCGAAGTCGCGCCGGCGCTCGCTCGCGTGCTGAACGAGCCGCGCTTCGCCGCCGCGGCGCGCGCTTTCGCGCGTCGCTACGCCGCCTTCTCTCCGGCGGAGCAGCAGCGCCGTATCGTCCTGCGCATCGAGCAGGTTCTGGCCAAGCCGCCTATACTCTCGCCGTCATCGACCCCTTAGGAGACGCAATGAACCTCGTGGATCGCGCGAAAAAGATCCTGCTGCAACCGAAGCAGGAGTGGCAGGTGATCGCGGCCGAGCCGCACACGGTCCAGGACCTCTATACGGGTTACGTGATGATCCTCGCCGCGATTCCGGCGGTGGCGCACTTCATCGGGATGTCGATCATCGGCATGGGCTTCCTCGGCGTTTCCTACCGCCTGCCGATCGCCAGCGGCCTCGCGCACATGGTGCTGAGCTATGTCCTGTCGCTCGGCTCGGTCTACGTGATGGCGCTCATCATCGACGCGCTCGCACCCAACTTCGGCGGGCAGAAGAACTTCATCGAGGCGATGAAGGTCGCGGCCTTCTTTCCGACCGCCGCGTGGCTCGCGGGAATCTTCGGCATCATTCCGGCGCTCTCGATCCTCGGGCTGGTCGGCCTCTACAGCCTCTACCTGCTCTATGCAGGCCTGCCGATCCTGATGAAGACGCCCGAGGACAAGGCCATTCCTTATACCGTCGTGGTCATCATCGCCGCGATCGTGTTGTGGGTGATCGTCGGGACTCTCGCGGCTTTGGTGGTGCCCTCGCCCGTGCGAGGCTTCTAGGGCTGTTCCTTCGCGCGAGGAGAGGGACGGTCGGGATGGGAAGATCGGGGAGGGACGCCCGCGCGGTGCGCGGGTGTTCCTCGCTTCCCGCAAATGACGCACGACCGCAAAAAAGTGCTCGCCTGAACTGGTGGGATCGCGCTGATGTGGGCAGCCGTGGCAGGACTCGCTTTTTTCGGTCGAAACCCAGCTTCACTTGCGGTCAGCTCGGCGCCCTCCACGATCTTCCCATCCCGACCGTCCCTCTCCTCGCGCGATCCATCCCACTCAGCGTAGCCGCTCACGTACACACTCGCTCCAATCCAGCAGCCTCGAGAGTGCTTGTAGTGGAGAAAGCCCGCGAAGTGTGCAGGGTCCGTCACTGCACGCGCTCGAGTGATGCCGAAGTGATGGGCCGAGGAAGGTCGTCCCCGTCGCGAGGACCGTTGAAGACGCCGAGCGGACCTGCGAGTAAACGGAGCATGGTTCGCAAAAAGCGAGGCCGACCCCGCTGCCTCCAAGGACATACCAAGAAGGTTTCGGCGAGCACCTTTTTGCGAACCCCGTTCATTCGCGGGTAGCGAGGGGACCGGAGCGCCAGCGACGGCGTCGGAACCGGTCCTGCGACGGGGACGACCCCCTCGGCCCTATGCGTCCCCAGCCGCAGTGCTCGGCGTGAGATCCCCTATCCGGGACGCCCGCGGGTGCCTGCGGCGCCTCCCGTAGGGCGAGATCCCGGCGATGCGCGGATTCACCTCGAGGAAACCGGCAAGCTGCTCGAGCCCCAGGCGATAGACGTCGCGCTTGAAGTCGATCACTGCCTCGAGCGGCACCCAGTAGTCGTGCCAGCGCCACGCGTCGAACTCGGGATGGCCGCTCGCGCGCAGGCTGATGTCGCAGTCGCGCCCGGTCAGGCGCAACAGGAACCAGATCTGCTTCTGGCCCTTGTACGTGCCGCGC
>JANPHA010000123.1:0-14067 GCA_031424255.1 Burkholderiales bacterium | reverse complement strand
GTAGGGCGTGTCCTTGCGCAGGTCGCGCGCGGCGCCGGTGGAGCGCAGGATCGGACCGGTGAAGCCCCAGTCGATGGCGTCGGCGCTGTCGATCGCGCCCACGTTGCGGGTGCGGTCGATGAAGATGCGGTTGCGGTCCATCAAGGCGTGCACCCGCCCGATGAATTCCTCGTACTGCACCAGGATCTCGCCCAGCCGCGCGAGCCAGCCTTCGGGCAGGTCGCGTGCGAGCCCGCCGATGCGCCCGTACGTGTAGGTCACGCGCGCGCCGGTGAGTGCCGCGAGGTGCTCGTAGATGTAGTCGCGGATCATCACGAGGTAGAGGAACGGCGTCATCGCCCCGAGCTCCATCAGCGACGCGGCGATGCAGGTGAGATGGTCGGCGATGCGCGAGTATTCCGAGAGCAGCGTGCGCAGGTAGCGGCAGCGGGGCGTCATCTCCACGCCCATCAGCTTCTCCACCGCCTCGCAGTAGGCGAAGTTGTTGATGAGCCCCGAGCAATAATTGAGCCGGTCGACGTAGGGGATCAGGTTGTGCCAGGTGTGCGCCTCGCACTCCTTCTCGAAGCCGCGATGCAGGTAGCCACAGTGCACGTCGACGCGCGTTATCTTTTCGCCGTCGAGGGCGGCGATCACCTGGATCGTGCCGTGGGTGGCAGGGTGCGAGGGGCCGATGCTCACGACCACCGCGCCATCCGCATCGTCTGCGTCGAAGGCGGGGCGGATAGGGTTGAGGATCGCGGTATCCATCGCCGGTCCGGTCACTTGCGGTAGCGCACCAGCGGCTGCTCGCGATGAATCGGGTAGTCCTTGCGCAGGGGATGCCCCTCGAAGCCTTCGTAGAGCAGGATCGGGCGCGGGTCGGGATGGCCGCGGAAGACGATGCCGTACATGTCGTGGCATTCGCGTTCCATGAAGTGCGCCGCGCCGTAGAGCGAGGTGAGCGAATCCACCGTCGGATCGGCTTCCTCCACGCCCGCCTTCAGGCGCACGCGCCGGAAGGTGGTGGTCGAATAGAAGTGGTAGACGACGTCGAAGCGCGGCGAGCGGCCCGGCCAGTCCACGGCGGTCACGTCGAGCAGCAGGTCGAACGCCGATTCGCTCTTGAGCTGCTGCGCCGTGGCGAGCAACGCCGCGGGCGGGACCACCAGGGTCTCGGGCAGGATTTCGGGCAGAGGCGCATGCATCTCAGAAGTCCCGGGTGAGGATCGGGTGGTGGTCGGTCGCGATGCGTTCCTGCAGCTTCATGATCGCGTCGATCACCGTCTCGGGCCGCGGCGGGCAGCCGGGCACGTAGATGTCCACCGGGATGATCCGGTCGATGCCGGCCACCGCCGCGTAGTTCTGGTAGAAGCCGCCGCTGGTGGCGCAGGCGCCGAAGGCCATGACCCACTTCGGCTCGCACATCTGCTCGTAGACCTTGAGCAGGATCGGCGCCTGTTTGTGGGTCACGGTGCCGACCACCATCAGCAGGTCCGACTGCCGCGGCGAAAAGCGCGGCAACGCGGCGCCGAAGCGGTCGGTGTCGTAGGGCGTGGAGCTCACCGCCATGAATTCCATCGCGCAGCACGCGGTCACGAACGGATAGGGAAAGAGCGAGAACTTGCGCGCCCACCCCACCAGCTCGTCCTTGCGGGTCGAGAGGTATTCGAAGCCGGTGTGCCCCGATTTGACGGCCTGGATCGGGATCGTGGAGCGCAGGGTGGCCATGGCTATTCGGTCACCGCTTCCAGCAGCCGCGCCTTGTAGACGTAGAGCAGGATCAGCACCAGCAGGAAGGCGAAGGCGAGGAAGGTCGCCATCATGAAGTCGCCGAGCGGCTTCGCGGCGAGCGCCCAGAGGATCAGGAACACCGTCTCCAGGTCGAACAGGATGAAGGCGATCGCGATGCCGTAGTACTTGATCGCCACCGGCCTCACGTTGCGCCGGTCGACCGGCGTGGCACCACACTCGAACGGCTCGAGCTTCGCGGCGCTCGCCGCGGGCTTCGGCCCGAGCACGCGGTTCAGCAGCAGCGTCACCCCGACGAAGCTCAGGATCGCCCCGCCGTAGAGAAGGAAGACGGCATACGGATTCATAGCCGTCCACGTTATGCGCCCGGAGCCCGCCGCGTTTGATTTGAATCAACGGTCGGGCCTGCGCCAGGCGTAGGTTTCCCGCATAACTCCGGAGGAGACAACAATGGCCTGGTCCCAAGTCTACGATCCGCTCGGCAACGCGGTGCTCTCGACGCTGTGCGCCGCGCTTCCGATCCTCGTGCTGCTCGGCAGCCTCGCATTCTTCCGCATCAAGGCGCACTGGGCGGCGATCGCCGGCCTCGGCATGGCGCTCGCCGTGGCGATCCTGGTCTACGGCATGCCGGCGCCGATGGCGGGGAAAACCGCGCTGCTCGGAGCCCTCTTCGGCCTGCTGCCGATCGGCTGGATCGTGCTGAACGTGATCTTCCTCTACCGGCTCACGACGGACACCGGGCTTTTCGAGGTGCTGCAGAAGAGCATCACCGGGATCACCAACGATTCGCGCCTGCAGCTGCTGCTGGTGGCGTTTTGCTTCGGCGCGTTCTTCGAGGGTGCCGCCGGGTTCGGCACGCCGGTGGCGGTGACCGCGGCGATCATGATGGGCCTGGGCTTCCGGCCGCTCGCCGCCGCCGGGCTCTCGCTGATCGCCAACACCGCGCCGGTGGCGTTCGGCGCGCTCGGCACGCCGATCATCGTGCTCGCCGCCGTGACCGGGCTCGACCTGAACGCGCTGAGCGGCATGGTCGGGCGGCAATTGCCGTTCTTCTCGCTGCTCGTGCCGTTCTGGCTGATCTGGGCGTTCGTGGGGTGGCGCCGCATGCTCGAGATCTGGCCCGCGATCCTGGTGGCGGGCGTCTCGTTCGCGGTCCCGCAGTACCTGGTCTCGAACTTCCACGGCCCGTGGCTGGTGGATGTCGTGGCGGCCATCTGCTCGATGGGCGCGCTCACGGCATTCCTCAAGGTCTGGCACCCGAAGCGCGTCTGGATCTCCACCAGCAGCGAAGGGGAGACCGTGAGCTACGCCGAGGCGCAGGCGAAGCGCGTGGCCACGGGCTACACGACGCGGCAGGTGCTCAAGGCGTGGATGCCGTGGGTGATCCTGAGCGTGCTCGTATTCCTCTGGGGCCTGCCGCAGATCAAGACCTGGCTCAACGACGTCTCCATCCTCAAGTTTCCGATCGAGGGCCTGAACAACCTGGTGGTGCGCGTGCCCCCGGTGGTGGCGAAGCCGACGCCGGAAGCGGCGGTGTACACGCTCAACTGGCTCTCCGCGACCGGCACCGGCATCCTGATCGCCGCGATCATCGCGGGCCTGGCGATGGGCATGTCGTTCGCGAAGATGGCGCAGACCTACGGGCGCACGCTCAAGCTCGTGCGCTTCTCGCTGCTCACCATCGCCGCGATGCTGGCGCTCGGATTCACCACCAAGGGCGCCGGGCTGGATGCGACCCTCGGGCTCGCCTTCGCGCACACCGGATACTTCTATCCGTTCTTCGGCGCGATGCTCGGCTGGCTGGGAGTGGCGCTCACCGGCTCCGACACCTCGTCCAACGTGCTCTTCGGCAACCTGCAGCGCATCACCGCCGAACAACTGGGGCTGCCGCCGGTGCTGATGGCGGCGGCCAACAGCTCGGGCGGCGTGATGGGCAAGATGATCGACGCCCAGAGCATCGTCGTGGCCTCGACCGCGACGCAGTGGTACGGGCACGAGGGCGAGATCCTGCGCTACGTGTTCTTCCACAGCCTCGCGCTCGCCGCTCTGATGGGGCTGCTGGTGATGGCGCAAGCGTACGCATGGCCGTTCACCGCGCTCGTGCACTGAGCGACATCCGCGGCCTCGGCAGGCTCACGGCCGACGCGCTCGCGGGGCTCGCGACGCTGGTCGAGACGCTGCACCACACGATCGCGCGCGGCTCGGCGCCGCTGGGCGCGCCGGTGAAAGGGCCGATGGACGGCATCTCCGGCCTCGTCTACCGCTCGATCCGCGGCGCGGTGCATGGGGTGGCCTCCGGGGTCGACGCGCTCCTGGGCGAGATCGCGCCGCTGCTCGAGCAGGAAACCTCGTCGGCGCGGCGCGACGCGCTGCGCGCGGCCCTCGGCGGCGTGCTCGGCGACCACCTCGAGATCACCGCGAACCCGCTCGCGATCCCGATGCGATTGCGCCGCGGCGGCGTGGCGCTGGATCTCACCCGCGCCGCGCTCGCACACGCCATCCCCGATCCGCGGGGCCGGGTGCTGTTGCTGGTCCACGGTCTGTGCTTCACCGACCTGCAATGGAAGCGCAACGGCCACGACCATGGCGCGGCGTTGGCGCGGGAGGCGGCCGCCACGAGCCGTCCGCTCACGGAGATCTACCTGTTCTACAACAGCGGGCGCCATGTGTCCGACAACGGCCGCGACCTTGCCGCGATGCTCGAGGTTTTGTCGCGGGCCTGGCCGGTGCCGATCGTCGAGCTCGCGCTCCTCTGCCACAGCATGGGAGGGTTGGTGGCGCGCAGCGCCTGCGCCCACGGCGCGGCCGCGGGGCACCGGTGGCTCGACGCGCTGCGCGATCTCGTCTTCCTCGGCACGCCGCATGAGGGCGCGCCGCTCGAGCGCGGTGGCAACTGGGTCAACGTGATCCTCGACGCGAGCCCGTACACCAGCGCGTTCGCCTCCCTCGCGAAGATCCGCAGCGCCGGCATCACCGACCTTCGCCATGGCAGCGTTCTCGCCGCCGATGATGTTGCCCGCGATCGCTTCGCCACCGCGAGGAAGGCGGCACGCGCGCGCACCGCGGTGCCGCTGCCGGAGGGCGTCGCAGGCTATGCCGTCGCGGCGTCGGTGGCGCGAAGCGCGGCGGACCTGAAGGGCCGCCTGCTGGGCGACGGGCTGGTGCCGCTCGCGAGCGCGCTCGGGCATCACGCCGGCCCCGAGGGGAGCGCGCTCTTTGCGCCCGGGCACCAATCGATCGCCTACGGGGTGAGCCACCTGGGGTTGCTCAGCTCGAAGAAGGTCTACCGGCAGATCCGGGGCTGGCTGCTTTCCGATTGAGGAGTCTGACCCCGTTATTGCGATTGAGGAGTCTGACCCCGCTATTGCGCGAGGGAGACGACCTTGCAGATGCGCGGCGGGCAGGGGTAGCGGTAGTAGCGCATGTTGAGGTGGACGGCGACGTCGTCGATCTCCTCGGCGCTCCAGCCGATGGCGAGGTCGTGGTTCCAGCGGCTTACCCATTCGCGAACCGCGCCGAAATCCTTCGCGACGCGCTTGGCGCGGCCATGGACGCTTTGCGTGTGGCAGCTCGCGCAGCTCGACTCGTAGAGCGCGCGGCCGCGCTCGGCATCGGCGCCCGGAGCCGCGCGCGGGGCGAGCAGCAAGGCGAATGCCGCGAGGAAGACCTCGGCGCACATCATCTGACGACGGGACACGGCGGCTCCCCGCAAGGTCGAGGCCCATTCTCGCGCCCGGGGCCGCGGCCGGGGTGACCTAGATCAAATGCGCCGCACGGCAGGCGCGTAGGGTCGTCGTCAGCCTTGGGAGAACGCGACGATGCCGCTGCCGAAGGACCGCCATGACGAACGTGCGTTGCCGGAACCGTACGGCGCGTTTCATGCGCGCGCCGCGCGCTTCATTCCCGCGCACCGCCTCGTCACCGACCCGCTGCGCCTGCTCACGTGGGGAACGGACGCGAGCTTCTACCGGCTGGTGCCGAAGATCGCGGTGGTGGTCGAAAGCGAGGACGAGGTCGTGCAGCTGCTGGCACTCTGCGCGCAGCTCGCGACACCGCTCACCTTTCGCGCCGCGGGCACCAGCCTTTCGGGCCAGGCGATCAGCGATTCGGTGCTGGTGTTGCTGGGCGACAACTGGCGGCGCAGCGTCCCTTCGGCGGACGGACGCTCCATCGCCCTGCAGCCGGGGGTGATCGGCGCCGCGGCCAACCGCGATCTCGCGCGCTTCGGCCGCAAGATCGGCCCCGACCCCGCGTCGATCGACGCGGCGATGATCGGCGGCATCGCGGCCAACAACGCGAGCGGCATGTGCTGCGGCACCGCGCAGAACAGCTATCGCACGCTCGGCGGCCTTCGCGTCGTGCTCGCCGACGGCACCGTGCTCGATACGCGCGATCCGGCGAGCCGCGCGACATTCCGCGTGCGCGGCGCCGACCTGTTGCGCGAGCTGAAGGCGCTCGGCGACGCGACCCGTGGCGACGCCGCGCTCGCCGCGCGCATCCGCCGCAAGTTCGCGATGAAGAACACCACCGGCTACAGCCTGAACGCGCTGGTGGATTTCGAGGATCCGATCGACATCCTCGCGCACCTGATGATCGGCTCCGAAGGCACGCTCGGATTCATCAGCGAGATCACTTACCGCACCGTGCCCGAGTACGCCGACAAGGCGAGTGCCCTGATCCTCTTCGACGACCTGCAGGGCGCGTGCCGCGCGGTGTCGCTGCTTGCCGATGCGCCGGTGGCCGCCGTGGAGCTTGCCGATCGCGCGGCGCTGCGCTCGGTCGAGGGAAAGCCGGGCCTGCCCGCCGCGCTCGCGGCCGCGGGCCCGGACGGCGCCGCGCTGCTGGTGGAGACGCGCGCCGCGGACCCGGCGACGCTCGCGGCCCAGGTGCGCTCGATCGAGGCGGCGCTCGCCGGCGTGCCCACGCGCGAGCCGGTGCGCTTCTCCACCGACCCGCTGGAATGCGCGCGCTACTGGAACGTGCGCAAGGGAATGTTCCCGTCGGTGGGCGCGATGCGCCGCGCCGGCACCACCGTGATCATCGAGGACGTGGCCTTCCCGGTGGCGCGGCTCGCCGAGGCCACACTCGAGCTGCAGCGCCTGCTCGCCGCGCACGGCTATCCCGATGCGATCATCTTCGGCCATGCGCTCGAGGGGAACCTGCATTTCGTGTTCTCGCAGGACTTCAACACGAGCGCCGAGATCGAGCGCTACCGCGGCTTCATGGATGCGCTTTGCCGCATGGTCGTCGGCACCTACGACGGCTCGCTCAAGGCCGAGCACGGCACCGGGCGCAACATCGCGCCGTTCGTGGAGCTGGAGTGGGGAGCGCAGGCGCACGGCCTGATGCGCGCATTGAAGCGCCTGCTCGATCCGCGCGGCCTGCTCAACCCCGGCGTGATCCTCAACCCCGATCCCGACGCGCACGTGAAGAACCTGAAGCCGATCCCGGCGTGCGACCCGATCGTCGACAAGTGCATCGAGTGCGGCTTCTGCGAGCCGAAATGCCCGTCGCGCGGCCTGACCCTTTCGCCGCGCCAGCGCATCGTCGGGTGGCGCGAGATCGCGCGGCTGGAAGCGCGGCCCGATGGGCAGGCGCAGGCGGCCACGCTGCGCGAGCTCTACGACTACCACGGCATCGACACCTGCGCCGGATGCGGGCTGTGCGCGACCGCGTGCCCCGTGGGAATCGAGACCGGCGTGTTGATCAAGGCCCTGCGCGGGCGGCGCGCCGGGGCGCTCGCGCAGGCGGTCGCCGGCTCGATTGCCGGACATTACGCGCTCACCACGTCGGCGGTGAGGCTGGGGCTCGGCGCCGCCGATCTCCTCCACGGCCTCGCGGGCGAGAGCCTGATGCGCGGCTCGCTCGACACGCTGCGCGCCCTCTCCGGCGGCAGGCTGCCGAAATGGTCGCCGAACCTTCCGCGGCCGGTGAGCTTCCATCCCCGCGCGCGCGTGTCGGACCCGGAGCGGGAGAAGATCGTCTATTTCCCGAGCTGCGCCGCGCGCACCATGGGAGCGCAGCGCGGCGACGAGTGCGACGCGCTGCCGGTGGTGGCCGAGCGGCTCTTCCGCAAGGCGGGTTACGAGGTGGTGTATCCCGACAACCTCGCGCAGCTGTGCTGCGGACAGCCGTTCGAGAGCAAGGGGCTCGCCACGGCCGCGGACGGCAAGTCGGCCGAGCTCGAGGCGGCGCTCGCCGCGGCGAGCGGCGGCGCTCGCCTGGCGATCGTCTTCGATACCAGCCCGTGCGCCTATCGCATGCAACGCTTCTGCGGCGAGCGGCTCGCGGTCAGCGACGCGATCGAGTTCATCCACGACTCGGTGTTGCCACGCGTGAGCGTGGTTCGCGGCGATGACGCGGTCGCGATCCACCCGGTGTGCAGCGTGCGCAAGATGGGCACGGTCGACAAGCTCGCGGCGATCGCGCGGCGCTGCAGCGCGCACGTAGTGACGGTGGACGAGGTGCTGTGCTGCGGCTTCGCGGGCGACAAGGGCTTCATCCAGCCCGAGCTCAACGAATATGCGTTGCGCCACTTGAAGGGCCGGCTGCCGGCCGGGTGCGCGCAGGGCTATTCGAGCAGCCGCACCTGCGAGATCGGCTTGTCCGAGCAGTCCGGCTTCCCGTACCGGTCGATCGTGCACCTGGTCGATGCCTGCGCGGCCGAGCGCGACAGCCCCCTCGCGGAGTGACGCCATGAAATGCGCGCTCTTCATCCCCTGCTATGTGGATGCGCTGTTTCCCGAAGTGGGCGTTGCGACGCTCGAGCTGCTCGAGCGGCTCGGAGTCGAGGTCGAATACCCGCTCGAGCAGACCTGCTGCGGGCAACCGATGGCCAACAGCGGCTGCGAGAAGGACGCGGCGGCCGCGGAGGCGCTGTTCGCGCGCAACTTCGCGGGCTACGACTACATCGTGGCGCCCTCGGGCAGCTGCACCCATCACGTGCGCGAGAACCTCACCGCGATCCCGCAGACGCCCGAGGTCGCGAAGGTGCGCCGCTCGACCTACGAGCTGGTGGAGTTCGTGCACGACGTGCTGCAGGCGCGCGACTTCCCCTGGGCCGAGTTCCCGCACCCGGTCGGGCTGCACAACGGCTGCGCCTCGCTGCGGGCGCTGCGCACCGCCTCGATGTCGGAGATTCACGAGCCCCCGTTCTCCAAGCCCATGGCGCTGCTCTCGAAGGTGAGGGGAATCCAGTTCGTGATGCCCGAGCGCCCGGACGAATGCTGCGGTTTCGGCGGCACGTTCTCGGTGTTCGAGGAGCCGGTATCGGAGCGCTTGGGATACGACAAGGTGAACGACAACGCGCGCGCGGGCGCCCGCTACATCGTCTCGGCCGACATGTCCTGCCTCATGCACCAGAAGGGATGCGCCGAGCGCCTTGGGCTGCCGATCCGGTTCATCCACATCGCGCAGGTGCTGAACGGGGCGAAGGAATGAATTCGCGGGAGGCGACGTGAAAAGAATCGATCACTCGGAGGCCGCATCGAAATTCATCGAGGCGAAGGATCACCTCGAGTTCCACGACAAGCGCCTGTGGGACTTGCGCAGCAAGCGCGACCGCGAGTCCCGGGTCCTGCCCGAGTGGGAGGAGCTGCGCACGCTCGCCTCGGGGATCAAGGAGCACACGCTCACGCACCTCGCCGACTACCTCGAGGAGTTCGAGCGCAATGCGATCGCCAACGGGGCGTGCGTGCATTGGGCGCGCGACGCCGCCGAGCACAACCAGATCGTCTTCGACCTCATGTCGGCCCGCGGCGCGCGCACGCTCGTCAAGGCGAAGTCGATGCTGACCGACGAATGCGAGATGCGCCCGTTCCTGGAGGCGCGCGGCATCGAGGTGATGGAGACCGACCTCGGCGAGAGGATCCAGCAGCTCGACGACGAGCCGCCCAGCCATATCGTGGTGCCGGCGGTGCACAAGCTGCGCGGAGACGTGGCGCGCGTCTTCTCGCGCACGATCGGCACCGATCCGCAGAACAGCGACGTCCACTATCTCGCCGAGAGCCAGCGCCGCCACACGCGCCCGTATTTCCTGCGGGCCGAGGCCGGCATGACCGGGGCCAACTTCGCGGTCGCCGAGACCGGGACCATCGTCGTGTGCACCAACGAGGGCAATGCCGACCTGAGCGTGAACCTGCCCAAGCTGTACATCGCCTCCGTGGGCGTCGAGAAGGTGATCCCGCGCATCGAGCACCTCGCGGTCTTCGTGCGCATGCTCTCGAGGAGCGCGCTGGGCTCGCCGATCACGCAGCTCACCTCGCACTTCCGGGCGCCGCGCAAGGGCGCCGAGATGCACGTGATCCTGGTGGACAACGGACGCGTCGAGCGCCTCGGCATGGCCGATTTCTGGTCGTCGCTCAAGTGCATCCGCTGCGGCGCCTGCATGAACACCTGCCCGGTGTACCGGCGCAGCGGCGGCCTGAGCTACGGCGCCACCTATTCGGGCCCGATCGGCGTGATCATCGATCCGACCTTCAACCTGCGCCGCTTCAGCGCGCTGCCGTTCGCCTCGACGCTCAACGGCAGCTGCACCAGTGTCTGCCCGGTGCGCATCAACATCCACGAGCAGATCTACAAGTGGCGCCAGGTCATCGCCGAGCGCAACCAGCTGCCGATCGTCAAGCAGGAGGCGATGCGCGTCGCCGGCAAGGTCCTCGGCAGCGCGAAGCTCTACCGCGCCGCGGCCGAGGCCGCGAGCGCCGGCATCGCGCACCTGCCGCGGATGGTGATGTACAACGCGCTGTATGCGTGGGGGCGGCAGCGCGAGGTGCCCGGCGCTCCGAAGCTCACGTTCCGCCAGTGGTACCTGAAGAACCGGGGGCCGCGATGAGCACGCGCGACGAGATGCTGGCGCGCATCCGCCGGAACCAGCCGGCGCCGTGCGCGCTTCCCGACGTTCCGACATTCGAGACCGTGGGCACGGACCTGCGAGCGCATTTCAAGGCCGGCGTCGAGCGCATGGGCGGGCGCGTGGTCGACGAGCGCGAAAGCTCGGCGCAATCTCTCATCGCAAGGCTCTTTCCCGACGCCGCGGTGATCTGCTCCGCCACCCCGGAAGTCGCCGGCAATCGCGCGCTCGATCCGCGGCGTGCTCCCGCGGAGCTCGACGGCGTCGACGTCGGCGTGGTGCGCGCGGTGTTCGGCGTGGCCGAGACCGGCTCGGTCTGGCTCACCGACGCGCAATTCAGGGTGAATGCCCTCGGATTCCTGTCGCAGCACCTCGTGGTGCTGCTCGACCCGGCCTGCATCGTGGAGAACATGCACCATGCCTATCGCCGGCGCGCCGAGTTCGACGCGGCCTACGGCGTGTTCATGACCGGGCCTTCCGCCACCGCGGACATCGAGGGCGTGTTGATCCACGGCGCGCAGGGCATCCGCAGCATGACGGTGATCCTCGGATGAACGAAGCCCTCGACCCGGGGGTGGCCGCCGCAACTGACGCGTCGGAAAGCTCCCGCGTCCTGGCAACGGCGCTGCGCTCGCCACACTGCTACCCGCATCCCGCGCCCGATGTGCAGGTGATCGAGACCCACATTTCCCGGGTGCTGCTCGCCGGCGAGTTCGCCTACAAGATCAAGAAGCCCGTGCGCTTTCCGTTCCTCGATTTCTCCGAGCTGAAGGCGCGGCGCTACTTTTGCGACGAGGAACTGCGGCTCAACCGCCGCACCGCGCCCTCGCTCTACCTCGACGTGGTCGCGATCACCGGCTCGAGCGCGGCGCCGGCGATCGGCGGATCGGGCGCCGCGATCGAATATGCCGTGCGCATGCGGCGCTTCGCGCAGGAGGACTTGCTCGATCGGCGCGCGCGCGAAGGCCGGCTGCGGCCCGAGGAGGTGGACAGCCTCGCCGCGGTCACGGCGAATCTCCACGCCGGCGCGATCCGTCCGCACGCGAATACGCCCTTCGGCGCGCCGGACGTCGTGCTCCGCCAAGCCCTCGACAACTTTACCGCGCTCGAGGGGCTCGAGAACGGTCCCGAGGCCCGGCGGCAACTCGAGGGCCTGCGCGCGTGGGTCGGCCGCGAGCACGACGAGCGGGTGGCCACGTTCGAGCTGCGCCGTCGCGAGGGCTGTGTGCGCGAATGCCATGGCGACCTGCACCTCGGGAACGTGGTGCTACTCGACGGCATCGCGGTGCCTTTCGACTGTATCGAGTTCGATCCCGGCATGCGCATGATCGACGTGATGAACGACATCGCGTTCGCGCTGATGGACCTGCACCATCACGACCTGCCGCGCCTGGCGGCGCGTTTTCTCGATGGCTACCTGCAAATCACCGGCGATTACGCCGGGCTGCGCGTGCTGCGCTTCTACTGCGTCTACCGTGCGATGGTGCGCGCCAAGATCGCCGGGCTGCGCGCGCACCAGGTGGCGCTTGGCGATCGCGAGGCGCTGGCGGCGGACGCGCGGAGCCTGCAACGTCACCTCGCGCTCGCGCAACGGTTCTCGCTGCCGGAGCGCGCCGGGCTCATGCTCATGCACGGACTCTCGGGCTCGGGCAAGAGCACGGTCGCCGCGCTGCTGCTGGAATGCCTGGACGCGATCCGGCTGCGCTCCGACGTGGAGCGCAAACGGCTGCACGGCCTGGCGGCGCTGGCCGCGAGCGGATCGGCGCCGGGCGGCGGCATCTACGGGCAGGCGCAGACCCGGGGCACCTACGAGCGCCTGCTTGCGCTGGCGCAGGACGCGCTCGCCGAGGGCTATCCGGTGATCGTAGACGCGACCTTTCTCAAGCGCGCCCAGCGCGAGCCGTTCCGGGCGCTCGCGGCGAGCGCCGGCGTGCCCTTTGCGATCGTCGCGTGCGAGGCGCCCGAGGCCGTGTTGCGCCGACGGCTCGAGATACGCGCCCGCGTCCGCGACGACGCCTCCGAGGGGGATGCGTCGGTGCTCGCCCAGCAGGTCGAGCATCACGAACCGCCCGCCGGGGATGAACTCGGATCGACTCTCGCGATCGACACCACGCGCGACGGCGCGACACGGGAGCTCGAGGATGCGCTGCTTCGACGTCTTCAACGGTGACGCGGACGGCATCTGCGCGCTGCGCCAGCTGCGGCTCGCCGAGCCGCGCGAATCCACGCTCGTCACCGGCCTGAAGCGCGACATCGAGTTGTTGAAGGACATTCCCGCGCAACGCGGCGACCGGGTGACCGTGCTCGACATCTCGCTCGACCGCAACCGCGCCGGACTCGAGGCGCTGCTCGCGCGTGGCGCGCAGGTGCGCTACTTCGATCATCATTTCGCCGGCCCCATCCCGCGGCATCCGGACCTCGTCGCGGTGATCGATGAATCCGGCGCGCTTTGCACCAGCGCGCTCGTCGATCGCCATCTGCTGGGCCGCTTTCGCGCCTGGGCGGTGGCCGGAGCCTTCGGCGACAACCTGCCCGAGGGGGCGCTCGAGCTCGCGCATACGCTGGGCCTCGAAGCGGCGAAGATCGAGCTGCTGCGCGAGCTGGGCGAGAGCCTCAACTACAACGCGTACGGCGACACCGCGGCGGACGCGCTCGTCTCGCCCGCGGATCTCTACCGGACTGCGAGCCGCTACGCAGACCCGTGCGCGCTGGTCGAGCAGGAGCCGCTCATCGCACGGCTCACGAAGCGGCGCGTCGCCGACCTGCATCGCGCGCTCGCGGTCCCAGCGGCGTGCTCGTCATCGACGGCCGACGCCTTCGTGTTGCCCGACGCGCCCTGGAGCCGGCGGGTGAGCGGCACGTTCGCCAACCGCCTGGCGCTATCGGACCCGCACCGCGCGCATGCGGTACTCACGCCAATCGCGGGGGGTGCATATGCCGTGAGCGTGCGATCGTCGCGCCGCATGGGTCTGTCGGCGGTCGAGTTCTGCCGGCGCTTCCCGTCGGGAGGAGGGCGCGCGCTTGCCGCGGGCATCGACCGGCTCCAGGCCGAACGCCTCGATGCTTTCCTCGACCAGTTCTCCCGCGCATGGGGGTGCTGAAGCATGGGCGCGCGGTTGCGCTGGATCAACCGCCGCCGCTCGAGCGCGCGTAGCTTGGGATCATGAAGAGCGCGGCGATCATGGTACTTGTGGCGGCGGCCGTAACGGCCACCCTCCACGCAACGATCATCCTCGTTCGCTACCTGAGCCTCGACTGAACCAAGGAGCCTCGATGAAAACCGGAGAAGTGTGCAAGCGCAGCGTAGTCACGACCGTCATGCGGGCGAGCCTCGCGGACGTCGCGAAGGTGATGCGCGACCGCGGCATCCGCCGCTTGCCGGTGCTCGACGGCGCGGGCGAGCTCGCCGGCATTGTCGCGCTCGACGACCTGGTCGAATCTTCGGCGTGCGCATTGTTCGACGTGGTGCAGGCAATCGGAACCGA
>JANPHA010000122.1:0-2693 GCA_031424255.1 Burkholderiales bacterium | reverse complement strand
AGACTTCGCGCTAAACCCTTCTAATCTGATTTGGAGTTCGTCCGCGCAAGAAAAGGCATGTTTAATTGAGGCGTGGGGAATCAGTCCGGGGCGTTCGCTGCATCGAACGCCCGCTCGCCCGGCGCCGACCCAAAGCAGTTTGGCTCGGCGAAACCCCGGGCTCGCCCCCCGTCCGTGACACAGCCGGAGATCCAATTCCCATCACCGCCGATCAACAAACGAAAAGGCCACCCGCGAGGGGTGGCCTTTTCGTTTGTTGGTGGAGGCGGGGGGAATCGAACCCCCGTCCGTGAGCCATCGGCAGTCAGTTCTACATGCGTAGCCAGGCCATTTGGTTTAACCGCTGCCCCGTAGACCGGCGAACTGGGCAACGCTGAGCCACCTTGGTTTTAGCGTTCCGCGAAGTGGCCCCACGGAACGCGATCTCATGAATATGACTCTGCGTGTGGTGTACTACCCACTCCAAGCCCATGAGAAGGCCTGGTGCAGAGTCCGGCCGGTATTAGGCGGCCAGAGCGTAGTTGTCGTCGTTCGCAACTAGATGGTTTGCGGTTGGATTTACGAGGTGCTCCACCCCTCGGCATGCCCTGATCTGCTTCCGAACCCGCGTCGAAACCGGGTCGCCCCCGTAAAACGTGAATTTCGGTACAGCGTACGATTATACGGCAGTCGCATTTCTGACATGGGGATAGTCCCCGAGTTCTTCAAGGAAAAACCACAATGAACCCCATCAGGATCGCCGGAATCGTGCTCATCGTCGCGGGAGCGATCGCGCTCGCGTACGGCGGCTTCAGCTTCACCAAGGAAACCCACAAGGCGGAGATCGGTCCGCTCAAGCTCTCGGTGCAGGAAAAGCAGAACGTCGACGTTCCCCAGTGGTTGGGGATCGGCGCGCTCGTGGTCGGTGTGGTCCTGGTGGTCGTCGGCGGCAAGAAGTAGCCGCGGCGCAACCCGCCTCTACGCGCGCAGCAGGTCGAGGGGCGCGTGGCGGCGGGTGAAGACGCCGCTGGAATCCATGCTCCACCAGCGCTCGATCACCGTGCTCCACAGCCGGCGCGTGTCGATCACCGGCGCAGGCCCGCCGATCGGATAGATGCGCTCGACCTTCGGCGCCTCGCCGTGCAGCCCGCCCTTCACGCGCCCTCCCAGCACGAAATGACTCGTGGAGAGGCCGTGGTGCGTTCCATGGTCCACGTTCTCCATCGGCGAGCGGCCGAACTCATCGTACGTAGATATAAGCGTCTCGTCCCAGCGGCCGATCTCGATCATCCCCGCACGCAGCGCCGCCAATCCGTCCGCAAGGCGGCGCAGCGCCTCGCCGTGATACTTGAGCTGGTCCCAGTGGCAATCGACCGAATGGTGCTTGTCGCCGTCGAGCCCATTCAATGCGACGTGGATCACCGGCAGCGCGCGATCGGCGGCGGCGAGCTCCACCGCGCAACGCATCGCCTCGCCGAACGGGTCCGCGGGAAACTTTGTCCTGAGGGCTGAAGGCGGCAACGCGGGCTCTGCGCGCGCGAGCCGCGCCTTGCCTCCGCTGTTCGCGTCGGTCGCGCACTCGGCGAGGCGCCGCTTGGCGAGCAGCTCGCTCGCGTAGTACACCTGCACGACATCGAGCTTGTCGCCGCGGAACGGTCCCATCGGATCGGCTTGGCGTATGTCGAGCGCGTCGAAGGCCACGGCGTCGGCCAGCCCCTTCGCGTGCTCGGCGCGGCGCGACAAAGCGCGCGTCACCCAGCCGTCGCTGTAGAACTCTTCGCCTTGTCCCCCGGTGAACGCGGTGTCGGCATCGCGAAAGTGCTGCTGCGTTCCCTGCGCGTAGCCGATGCCCTGCACGATCGCGAGCTCCCCGGCTTGCCACGCGGGCATCAGTGCCGCCATCGCGGGATGCAGGCCGTGGTGATCGGTGATCTTGAGCACCGTGTCGCGCGGCACCGCGAGCGTCGGCCGCACGCGGTAGTAGGTCTCGTCGGTGTACGGCACCCACGTATTGAACGCGTCGTTGCCGCCGTAGAGATAGACCAACACCAGCAGCCGCTGCGGCCGCGAAGCCTCGAGCGCGAATGCGGGCAATGCGGCCGCGAGGGGTGCCGCGGCGAGGGCCTGCAGCAGTCGGCGTCGTCCGGCCGAGGTCATTGCGCAACTCCTGTCGTGCCGAGCGATGCGGCGCGGATCCAGCGCCCGATGCCCGCGGGCGAATCGAGCACCGCATCGGCGCCCCAGAGGATCGCGGGCGGGCCATCGCCCAGGTATCCATATCCTGCCACGACCACGGGCATGCCGGCGGCGCGCGCGGCCTGCACGTCGCGCTCGTCGTCGCCCACGTACAAAATTCTCATCGGTGCGATGCCCATCGCGATCGCGGCGTGCAGCAGCGGATCCGGAAACGGCTTCGGCCGCGCGCAGGTGTCGCCGCCGACCACCACGGCCGATCGCTTGCCGAGGCCCAGCCCCTCGAGCACCGGGCGCGCGAAGCGCTCGTACTTGTTCGTGACGACGCCCGATGGAATGCCGTCCGCGTCGAGCTGGTCGAGCAGCTCGGGCATCTCCGGAAAGAGGCGCGAATCGACGCACAGGTTCTCGCCGTAGAGCTTCAGGAACTCGTCGCGCATCGACTGGAAGTCGGCGTGCCCGGGCCTTACGTTGAACGCCGCGCCGATCATCCCGCGCGCGCCGCTCGAGACAAAGGGCCG
>JANPHA010000121.1:0-4792 GCA_031424255.1 Burkholderiales bacterium | reverse complement strand
AGATGCGCGGCACGGCGAGCGATTCGCGCGCGACGTATTGCCAGATGTCGAGCTCGGTCCAGTTGGAGAGCGGGAAGACGCGGATGTGCTCGCCGCGGGCGAGGCGCGCGTTGTAGAGGCTCCAGAGCTCGGGACGCTGGTTGCGCGGGTCCCATTGGCCGAACTCGTCGCGGTGGGAAAGGATGCGCTCCTTGGCGCGTGCCTTCTCCTCGTCGCGGCGCGCACCGCCGAAGAGCGCGTCGAAGCCGAATTCCTTCACGGTGTCGAGGAGCGTCACGGTCTGGTGCGGATTGCGGCTCTCGTCGGCGTGGCGCAACTTCACGCGCCCGCTGCGGATCGATTCGCCCACGGAGCGCACGATGAGGCGCTCGCCGAGCTCCGCGGCTCTCGCGTCGCGGAACGCGATCACCTCGGGGAAGTTGTGCTCGGTGTCGACGTGCAGCAGCGGGAACGGGAACTTGTCGGGGCGGAAGGCTTTCTCCGCCAGGCGCAGCATGACGATCGAATCCTTGCCGCCGGAGAACAGCAGCGCGGGGTTGCGCGTCTCGGCGACCACTTCCCGCATGATGTGAATGGCTTCCGACTCGAGCCAATCCAGGTGCGAAAAACCGGGGACAGACCACGGTTTTCCGCCCGGCAGAAAACCGTGGTCTGTCCCCGGTTTTTCCGGCTTGAGAATGGCGCTCATACGGCGCTCTCCAGGACCTTGATCGGAATCTCGTGCAGGCCGCATTCCTTCTTCGCGCCGTCCTGCTCCCACCACCAGCGGCCGGCGCGCGGGTGCTCGCCCTTTTTCACCGCGCGCGTGCACGGCTCGCAACCGATCGACGGATAGCCGCGATCGTGCAGCGCGTTGTAGGGCACGCGGTTGTCGCGCAGGTATTCCCACACCTCGGCCTCGGTCCAGTCGGCGAGCGGGCTGAATTTCCACAGCCCGTGCACCGAATCGAGCTCGGTCTCGGACACGGTCGCGCGGCTGTCGGCCTGCTCGCGGCGCAAGCCGGTGATCCACGCCTTCTTGCGCGCGAGTGCCCGGCGCAGCGGCTCCACCTTGCGCACCGCGCAGCACGCCTTGCGCTGCTCGACGCCATCGTAGAAGCCGTCCCTGCCGTGCTGCTCGACGAATGCCTGCACCGAATCCGGCCAGGGCTGGTAGGCGTTGATCGAGAGGCCGTAGCGCTTGCGCACGTCGGCGATCAGCGCGTGGGTTTCCTTCGGCAGGCGGCCGGTATCGAGCGTGAAGATCTCGATGCCGAGGCCGTCGCGCGCGATCAGATCGAGCACCACCATGTCCTCGGCGCCGAAGCTCGAGGCGAGTGCCGCGGGCGAATAGTTCTTCTCGATGCTGGCGAGCAGCTTGCGGGCGCGGTCGACGCGATCGGGGAGGCTCATTGGAGGCTCGCATGGCGGCGCCGGAACAGCGGGACGGGTTCGTCCACGGAGCCCTGGTAGCGCACCGAGAAATCGTTGAACGACGCGAGCGCCGCCTCGGCATCGCGGTGATCGGCGAGGCGGAAGGAATCGAAGCCGACACGCGCGAGATAGAAGAGCTGGTCGCGGCCGACGTCGCCGAACGCGCGCAGCTCGCCGCGGTAGTGATGGCGCCGGCGCAGCAGCGACGCGGTCGAGTAGCCGCGGCCATCGGTGAACTTGGGGAACTGCACGGCCACGAGCGCGAGCGTGGCGAAATCGCCCGCGATCTCCTTCGGGTCGTCGTCGGGCTTGAGCCATACGCCCACGGGTTTGGCGCGTGCGTTCAGCTCGGCGCGGCGCTCTTTCCACGTGGCGAGCGGGACCGCGATCGGACCCGCGGGGAAGGGCTGCGCCAGCTCTTCGGCGCTCGCGAGCCCCAGGAAGGTCCACGTGTCCGGTTCCACGCGGCGGTTGCGGATCACGACGCTAGGCATGGGCCTCCTGCTGCGCGCCGCCATAGATGTGCGCCTTGAAGGGCGCGATGCCGAGGCGGTGCACGGTATCCACGAAGAGCTCGTCCTCGTGGCGCTTCTCGAGATAGATCTCGATCAGCTTCTCGACCACGTCGGGCATCTCGGCCGCCGCGAACGAGGGGCCGATGACCTGGCCGAGCGCGGCCTTGCTGCCCTGGCGCCCGCCGATCGAGACCTGGTACCACTCGGCTCCCTGCTTGTCGACGCCGAGGATGCCGATGTGGCCGATGTGGTGGTGGCCGCAGGAATTCATGCAGCCCGAAATGTTCAGGTCGAGCTCGCCGATGTCGTGCAGGTAATCGAGATCGTCGAAGCGCTTCTGGATCGCCTCGGCGATCGGGATCGACTTGGCGTTGGCGAGCGAGCAGAAGTCGCCGCCCGGGCAGCAGATGATGTTGGTGAGGAGGCCGATGTTGGGGGTTGCCAGGCCGTGGGTCCTGGCCGCATGCCAGACAGCGTAGAGGTCGCGCTTCTGCACGTCGGCGAGGATCAGGTTCTGCTCGTGCGAGACGCGCAGCTCGCCGAAGCTGTAGCGATCGGCGAGTTGCGCCACGAAATCCATTTGCTCCGCGGTCGCATCTCCGGGGGGAGCGCCGGTCTTCTTGAGCGAGAGCGTCACCGCCGCGTAGCCCGGCTCGCGATGGCCGTGCACGTTTCTATCGGCCCACTGGGAGAACGCGCGGCTGTCGGCGAGCGCCTGGACGTAGTCGGGATCGACGTCGCGAAGCGCCGCGTAGTCGCGCCGGCCGAAGTGGCGCGCCACGCGCGTGAATTCCTCGTCGCTGATGGTATCGGGCGAATCCTGGAACTCGGCCCATTCGGCCTCGACCTGGCGCGTGAATTCCTCCACGCCCAGCGCCTTCACCAGGATCTTGATGCGCGCCTTGTAGATGTTGTCGCGGCGGCCGTAGCGGTTGTAGACCCGCAGGATAGCCTCGCAGTAGGTGAGCATGTGGCGCCACGGCAGGAATTCGCGCACCACATGGCCGATGATCGGCGTGCGGCCCATGCCACCGCCCACGATCACGCGGATGCCGACTTCGCCTTCGGCGCTCTTCACCAGGTGCAGGCCGATGTCATGCAGCAGCACCGCCGCGCGATCTTCCACCGAGCCGGTCAGCGCGATCTTGAACTTGCGCGGCAGGTAGGCGAATTCGGGATGGAACGTCGACCACTGGCGCAGGATTTCCGCGAGCGGGCGCGGATCGACGATCTCGTCGGGCGCGACACCGGCGAAGTGGTCGGTGGTGATGTTGCGAACGCAGTTGCCGCTCGTCTGGATCGCGTGCATCTCGACGCTCGCGAGGTCGGCGAGGATGTCGGGCGCGGTCTCGAGCTTCGGCCAGTTGTACTGGATGTTCTGGCGCGTGCTGAAGTGGCCGTAGCCGCGGTCGTACTTGCGCGCGATGTGGGCGAGCATGCGCAGCTGCCGCGAGGACAGCAGGCCGTAGGGGATGGCCACGCGCAGCATCGGCGCCTGGCGCTGGATGTAGAGCCCGTTTTGCAGGCGCAGCGGACGGAATTCGTCGTCGGTCAGCTGGCCGGCGAGATACCGCTCCGTCTGGCCGCGGAACTGGGCGACGCGTTCGGCGACGATGGCGTGATCGTGGGTGTCGTAGCGGTACATCGTGCGATGTTAAGGGACCCCCATATGCCTGAAAAATACTTTATAGTGCTATATTGATAACTTTTAGGTATAACCAGTAAGTCCATGAACCTACAGCAATTTCGGTACGTCAGCGAGGTCGCGCGGCGTGGCCTGAACGTCTCGGAAGCGGCCGTGGCGCTGCATACCTCGCAGCCCGGCGTCTCGAAGCAAATCCGCGCGCTGGAGGAGGAGCTGGGCACCGCGATCTTCGTTCGCCAGGGCCGGCGCTTCACCTCGCTCACCGATGCGGGCCGCGAGTTGCTCGCCACCATCGAGCGCATCCTCGCCGAGGTCACCAATTTGAAGGCCGTTGGCGAGGAATTCGCGCATCACGCGAAGGGCAGCCTCGCGGTCGCGGTCACGCACACGCAGGCGCGCTATGCGTTGCCCGCCGTCGTGACCGCGTTCAAGAAGCGCTTCCCGGACGTGAAGCTGAAGCTGCTGCAGGGCAACCCGCATCAGCTCGCGCGCATGGTCGTGAGCGGGGAAGCGGACTTGGCGATCGCGACCGAATCGCTGACCGAATACGAGGAGCTCGAAACGCTGCCGTGCTACCGCTGGCACCATTGCGTGGTGGTACCCGATGGCCACCCTCTCACGAAGGTGAAGCCGCTCACGCTGGAGGCGATCGCGGAGTATCCGATCGTGACCTACGATCCGACGTTCGCCGGGCGCACTGCGGTGGACCGCACGTTCGCCGCGCGCGGCCTGGCACCCGAGATCGTGCTCACCGCGCTCGACTCCGACGTGATCAAGTCCTATGTGGCGCTCGGCCTCGGCGTGGGCATCATCTCGTCGCGCGCGTTCCGCCAAAGCCATGACCAGGGCCTGAAGGCGCTCAACTGCGAGCATCTCTTTCCCGCGCAGACCACGCGCCTCGCCTACAAGCGCGGCGCCTACCTGCGCAACTTCACGGTGGAGTTCATCCGCCTTTTCGCGCCGCACGTGCGCGGCGAGGACTTGCACCGGCTCGAAGCCGCTGCGGGAGATAACTTCTCGATCTGATTATCGTTATCCGAGAAAAAATCCTGGAAACGCAGATGAACGCAGATAGAAGCACGCAGATGAGCCGGGATAATTTTCCAGGAATTTCCGTCTACGTTTACCGCAGCCACGAAATGAATACGCGATTCTGAAATCATCCACTGTGATTTCAACTGATCGACGCAACACCTCTGATCCAATGCTAGTCAAGGAG
>JANPHA010000120.1:0-27234 GCA_031424255.1 Burkholderiales bacterium | reverse complement strand
GCCGCTCCCACAGCGCGGGCAACGTGAAGGACTACAACCACCGCATGGAGGCGATCAACTACACGCTCTCCCACGACGACGGCATCACCCACCGCGGGCTCGAGGAGGCCGACATCGTGCTGGTGGGGGTCTCGCGCAGCGGCAAGACGCCGACCTGCCTCTACATGGCGATGCAGTTCGGCATTAAGGCGGCCAACTATCCGCTGATCCCCGAGGACCTCGAGGCGAACCGCCTGCCGCCGTCGCTGATCCCGTTGAAGAAAAAGGTCTGGGGGCTGTCGATCACGCCCGAGCGGCTGCACCAGATCCGCAGCGAGCGCCGTCCCGATTCGCGCTACGCCGCGCTCGACAACTGCCGCTACGAGGTGGCCGCGGCCGAGAAGCTGATGAAGCAGGCGCAGATCCCGTTCCTCGATTCGACCACCAAGTCGATCGAGGAGATCGCCACCCATATGCTGCACGAGGCGGCCCTCGTACGGCGGGTGTATTAAGATAGGCCGCCCATAAAGGAGCGGCCACGCTCCGCCAAAACAAGCCCTGCTCTAGGAGAAGACATGAAATCCAGGATGCGTGTTCTGCCTGCCCTCGTTTTGTCGCTTTTCACCGCCGCTGCCGTTCCCGCGGCCAACGCCCAGCAATTCAGCAACGTCGTGGTGTTCGGAGACAGCCTCTCGGACGCGGGCTATTTCCGCCCGTTCCTCGCCGGCCTCGGACTGCCGCCCGCGGTCGTCGCGACGCTGGGACGCTTCACCACCAACCCCGGCCCGGTATGGTCGGAGCTGGTCTCGCAGTACTACGGCATCACGCCGGCGGCGAGCAATGCGAACGGCTCGATCTTCGCGCAGGGCGGCGCGCGCGTCGCCACCGCATCGGCCAGCACGCCGCCGGGCTCGGCACAGCGCCCGGTGAGCACGCAGATCGACGAGTTCCTCGCGCGTGGCAACGGCGCGGCCGATCCGAACGCGCTCTACGCGGTGTGGGCCGGCGCCAACGACATCTTCCAGAACCTGGCCGCGCTGCAAGCGGGCACGATCAACGCCGCACAGCTCCAGACGAACGTGCTCGGCGCGGCGACCGCGGAGATCGCCCAGATCGCGCGGCTGCGCGCCGCGGGCGCGCGCTACATCATCGTCTTCAGCCTGCCCGATGTCGGCGCCACGCCGGCATTCGCGGGGAGCCCGTCCACCGCCGGCTCGGTCACCGCGCTTTCCGGCGGCTACAACACGACGCTCTTCAGCGGCCTCGCGAGCGCCGGCATCCGCGTGATCCCGGTCGACACGTTCTCGCTGCTGACCGAGATCGGCCGCAACTACCAGGCCTACGGTTTCACCAACATCACCTCGCTCGCGTGCGGACCCTTCCCGCCGATCACCACGACGCCGAGCGCGCAGTTCTGCCTGCCTTCGAACTTCGTGACGCCCGGTGCCGACCGCACCTACCTGTTCGCCGACAGCGTGCACCCGACCTCGGCGGCCCAGGCGATCGTCGCGCAATTCGTCGAGGCGCTGATCGACGGGCCGACGCAGTACTCGCTGCTCGCCGAAGCGCCGCTGCGCACGCGCGCGAGCCATATCCGCACGTTGAACGACGGCCTGCTCTCGGGCAAGCGGGCGGATGTCGGCAAGCTCACGGTATTCGCGGCGGGGGACGGCGGCGGATTCGATGTCGATTCCGGCGGCGGCACGCCGGGGCTCAAGAGCAACCTGAAATCGGCGAGCGTGGGCGTCACGATGCGCGCCTCCGACACGGTCACCATCGGGCTCGCGTACGGGCAGAGCAAGGCCAACGCCTCGTTCGGCAACAGCACCGGCAACTTCCGCACGCGCGAGCAGATCGCCTCGCTCTTCGGCTCGGTTCGCTGGGGCGGCTTCTACGGCACCGGCGTCGTCTCGGTCGCGGACATCGAGTTCCAGGACGTTCGCCGCAACATCCGCCTGGGGCCGGTGACGCGCATCGCGACCTCGAGCCCCGAAGGCTCCAACGCGTCGGCATATTTCAGCGCCGGCTACGACTTCGCGCTCGGGCGCTTCACGATCGGCCCGACGGTCTCGGTCACCTCGCAGAACGTCGACGTGAACCAGTTCGACGAATCCGGCGCGGACTCCGCGAACCTGCGGATGGCCGCGCAGAAGCGCCGCTCCGAAGTGTGGAGCGTAGGCGCGCGCGCCTCGATGGACCTGGGCAACTGGACCCCGTGGGTGCGCGTGACAGCCGACAAGGAGCGCCGTGACGAAGCGCGCCTCGTGACCGCCACGCCGCTCACGATGATCGCCACCGGCAGCAGCTACGATCTTCCGGCGTACGCGAGCGACAGCACGTTCACGACCGCGAGCGTCGGGGTGAACGGGTGGATCACCAACAACGTCGCGGTGAGCCTCGCGTACTTCAAGGTTTCCGGCCGCTCGGGGATCAAGGAAGACGGCGTGACCGGCATGGTCTCGGTGAAGTTCTGAAACGGGTCCACACCGCGTCCAATCTCCCCGAGGCCCATCTCCTCGTCGATCTCCTTGCCCATGGAGGCGTTCGCGCGCGCATCTTCAACGCGAACGCCTCCAGCCTCGCGGGCGAGCTTCCGATCGACGCCGCGCTGCCGCAGGTGTGGGTCGAGAATCCCGAAGACGCGCCGCGCGCGCTCGCGATGATCGAAGCCTTCCACCGCGCGGGCCCCTCGGGTCCGGCGGTGAAGTGCCCGGCGTGCGGCGAGGAGAATCCGGGCTCGTTCGATCTTTGCTGGAACTGCGGCCGCGACCTCACCGCCGCGAAGTGAGCAACCGTGAAGGATCCCGGCAAGCTCGACCGCATCGTCGCCGACGCCCGCCGCGCCGCCCTGGAGCGCGGGCAGAGCTACCGCGAGCAGGCCCTCAGGATCTACCCGTGGATCTGCGGGCGCTGCGCCCGCGAGTTCACGCGCGCGAACCTGCGCGAGCTGACGGTCCATCATCGCGACCACAACCACGACAACAATCCGCCGGACGGCAGCAACTGGGAGCTGCTTTGCCTGTATTGCCACGATAACGAGCACCAGCGCCAACTCGAAGCCGCGACCGGGGCCGGGACCAGGTCCGAGGTGAAGCCGTCCGCGACGCACTCGCCCTTCGCGAACCTCAAGACGATGCTGGAGGACAAGGGGCGGAAATAGCCGCCCGGGGGGGGGTATTGCATTATTAACCCAAAAGGGTTAATAATGCGGCCATGAACCTCGACCACACCCTGATCGCCCTCGCGGACCCCACCCGCCGGGCCATCCTGCAGCGCCTCTCCCGGGGCGAGGCGCGCGTGACCGAGCTCGCCGAGCCGTTCGACATCTCGCTCAACTCGGTTTCCAAGCACATCCGCATCCTCGAGCGCGCCGACCTCGTGCGCCGCCGGGTGTCGGGACGCGAGCATTTCCTCACTTTCAATCCCGCCCCGATGGAGAGCGCCGCCGAATGGATGGAACGCCACCGCATCTTCTGGACCGAGAGGCTCGACGCCCTCGAAGCGGCGCTGCGCGCGGAGGATGCCGTGGCGGCCGCAAAGGAAAAATCCACCCAACCCCCCAGCCGAAGGAGCAAGAAATGAACGACATGAGCGATTCCACCATGGGCACTTCCACCGAGCCCGGCGCGGTGCGCCTGCAACGCCTGCTCCCCGGCCCGATCGAGCGCGTCTGGGCCTACCTGACCGAATCGGACAAGCGCGCGACGTGGTTCGCGGCCGGCACGTTCGACCTGCGCGTGGGCGGCAACGCGAACCTGCACTTCGACCACTCGTGCATTTCCGCGGAGAAGACGCCCGACGAGTACAAGAGCAAGAAGAGCGATTGGGTCGGCAGCATCACGCGCCTGGAGCCTCCGCGCCTGCTCAGCTACACCTTCGGGCCCGCGGGTCCGGAATCGGAAGTCACGTTCGAGCTCGAGCCTCGCGGCAAGGACGTCCTGCTCGTCATCACCCATCGCCGCATCGCCGACCGCAAGACGATGGTCGGCGTCGCGAGCGGCTGGGACGCGCACGTGGGCATCCTCGCCGACCGCCTGAACGGTGTGGAGCCGCGGCCCTTCTGGACCACGCACGCGAAGCTCAAGGGCGAATACGAGGCGAAGCTGTGAGCGTGCCCAACCCCTGACCACCGAGAAGAGGAGTTCGCCATGTGTCCCCTGTGCCTGGCCGCGAGCGGCCTCTACATCGCCGGCGGGCTGTCGGCCGGCGGCGCCGCGACATTGCTGAGCGCGAGACTCTTGCGCAAGCGACCCGAACCGACGGCATCCGCCACTTCCACCGAAGCAGAAGGAGGCGACCATGCAACGACCGGCGACCTCGGGCCGCTGCGCGCAACCAGGCAACGAAATGATTGAGCTCATCGTGGGCGACCTGATGTGCGACGCCGACAAGGCCACGATCGAAACGGCTGTCGGCACCATCGACCCTTGCGTCCTCGCGGAGGTGGACGTCGCGGGGAAGTGGGTTCGCATTGCCTCGCGCGAGCCGGCGACCGAGTTCGTGTCCGCCATCGGCGCGACCGGCTTCGAGGCGCGCATCTGGTGGGACGGCAGCCCTGCCCCGGTCAACCTTCCATCCTTACGCAGGAGAGGCGAACATGAGTGAACGTCGGTATCCAAACGAAAGCAGCGAGTATCGCGCCGCGCGCGAAGCACTGCTCAAGGACGAGCAAGCGCTCGTCGACAAGGTAAAAGCGCTGGCGGAAAGGCGTCGCAATCTTCCCCCCGGCGGGCAGCTGAAGGAGGACTACGTGTTCCAATGGGCCAACGACGGGAAGGTCGGAAAGAGCGTGAAATTCTCCGAGCTTTTCGGGGACAAGAACACGCTGCTGCTGTACTCGTTCATGTACGGCCCCCACTGGGACAATCCATGTCCATCCTGCACGTCGCTGGTCGATGGGTTCGATCGCAGCTCGTACCAGGTCACTCGCGACGCCGCGTTTGTCGCCATCGCCAAGGCCCCGGCCGAACGAATCAACGCGTGGGCGAAGAAACGCGGATGGTCGCAGATCGCGCTGGTTTCCGGAGCGCAATCACCGTATCAATCCGATTACAAGTGCCAAGGGGATTCCGACGACATGCAATGGCCGGTGATGCATGTATTCAGGCGGCAGGGTGGAAGGATTTCGCATTTCTGGGGAACCGAGCTGCCGGGGAATCACGTCGACACGGTGTGGCCATATTGGAACCTCATGGACTTCACGCCCGAGGGGCGGCCGGACATTCCGACTCCGCCACAGGAGTTCCGGTCCGAGTTCCTTGAAAAGAACTATCTGGGCAAGTAGGGCGGCCTCAGGGCGTGCCGATGAAGAGGTAGAAGCGCCCCTTGCCGTTCTTGGCATCGGACACGCCAAGGTAGACCGGGCCGAGAAATGTGTTGGCGGCGAGGTAGCCGCCGAACGAGCGCTGCCAGCCGGTGAGCCCGGTCCCGGAGATCGGCTTGTCCATGCGTCCGGTCTCGGCGAGCACGCCGGCGATCAGCGTCAGGCCCCAGAGCGGCGAGGCCCAATGCAGCCGGTACTGCCCCTCGAGGCGCCCGAGCGTGTAGTCGCCGCCGAGAAGCTGGTCGTTGGCGAAGCCCGAGAGGCGCCGCGGGCCACCGAGCGAGAACGCGTCTCCGAGCGGCAGCGTGCCCTTCAACGTGGTGCCGCCCTCGAGCCCCGCGAGTACCGCCCAGCGGCCGCGCGACCACGCGCCGCCCCAGCGCGCCTCGGTGCGGGAATACTTCGCCAGGCCGTCGGAGACGCGATACGCGTCGAAGTGGGTCACGTCGAGGCGCATGCCGCGCGTCGGGAAGAATGGCTGGTCGTACGTATCGATCGCGAGGTTCACGGTCGCGCCGCCCAGGACCTGCGTCAGGTTGAAGAACGAATTCGGCCCCGTGTCGAGCACCGCGCCGACGCGCCGCTCCACCCAGCCCGCGCTCGCCTGCCCGTAGATGCCGAGGTTGATTCCCGCCTCGATCCCGCCGCGCGTGTCCTGCACGCGATACACCGCCTGCCGGTCGCCCCCGTCGTAGATCGGCACCTTGCGCAGCCCCGTGCCGGCGTACGGCCGAACGAACGTGAGGTGCCGAAGGTCGAGCGGCTGGTAGAACTCGGTCGTCACGTTCTGCTCGCTGCCGATTTGCCCGCCGAACAGGAACTCGCCCCCATACGAATCGACCCACGTGCGCCGGTAGAGCGCGCGGAAGTTGTACGCCGATTCGCTGCGGAAATCGGAGGCGAGGTTGAGGCCGAAGCGCAGGTAGTTCGGTCCCCACGGCTTCTCCACCGGCACGATGCGCAGGATCGTCTTGTCGCGCTCCTTCACCACGCTGTAGTCGAGGGTGCTGAGGTCGCCCTGGCTGTACTCCCTCACCAGGTCGCTCGCGAGCGTGCGCGTGTCGAGGGGCTCGCCTTCCTGCTGGTGGATGCCGCGGCGCAGCGTCCCGGGATTCATGAATCGCGTCTCGGCGATCTCGACGCGGTCGATGATCGGCGGCGCATGCGGCGCCACCAGGCGAACGTGCTCCTGCCATAGCGCGTACGCCTGCGGCGAGACCGAGTACGCGGAGAGCTCGCTCACCTTGGCACGCGCGGCCACCCTCCCCCGGTCGGCGGCTTCGATCTGGCGCGTGAAATCGGTCGACGTGATGTCGCCGAGATCCGGCTGCAGGTAGATGTCCCGTGCGCTGAGGAGCGAGAGCGACTTCGCCACGTTCTGCTCGGTGAGCAGGTTCACCACCTGTCCCAGGACCGTGGTGATGCCCTTCACCTCCTCGGGCTTGAGCAGCGGCGAGCCCACGTTCACGACGATCAGCACGTCGGGATTGCACAGCTCCTTCGCCTCCGCGACCGGGACGTTGTCGGTGAGCCCGCCGTCGACCAGCTTGCGGTTCTCGCGCAGCACCGGCGCCCACAGCCCCGGCACCGACATGCTGGCGCGCATCGCCGAGGTGAGGTTGCCGCTGCGCATCGCCACGCGCTCGCCCGTGCCGATATCGGTCCCGATGATGGCGAGCGGCAACGGCAGCTCCTCGATCTCGCGCTCGCCCAGGTCGGCGCGCACCAGCTGGTTGAAGAACAGCTTGAGCTTCTCCCCCGCGAGCGCGCCCTCGCGGAACTTGACGCCGCTGCGCGAGACGCCAAGCTCGATCGCGGAGTAGAAGCGGTCGTCGAGCTCCTTGCGGCGGATGTTCACCGAATCGCGTCCGGCGGTGTCGTCGAACATCGCGATCCAGTCGTTCTTGCCGACGAGCTCGATGATCTCGCGCGGCGAGACCCCGGTCGCATAGGCGCCGCCGACGAGCGCGCCCATGCTGGTCGCCGCGATGCAATCGACCGGAATGCGCAGGTCCTCGAGCACCTCGAGCACGCCCAGGTGGGCGCCGCCGCGGGCGCCGCCGCCTCCGAGCACCAGGCCGATGCGCACGCGCGGCGCATCGGCCGCCTGTGCCCCGCAAGGCGCCATGCCCGCCGCCAGCAGCATGGCGGCCACGATCCGGACCCAGCGTCTGCGTGCGCTCGTCATGACCCTACGGACCGCGAAGTCCCCGACATGTTCCGAACGGGCCATGGCATCGCTGCTCAGACCTTGAGGCTGAAAGGCGTGAACCGCGTCCCTCGATCGTAGTAATCCTCGTTCTCCGCACGCTTGAGCCACCCCACGACCGCGTAGGTCACCGGCGTGAACAGCACCTCCACGCCGACCTTGCCGATGAACTGCGACAGCATCACCACCGGCAGCTTGTCGTCGGGAATGATGCCGGTGCCATAGAACGCGAGCGGGTAGAAGAGCAGCGAGTCGATGCCCTCGCCGAAGAGGGTCGAGCCGATCGTGCGCGTCCACAGCCAGCGGCCCCGGGTCGCGATCTTCATCTTCGCGAGCACGAACGAGTTGACGAACTCTCCGCAGAAGTACGCGACCATCGAGGCGAGCGCGATCCGCCACGTGGCCCCGAACGCGATCTCGTAGGCCGCCTGGTTCTTCCAGAACGGCGCCGGCGGCAGCGCCACCACCACCCACGCCATGAACGAGGCGAACGCGAGCCCCGCGAAGCCCGCCCAGATCACGCGCCGGCTGCGCGCGTAGCCGTAGACCTCGGTCAACACGTCGCCGAATACGTACGAGATCGGGAAGAACAGCACGCCCGCGCCGAACGTGACCGCGCCGGCGAGCGGCAGCTCCATCTGCGCGATCTTCGCCGGGCCGATCAGGTTGGAGCAGATCAGGATCGTGACGAACGCCGCCATCACGAACTCGTAGTAGCGGTACTGGGAGCGCGCTGGCGCGGGCTGGCTCATCGATGTCTTCCTTTTTCGGCCCGCGCGGCGCGCTGGCGCACCGCCTCGAACAGGCAGATCGCGCCCGCGGTGCCGGCGTTGAGCGATTCGATTCTTCCGGGCATCGGGATACGCGCCGTCACCTTCGCTGCGCGCATCACCGGTTGACTCAGACCCGCGCCCTCGTTGCCGATCACGAACGCCGTGGCCGCGTCGAGATCGAGATCGTAGACCGAGGCCGGCCCGGCCCCCGCGAGCGCCACCGACGTGCCGCGATAGCCGGCGAGAAAAGCCGCGAGGTCCGCGCCCTCGACGATGTTGACCGCGAAGTGCGCGCCCATCGCGGCGCGCAGCACCTTCGGCGACCATGCGAACGCGCAGCGCGGCGAGAGCAGCACGTGGCCCGCGCCCGCGGCCGCGGCGCTGCGCAGCAGGGCTCCGACATTTCCCGGATCCTGGATGTCCTCGAGCGCCAGCACGAGCGGCGCATCGGGCGGGACGCTCTCCCCCCGCGGCGTCTCCACGCACGCGAGCACGCCGGTGGGCGAATCGACGGTGGAGAGAGACGTGAAGAGCGCATCGGACAGCAGCGTGACGCGCGCCGGCGCCGAGCGCTCGACCAGGCGCGCGATCTCCGGATCGGCCAGCCCGTCGCGGTTCACCATCACTTCCCCGGGATGGCGGCCCGAATCGAGGAAAGCCGCGAGCAGGTGCGCGCCGTCGAGGATCGAGAGGCCCGCGCGCTTGCGCTCGGAACCGTTCGAGACGAGCCGCGCCATCGCCTTGTAGGCCGCGTTGTCGCGCGAGGCCACGCTCTTCATCGTCAGAATGGCAGGTCTTCCTGGAGGAGAACGTATACCGGTTCGAAGCTGCGCCGGTGGATCGCGCAGGGACCGTGCGCCTTGAGCGCCGCCAGGTGCCCGGGCGTGGAGTAGCCCTTGTGGCCGGCGAAGCCGTAGGCGGGATAGCGTTGGTCGAGAAGGCGCATCTCCGCGTCGCGCGCGGTCTTCGCGAGGATCGAGGCGGCCGAGATCGCCGCCACGAGCGAGTCGCCCTTCACGATCGCGCGGCATTTGAACGACACGTCGGGCGTGTAGAGCCCGTCGACGCAGACTTCCTCCGGCTCCATGCCGAGCGCCTCGACCGCGCGGCGCATCGCGAGCAGGCTCGCGCGCAGGATGTTGATGCGGTCGATCTCCTCCACGCTCGCCGAGGCGATCGCCCACGCCATCGAGCGCGCGCGGATCTGGAGCGACAGCTGCGTGCGCACCTCCTCGGTGAGCTGCTTCGAGTCGGCCAGGCCCTCGATCGGGCGGCCGGGGTCGAGCACCACTGCGGCCGCATAGACCGCGCCGGCGAGCGGGCCGCGCCCGGCCTCGTCAACGCCGCACAGCAGCGTGGCGGTCGAGGGCGTGAACGGCGGGCGCGGGATTCGCATGTCTCGCAAGATACGGCATCAGCGCCTCGACCACACGCTCGTCGTGCCCGGCGGCAAGCTCGGCGTGCAGGCGCGCGAAGCGCTCGCGCAGCGCGTGGCGCGCGGTCTTGTTGTCGAGCCAGTTGCCGAGCGCCTGCGCGAGGTTGGCCGGCGTGGCGTCGTCCTGCAGCAGCTCGGGCACGATGAACTCGCCCGCGAGGATGTTGGGCAGCCCGAAAAAGGGCAGCAGCGCCTTCCTCTTCACCATCCGGTACGTGAGCGGGCGCAGGCGATAGTAGATGACCATCGGGCAGCGCGCGAGCGCCGCCTCGAGCGTGGCGGTGCCGCTCGCGATCAACGCCGCTTCCGACGCATGCAGCGCCAGGTGCGCGTGGCCGAAGAGGATCGTGATCGGCAGCTCGAGCGCCTCGCGCTCATACAGCCGCCGCTCGAAATAGTCGCGCGTCTCGCGCGTGGCGAGCGGCACGAAGAAGCGCAGCTCGGGCCGGCGCGTGGAGAGCTCGCGCGCGGTCTCGATCAGCAGGTCGGCATGCAGCTCGAGCTCGCTCATGCGGCTGCCCGGCAGCAGCGCCACCGGGACCCCCGAGCGCGCCAGGCGCAGCTGCGTGCGGGCGCCGGTGGTATCGGGCTGCAGCGGCATCGCGTCGGCGAGCGGATGCCCGACGTAGCTCACCGGGATGCCGGCCTGCTCGTAGATCTGCGCCTCGAACGGAAACATCACCAGCATGCGATCGACGGCCTGCGCGATCTTGCGGATGCGCTCCGGGCGCCACGCCCAGAGCGACGGGCTCACGTAGTGCACGGTCGGAATGCCCGCGGCCTTCAGGCGCGTCTCGAGGCCCAGGTTGAAATCGGGCGCGTCGATGCCGATGAAAAGGTCGGGCTTGTCGGCGAGCAGGCGGCGGGCGAGAGAGCTGCGAATGCCGAGGATCTCGCGCAGGTGCTTCAGCACCTCGACGTAGCCGCGCACCGCGAGCTTCTCCATCGGGTGGAGCGTGCGCGCGCCCTCGGCCATCATCTTCGGCCCGGCGATGCCGTAGAACTCGACATCGGGAAAGCGCGCCTTCACCGCGCGGATCAGCGCGGCGCCCAGGAGATCTCCCGAGGCCTCGCCCGCCACGATGGCGACCCGCATCAGCGCAGGATGCCCCGGGTGGAGCCCGCGAGGAACTCGGCGAGCGAGCGCACTTCCGCGCTGCCGGCGCCCTGCGCTTCGAGCTCGGCGCGCGCGTCGGCGAGCGAGAGCCCGGACTTGTAGAGCGTCTTGTACGCGCGCTTCAGGCCCGCGATCGCCTCGGGCGTGAAGCCGCGGCGCTTCAGGCCCTCGGAGTTGATGCCGTAGGGGGCGAGCGGCTGGCCGGCCACGGTGAGATAGGGCGGGATGTCCTGCGTCACCACCGCCGAGATGCCGATCATCACGTGCGCGCCGACCTTCACGAACTGGTGCACTCCGCTGAAGCCGCCGAGGATCGTCCAGTCGCCGATCTCGACGTGGCCCGCGAGTGTCGCGTGGTTGGCGAACACCGTGTGGCTGCCGACGTTGCAATCGTGCGCGACGTGCACGTAGGCCATGATCCAGTTGTCGTCGCCGATGCGGGTGACGCCTGCGTCCTGCACGGTGCCGCGATTGAGCGAGCAGTATTCGCGGATCGTGTTGCGGTCGCCGATCTCCAGGCGCGTGGGCTCGCCCCCGTACTTCTTGTCCTGGTTGGCCTCGCCGATCGAGCAGAAATGGAAGATGCGATTCTCGCGCCCGATCTTCGTATGCCCCGTGATCACGTTGTGCGCCCCGATCGTCGTGCCTTCGCCGATCTCCACGTCGCCGTCGATGATCGTGTATGGACCGACCGTCACCTTCGCGCCCAGCTTTGCACGCTTGTCAACAATCGCGGTGGGGTGGATAGCCTGGCTCACGGGCTCAAAAATCCTGGAAACGCAGATGAACGCAGATGAAGCGCAGATGACCGGTGATAATTCGATGACATTGATGCGTGGCTTCGTTGAACGTAGCCGGAACGACATGAATGCACTTCCCCGCTCATCTGCGCTTCATCTGCGTTTTCAAGGCTTTCTTTCCGCGTCACTCACAGTTCCCTCAAGGCGCACAGCAACTCGGCTTCGGCAGCGACGGAATCGCCCACCTTGGCGATCGCTTTGAACTTGGCCATGCCGCGTCCAGTGCGGCCCTGGATCACCTCGATCAGGAGAGTGTCGCCGGGGATCACCGGCCTCTTGAAGCGCGCGCCGTCGATGCCGACGAAGTAGTAGACCCACTTGCCGTCGTTCTTGTGGCCGAGGCTCTTCAGCGACAGCACCGCCGCCGCCTGCGCCATCGCCTCGACGATGAGCACGCCCGGCATCACCGCGTAGTGCGGGAAGTGGCCGGGAAAAAACGGCTCGTTCACCGTGACGTTCTTCAGCGCCACGATGCGCTTGTCCTTCTCGAAGGCGACGATGCGGTCGATCAGCAGGAACGGATAGCGGTGCGGCAGGTATTCCTGGATCTCTTCAATCGTCATCGTTCCGGTCACGGCTGTCTCCCTGATCGCCCTGCTTCTCGCGCCACGAAATGCGTTCCAGCCTGCGAAGTTGCGCCGCGTTCCTCAACCACTCGGCATGCGGCATGAACGGCAGCCCGGACGTGTACGTGCCGGGCTGGGTTATGGATTTTGTCACCAACGTCATTCCCGAGATGGTCACGTGATCGCAGATCGTGATGTGGCCCACCAATCCGGCGCCGCCGCCGATCATGCAGTCGCGCCCGACGGTGACGCTGCCGGAGATCCCGGTGCAGCCCGCGATCACCGTGTGCGCGCCGATCACGCAGTTGTGGCCGATCTGGATCTGGTTGTCGAGCTTGACGCCTTCCCCGATCACGGTGTCGTCGAGGGCGCCGCGGTCGATCGTGGTGTTGGCGCCGATCTCGACGTCGTCGCCGACGCGCACCGCCCCCACCTGCGGGATCTTGAGCCAGCGCCCGGCATCGCGCGCCATGCCGAAGCCGTCGGCGCCGATGACCGCCCCGGAGTGCACGATGCAGCGCTCGCCGAGGGTGCAGCCGGCGTAGATCGTGACGCGCGGATGCAGGCGCGTATCCGCGCCGATCGCGGCGCCCTCGCCCACCACGCTGCCGGCGCCGATGCGCACGTTCTCGCCGATGCGCGCGCGCGCGCCGATCGCGACGAACGGCCCGATCTCGGCGCTCTTCGCGACCTGCGCCGAAGGATCGACGTGCGCGCCCGGATCGATGCCCGGGACCGCGGCCGGCTCCGGGTGGAAGAGCGCCACGGTGCGCGCGTAGTAGGCGTAGGGATTGTCGGAGACGATGCGCGGCATCGTGCCCGCGTCGCGATCGCCGGGGCCCAGGATCACGGCCCCCGCCGCCGTGGTGGCGAGCCGCCCGCGGTATCTCGGATTGGCGAGGAATGCGATCTCGCCGGGGCCGGCGGAATCGAGCGTGGCCACGCCGGTGAGCGGCGCGCTCACCTCGCCCAGGGCCTCACCGCCGAGGCGCGCGACGATTTCGCGGAGCGTGAAAGCGGGCGGGGCCACGGATGCTCACTTGTCCGCGAGCGCCCGGATGACCTTCTCGGTGATGTCGATCTTGCCGCTCGCGAACACCGCCTCCTGGATGATCAGGTCGAACTTCTCCTGCTCGGCGATCTGGTTGATCACGCGCGTCGCGCGCTCCTGCACCGAGGCGAGCTCCTCGTTGCGGCGCAGGTTCAGGTCCTCGCGGATCTCGCGCTGCAGGCGCTGGAAGTTGCGGCTGATGTCGGCGAGCTGGCGCTCCTTCTCGCGCCGGGCGGTCTCGGTGATCGTCACGGTCTCGCGCTCGAGCTCGGTCTGCAGGTCGCGCCCCTGCTTCTCGATCTTGGCGAGCTCGCCGTTGCGCGCGGCGAACTCGCGCTCGAGCTTCTGCTGGGCTCTCTTGGCGGGTGCCGCCTCGCGGAAGACGCGCTCGGTGTTCACGAAGCCGATCTTCATCTCGGCCGCGCCCGCGGCGAAAACCCACGCTGCCAACGCCACCGCCAACAGAGTCTTCATATGCGATCGAGCCTCAGAATATCTTGCCCAGCTGGAACTGGAAGCGCTCGACCTTGTCGCCCGGCTTCTTGCGCACCGGGGCGCCGAAGGAGAAGCGCAGCGGGCCGACGGGAGAGTCCCAGCTCACCGCGATGCCCACGCCCACGCGCAGGTCGCCGGCCGCGATCTTCTCGTCCGGCCCCCACACGTTGCCCACGTCGATGAAGCCGGCGAGGCGCACGTTCTTTTCCTTGTACCCGGGCAGCGGGAAAAGCAGCTCGGCGTTGGCGACGAAGCGCCGGTTGCCCCCGAGGATGTCGCCGTTGGTGTCGCGCGGCCCGAGGGTCGCGGTCTCGAAGCCGCGCACCGAGCCCACGCCGCCGGCGTAGAAGTTCTTGAAGAACGGCAGCGGCTTGCCGCCGAAGCCGTCCGCATAGCCCACCTCGCCGTTGAGCATCAGCGTGAGCCACGGGAGCCTTTCGGCCGTGTAGAACCACTGGCTCTGGTAGTTGGCGCGGTAGTACTTGAGGTCGCCCGGCGGGATGCCGACCTCGAAGCCGATCTCGTTCAGCCAGCCCTTGGTGGGCCAGGTGAGACTGTCGCGCGTGTCGCGCGCGAAGCCGAAGTTGGTGCGCAACGTGTTCGTGGTCTCGCCGAACTCGTTGATGAAATCCTGGTAGCGCTGCGGCGCGGTCGAGTCGATCGTGAGGCGCGTGCGCTCCGCGGTGAAGCCGATGTTGACGGTGTCGAACTCGGTGACCGGGATGCCGAAGCGCACGCCCGCGCCGCTCGAATAGGTGTGGTACGCGGCGACCGACAGGCTCGAGGTGTCGACGTCGCGGCGGAAGAAGTCGAAGCCGCGCGAGATGCCGTCGGTGGTCCAGTAGGGATTCACGTAGGAGAGCGAATAGACCTTGTTCACCGAGCCGTTGTTGATCTGGAACGCGACCAGGTTGCCGGTGCCGAGGATGTTCGCCTGCGAGACGGACGCCTGCAGCGTGAGCTTCTCCGCGGCCGAGTAGCCGACGCCGAAGTTGAGCGTGCCGGTATTGCGCTCGGTCACCGTCACGTTCACGTCCACCTGGTCGGAGGTGCCCGCCACCGCCGGGGTCTCGATGCTGACTTCCGAGAAGTAGCCGGTGCGCTGCAGCCGCTCCTTCGAGCGCGCGATCTTCTCGAGCGAATACCAGGAGCTCTCGAGCTGGCGCAGCTCGCGGCGCACCACCTCGTCCTGCGTCTTCTGGTTGCCGGCCACGTTGATGCGCCGGACGTACACGCGCCGGCCCGGGTCGACGAAGAAGGTGAAGCCGGCGATGCGCTTGTCGCGGTCCAGGTCGGGCACCGGGTTCACGTTGGCGAACGAGTAGCCGTCGTTGCCGAGGCGGTCGGTGACGCCCTTCGTGGCCTCGACCACCTTTTCGCGCGAGAACACGTCGCCCGCGCGCACCTTGATGATGCGGCGCAGCTCCTCTTCCTTCACGATCAGGTCGCCGCTGAACTTGACCTCGCCCACGCGGTAGACCGGGCCCTCGGTGATCGCGACGGTGATGTAGATCTTCTCGCGGTCGGGCGTGATCGAGACCTGCGTGGACTCGATGTTGAACTCGAGGTAGCCACGGTTGAGGTAGAACGAGCGCAGCGCCTCGAGGTCGGCGGTGAGCTGCTGCTTCGAGTACTGGTCGTCCTTGGTGAACCAGGTGAACCAGCCCGGAGTCGTGAGCTTCATGTTGCGCAGAAGCTCCTTCTCGGTGAAATCCTTCGCGCCGATGATGTTGATGTCGGCGATCTTGGTGACCGTGCCCTCGGTGATGTCGAAGCGCAGCGCCACGCGGTTCCTCTCGAGCGGGGTGACCGTGGTGGAGATCTTGGCGCCGTAGTAGCCGCGGCCGGTGTACTGGCGCTTCAATTCCTTCTCGGCACGGTCGAGCAGCGACTTGTCGTAGATCTTCGACTCCGAGATGCCGGCCTGCTTGAGGCCGTCCTTCAGGTTGTCCTTGGTGAATTCCTTCGAGCCCTCGATGTCGATCTGCGCGATCGCGGGGCGCTCCTGCACGAAGACGATCAGCACGTCGCCATCGCTCTCGAGGCGCACGTCCTGGTAGAAACCGGTGGCGTAGAGCGCCTTGATCGCGGCCGCGGCCTTCTCGTCGTCGATGCGCTCGCCCACCTTGATCGGCATGTAGGTGAAGACCGTGCCGGCCTCGGTGCGCTGCACGCCCTCCACGCGGATGTCGCGGATCACGAACGGCTGGATCGCGAGCGCCGTGCCGGCGAATGCGACGAAAAGCAACAAACCGCGCGTGGCGGCCAGCGCGCACGCAAGGAGGAGGCGCGGGCCGGGATTTCGTTGGCGGTTCAAGTTGTCAGCCGGTAAGCAATCGATTGATGTCGTTATAGAACGCGAAGACGGTGAGGCCGAGCAGGAGCGCCAGGCCGAATCGCTGGCCGATTTCCATGGTGCGTTCCGACACCGGGCTACCCTTCACAAGTTCGGCGAAATAATACACCACGTGCCCCCCATCCAGCAGGGGAATCGGCAGCAGGTTGAGCACGCCGAGGCTGACACTCACGAGCGCGAGGAAGCCGAGATAGGTGATCCAGCCGAGCTGCGCCGATTGGCCGGCGTAGTCGGCGATGGTGATCGGGCCCGAGAGGTTCTTCCACGACACTTCCCCGATCACCATGCGCCCGAGCATCTTGAGGCTGAAGACCGACAGGTCGACCACCTTGCGCACCGCGCGGCCGAGCGCATCGATCGGGCCATAGCGCACCGTCGTCGCCAGGCGCTCGTATTCGCGCTTGAGCTCCGGCGGCGCCTCGACGCCGAGGCGGCCGAAGCGCGCCTCGCCCTCGGCGACGGTATCGGGAGTCGCGCGCAGCTCGAAGCGCCGGCCCTGGCGCTCGACCTCGAGCTCGAGCGGCTTCCCGGGGCTCGCCGCGACGAGCGCGGTGAAATCGAACCACGTGTCCACCGGCTTGCCGCCGATCGCGACCACCAGGTCTCCGGAGGCGAGGCCCGCGTTTTCCGCAGCGCTGCCGGGCAGCACGCGCCCGAGCGATGCGGGCACGCGCGGGCGCAGCGGGCGCACGCCGAGCTTGGCGAGGAAATCGCGGTCCAGGTCATCCTTGGAGAGCCCCGACAGGTCGAGGCTGTGCGAGGCGCGCACGCCGCGGTCGGATTCGACTGCGATCACGACCGTGCCGCGGTTGACGGCTTCCTGCAGCAGGAGCCAGCGCACGTCGTTCCATGTGGCCACGGTCTCGTCGCCCACCGCGCGGATCACCTCGCCGTTGGCGATTCCGGCCGCGGCGGCCGCGCTGTTCGGCACGGGATCGGCGAGCACCGGCTTCATGCCCGGCATGCCGGCGACGAACAGCGCCCAGTAGATCAGGATCGCGAGCAGGAAATTCGACACCGGCCCGGCGAGCACGATGAAGATGCGCGCCGCGACACTCTTGCGGTTGAAGGCGCGCGGCAAATCCTCGGGCGCGACATCGCCCTCGCGCTCGTCGAGCATCTTCACGTAGCCGCCCAGCGGGATCGCCGCGACCATCCACTCGGTGCGGTCGCGACCCATGCGCCGCACCCACAGCGGCTTGCCGAAGCCCACGCAGAATCGCAGGATCTTCACGCCCATCAGACGCGCGGCGAGGTAGTGGCCGTATTCGTGGATCACCACCAGCACGCCGACGGTGACGATGAACGACAGGATCGTGACGAGGACGCTAGTCATGTGCCCCAATCATAGCCTGTCCCCGAGCGACAAAACGGCGCGCGAGCCCCCGGGCTTCGATATCCGCGGCGTAAACCTGCTCGAGGCAAGCCAGCGGCTCGACCGCGACTTCTCCGAGCACGGCTTCGATCACCTCCGCGATGCCGGTGAACGGCAGGCGGCCGTCGAGAAAGGATTCCACCGCGATCTCGTTCGCGGCGTTGAGCGCCGCGGGCGCGGTGCCCCCCTGCCGGATCGCCTCGCGCGCGAGCGCCACGCACGGGAAGCGCAGCGCGTCGAGGCGCTCGAACGTGAGGCTTCCGAGCGTGGTGAAGTCGAGCGCCTCGGCGCCCGACTCGATACGCTCGGGCCAGGCGAGCGCGCAGGCGATCGGAGTGCGCATGTCGGGCGCCCCGAGCTGCGCCATCACCGAGCCGTCGTGATACTCGACCATCGAGTGGATGACGCTCTGCGGGTGCACGACAACTTGAATATTCTCCAGCGGCGCGCCGAACAGCCAGTGCGCCTCGATCACCTCGAGGCCCTTGTTCATCATCGTGGCCGAATCCACCGAGATCTTGCGGCCCATCACCCAGTTGGGATGCGCGCACGCCTGCTCGGGCGTGACGCGCGCGAGCCGCTCGCGCGGCGTCGTGCGGAAAGGACCGCCGGAGGCCGTGAGCAGGATGCGGCGCACTCCGGCCCGCGCGAACTCGCCGGCGCCCCCACAGAGGAAGCCGCGCGGCAGCGACTGGAAAATCGCCGAATGCTCGCTGTCGATCGGAAGCAGGGTCGCGCCGCCCTCGGCGATGGCTTTCATGAAGAGCTCGCCCGACATCACCAGCGCTTCCTTGTTGGCGAGCAGCACATGCTTGCCGGCGCGCGCCGCCGCAAGCGTGGCGGGCAGGCCCGCGGCGCCGACGATCGCGGCCATCACCAGGTCCACGTCGGCCAGCGCGACGATCTGCTCGAGCGCCTCGGGCCCGCAGCGCACCTCGGTCGGCAAGCCCTCGCGGGCGACAGCCGCGCGCAAGCGCTCCGCCGCGTCGGGATCGGCGAGCACCGCGTGGCGCGGGCGATGGGCCCGGCATTGCTCCAGCAGCAGCGCGTCGTTCTTGCCGGCGGCAAGAGCGGCGATGCGGAAACGCCGCGGATGGCGCGCGGCGACATCGAGCGTGCTCGTGCCGACGGAGCCGGTGGAGCCGAGGATCGCGAGCTGCTTCATCGCAGGTGCAGCAGCGCGAGGGCCGCGACCGGAAGCGTCGAGGTGAGCGCGTCGATCCGGTCGAGGATGCCGCCATGGCCCGGCAGCAGCTGGCTCGAATCCTTGAGGCCCGAGCCGCGCTTCATCCACGACTCGAACAGATCGCCGACCACGCTCAAGGCCGTGAGCACCATCATCGCGACGATCGCGGGCACACCCCACAGGGGCTGGAAGATCGGCGTGATCGGTGTGTCGTACACGTGTGCCACCGCGCAGAGTACGAGCCCATAGACCGCCACACCCGCGATCGCCCCCATGACACCTTCCCAGGTCTTCCCCGGGCTGATCGCGGGCGCCAGCTTGTGCTTGCCGAACGCCTTGCCGGCGAAATAGGCGCAGATATCCGCGACCCACACCACGGCCATGAGGGCCAACAGGATCCACGGGCTGCGATCGCGCAGCACGACGAGCGCGAGCCACGTGGGCCAGATCACGACCCATCCGGCGAGGGCGCAGGCCCACGGCGCGGGCCGCAGCTTCTTCGCGAGCCAGGACGTCGCCACCGCGATCCAGAAGATCGCCGCGAGCGTGAACGCGATCGTCGCGGCCGTCATGAAGAGGCTGGCGCCTTCGCGCACGTAGAGCGCCCACAACGCGCCGCCGAGCGCCCCCGATGCGACGAGGTAGATCGCTTGCGCGCGCGCCGGCAGCACGCTCATGCGCGACCACTCCCAGCAGCCGATCAGCGCGATCGCGAGCACGAAGAGGGCCCACAACGGCGCGGACGCGAGGAACAGCATCCCGAGGAGGACGGGAAGGATGGCGACCGCGGTGAGGACCCGGGTGCGAAGCATCGGGCGGGAAACCGGGGCTACCCGGCCTGGATCACGGGCTCGCCCTGGGCGAGCTGCTCGCTGGTGCGCCCGAAGCGGCGCTCGCGCTCGCGGAACGAGGCGAACGCCTCCTCGAGCGAGGCCTTGCCAAAATCGGGCCAGAGCGCGGCGGTGAAAAAGAGCTCGGTGTAGGCGAGCTGCCACAGCAGGAAATTCGACACCCGCTGCTCGCCGCCGGTGCGGATGAAGAGATCGGGCTCGGGCGCGTAGCTCATCGAGAGGAAGGCGGACATGCGCTCCTCGGTGATCGGCGCCCCGGGAGCCTCTGCGCGGCACCGCTCCGCGGCCTGCAGGATGTCCCAGCGGCCGCCGTAATTGGCGGCGACGGTGAGCACGAGGCGCGAGTTCCTCGCGGTGAGCTCCTCGCCGGCGCGGATCTGCTCGACGATGCGCGGGTCGAACGGCGAGAGGTCGCCGACGACGCGGAAGCGGATGCCGTTCGAATCGAGCTTGCCGACTTCCTGCTCGAGCGAGCGCAGGAAAAGCTGCATCAGGAACGAGACTTCCTCGGGCGGGCGGCGCCAGTTCTCGCTCGAGAACGCGAAGAGCGTGAGGTACTCGACCCCGCTCTCGATGCACGCCTTCACCACCTCGCGCACCGCTTCCACGCCCTTGCGATGGCCGGCCACGCGCGGCAGGAAGCGCTTCTTCGCCCAGCGGCCGTTGCCGTCCATGATGATGGCGACGTGGCGCGGGACGATGCCGCTCGCGGGAACGGCTTGCGTGGAGCTGGTGAATTCGGGCATGGGCTTCAAACCGCCATCAGTTCCTTCTCTTTTTCGGCCACCTGCTTGTCGATGTCGGCGATCGACTTGTCCGTCATCTTCTGCACATCCTCCTGCGCGCGCTTCTCCTCGTCCTCGCTCACGTCGCCTTCCTTCAGCAGATCCTTCAGGTGCGAGTTGGCGTCGCGGCGGATGTTGCGCACCGCCACCTTGGCGCTCTCGCCGTCGTGCTTCACGATCTTGGTGAGCTCGCGGCGCCGCTCCTCGGTGAGCGCCGGCATCGGCACCCGGATGACATCGCCGGAGGTGGCCGGGTTCACGCCGAGGTCGGAATCGCGGATCGCCTTCTCGACCACTTGAATCATCTTCTTCTCGAACGGCTGGATCGATATCGTGCGCGCGTCGGAGAGCGTGACGTTGGCCACCTGGTTGATCGGCATCTCGCTGCCGTAGTAGTCGACGCGGATGTGGTCGAGCAGGCCGGTATGGGCGCGGCCGGTGCGGATCTTGGCCAGGTCGTGCTTCAGCGTGTCGATGGACTTCGCCATCTTTTCGGACGCCTGCTTCTTGATGTCGCCGATGGACATGGAAAGGATCTCCCCTCTAGTTGTGGACCAGCGTGCCCTCGTCCTCTCCCATCACGACGCGCTTCAACGCGCCGTCCTTGAAGATCGAGAACACGTTGATCGGAAGCTTCTGGTCGCGGCACAGCGCGAGCGCCGTCGCGTCCATCACCTTCAGGTTCTTCACGAACGCCTCGTCGAAGGTGAGCTTGGTATAGCGCGTCGCAGTCGGGTCCTTCTTCGGATCCGCGGTGTAGACGCCGTCGACCTTGGTCGCCTTCAGCACGATGTTGGCTTCCATCTCGCGCCCGCGCAGCGCCGCCGCGGTATCGGTGGTGAAGAACGGGTTGCCGGTGCCGGCCGCGAAGATCACGATCTTGCCCTCTTCGAGGTAGCGGATCGCCTTGCCGCGGATATAGGGCTCGCACACCGGCTCGATGTTGAGCGCCGACTGCACGCGCGCGGACAGCCCGCCGCGGTTCATCGCGTCCTGGAGCGCCAGTGCGTTGATCACGGTGGCGAGCATGCCCATGTAGTCGGCCGTGGCGCGGTCCATGCCGGCGGCGCCCTGCGACACGCCGCGGAAGATATTTCCGCCGCCGATCACGATGGCGACCTGCACGCCGAGATCGGCCACGCCCTTCACCTCGCTCACGATCCGCTCGACCATCTCGCGGTTGATGCCGAACGCATCGTTGCCCATCAGCGCCTCGCCGGAGAGCTTCAGCAGGATGCGCTGGTACGCCGCCGATGTCGGCGGATTCGGCTCCGGTTTCGTGACAACCGCCATCATCACGCCGCTGTCTTTGTCATCGCCGCGACCTCGGCCGCGAAGTCGCTCTGCTTCTTCTCGATGCCCTCGCCCACCACCAGGAAACGATAGCCGCGCAGCTTCGACTTCTGCGCCGCGAGCATCTTCTCGACCGTCTGCTTGTCGTCCTTCACGAACGGCTGTCCCAGCAGCGTGTTCTCGGCCACGAACTTGTTGATGCCGCCCTCGACCATCTTCGCGACGATCTCCGGCGGCTTGCCGGATTCGGCCGCGCGCGCCTCGAGGATCTTGCGCTCGGCGGCGATGTCGGCGGCCGGGAACTGGTCCTTCGACATGTACCTGGGCCGGGCGAACGCGATGTGCATCGCGACATCCTTGGCCACGGCCTCGCCGCCCTCGAGATCCACCATCACCGCGATCTTGGCGCCCGGGTGCACGTAGGGCACCAGCTTCGCGTCGGTCTTCAGGCGCTCGAAGCGGCGCACGGCGATGTTCTCGCCGATCTTCTGCACCAGCTTCTGGCGCGCGGACTCGACCGTCTCGGCGCCGATCTTGAGATTGGCGAGAGCCGCCACGTCGGCGGGGTTCTCCTTCGCCACCAGCTCCGCCACCGCGCTCGCGAATGCGGCGAAGTCGGGGTTCCTGGCGACGAAGTCGGTTTCCGCATTCACTTCCACGAGCGCGCCCAGCCGGCCGTCGGGCGACAGGTAAGTCCCGATCGCGCCGTCGGCGGCGACGCGCGAGGCGGCCTTCGAGGCCTTGGCGCCGCTCTTGATGCGCAGCAGCTCCTCCGCCTTCGCGAGATCGCCTTGCGCTTCCTCCAGCGCCTTCTTGCACTCCATCATGCCGAGCCCGGTGCGCTCGCGCAGTTCCTTGACCATCGCCGCGGTGATATCCGCCATGACCTTCTCCATCCAGTCGTTGATACGAAAAAGGGGCAGCGAGCCCCTTTTTTGCGAGAACCCATGCGGGTCGCGAGAACCCGCGCGGGCCCTTATGCTTTCTCGGCTTCCTGGACCTCGACGAAATCCTCGGTCGGGGGCGCCACCATCTCGTTGATGACCTGGCTGCGCCCTTCGAGGATCGCATCGGCGACGCCGCGGGCGTACAGCCGGATCGCGCGCGTCGAGTCGTCGTTGCCGGGGATCACGTAGTCGATGCCGTCGAGCGAGTTGTTCGAGTCGACCACGCCGACGATGGGGATGCCGAGCGTTTTCGCCTCGGTGACCGCGATCTTGTGGAAGCCCACGTCGATCACGAAGAGCGCGTCGGGGACGCCGCCCATGTCCTTGATGCCGCCCAGGGAGCGCTCGTGCTTCTCGCGCTCGCGCGTGAACAGCAGTTGCTCCTTCTTCTTCAGCTTCTCCATCGAGCCGTCGGCGATCATCGCGTCCATTTCCTTCAGGCGCTTGATCGACCCCTTGACGGTCTTGAAGTTCGTGAGCATGCCGCCCAGCCAGCGATAATCGACGTACGGGGCGCCGGCGCGCTGGGCTTCTTCCTTCACGATTTCGCGTGCCTGGCGCTTGGTGCCGACGAACAGGATCTGGCCCTTGTTGGCGGTGAGCTGGCGCACGTACTTGAGCGCGTCCTGGTACATCGGGAGCGACTTCTCAAGGTTGATGATGTGGATCTTGTTGCGTGCGCCGAAGATATATGGCGCCATCTTCGGGTTCCAGTAACGCGTCTGGTGGCCGAAGTGCACGCCGGCCTCCAGCATCTGGCGCATGGTGACGGACATTCTTGAAAACTCCTGTCGGTTAAGGTTGGCCTCCCCCGCAGCAAACCCGCTCGGAAGAGCAGGACCTTAGCCTTAGGCGGGGTGGGAATTTACCACTCGGTACAGCACGCCATTATAGCGCAAAAAGCCCCACTCTTTCAATCGTTTCCTCTCCATGGACCGCAGAAGCTGCCTGCTTGCCCCGGCCCTGCTGCTCGCTCCCGGCTTCGGCCGGGCGGCACTCGCGGCGGCACCTCCCGGATACGCCGATGTGCGCCGCTGGGGCGCCCGGGGCGACGGCCGCCAGGACGATTCGCCCGCGTTCCAGCAGGCGCTGGATCGCGCCGGGCAGGTCTGGGTCCCGCCGGGGCGCTACGCGGTGGGGGATCTCGCCCTCTGGTCGCATACGCGCCTGCGCGGGGCCGGCGTGGAGTCGGTGCTCGTGCATCGCGGCGGCTCCGCGATCCTCGCCTCGGCGCAGGCGCGCAACAACGGCTCCCCCGAGCCGCGCGACAACGTCCACGACATCATCCTCGAGGACCTCGCCTTCCACGGGCGCTGCGAGACCGAGGGCTTCGTCGAGCAGAACCATCTGCTCGTCGTGAGCGCCTGCTCGCGCCTCACCGTGCGCAACTGCCACTTCCGCGCTTTCCAGGGCGACGCGATCTACGTAGGCTCGGGCTACGGCGAGGACCCGGTGCGCCACAACGAGGACATCGCGGTGCACGGCTGCACCTTCGATGGCGTGAACTTCATGAACCGGCAGGGCGTGAGCGTCGTCGACGGCACGCGCGTCACGATCGAGCGCAACCTCTTCCGCGACTGCTCGCGCCACGACATGCCGGGGGCGATCGACATCGAGCCCGAAGCGGCGCACCACCGCGTGCGCGATATCCGCATCCTGCGCAATCGCCTCGTCGGCGTGATGGGCGGAGTGGGCGCCATCTGCGTGATCCTCGCCGTGGACCGCTATGACGATCCGCCGCGCCACATCGAGATCCGCGGCAACCGCGTCGAGGGCCGCTCGCGCTCGCTCGGCATCGTCGCGAAGGCGTTCGTGGACGGGGCGGCGGCGGCGCCGCTCGATCTCGTCGTCGCCGGCAACGAGATCCTCGATACCTTCCACGGATTCGAGTTCTCCGGCGTGCGCGGCGTGCGCTTCGAGGCGAACCGGGTGCGCGGGACGATCGTCTCGCCGGTGCTGTCGGTGCCGCACCGCGGCCGCGCGGCCGACGTGGCGCTGCGCGGCAACCGCTTCGAGCGGGTCGGCATGCATTCGGGCTCCGCGCTCAAGGTCCATCCGACCGCGAACCTCGTGATCGAGCGCAACCGCTTCGTCGAATGCGGCTGGATCGACGGCTCTCCCGGTCCCGTCGTCGACCTTTCCCGGCAGCCCCCGGAGGAAGTCCGCATGAGCGGCAACGTCGTCGTGGAACCGCGTCGCCCGCGCGGGGACTAACGTTCTATAATCGACCCTTAGTAATCGCCGCCCGTGAGCGCCTTGGCCACCACACTGAAAACACCCGAAGATATCGAGAAGATGCGCATCGCCGGAAGGCTCGCGTCGGAAGTGCTCGACTACGTCACGCCGTACGTGAAGCCCGGCGTCACCACGGGCTACCTCGACAAGCTCTGCCACGACTACATGACCGGCGTGCAGGGCACGATCCCGGCGCCGCTCAACTATGCGCCGCCCGGCCACCGCCCCTATCCCAAGTCGGTGTGCACCTCGGTGAACCACCAGGTCTGCCACGGCGTGCCGGGCGACAAGGTGCTGCGCAGCGGCGACATCGTGAACATCGACGTGACCGTGATCAAGAACGGCTGGCACGGCGACACCAGCCGCATGTTCTACGTGGGCGAGCCCTCGGTGCAGGCGCGGCGCCTTTGCGAAGTGACTTACGAGTGCATGTGGAAGGGCATCGACGTGATCCGTCCGGGCACCACGCTGGGCGACATCGGCTTCGCGATCCAGAAGCACGCGGAATCCAACGGCTTCAGCGTCGTGCGCGAGTTCTGCGGCCACGGCATCGGCAAGCGCTTCCACGAGGAGCCGCAGATCCTCCACTACGGACGTCCCGGCCAGGGATTGAAGCTCGCGGCCGGAATGACCTTCACGGTCGAGCCGATGATCAACGCGGGCAAGCGCGACATCCGCCAGCTCGCCGACGGCTGGACCATCGTCACCGCCGACCACTCGCTCTCGGCCCAATGGGAGCACACGGTGCTCGTCACCGACGACGCCTTCGAGATCCTCACCCAGTCCGCGGGCACGCCGCCGCCGCCCGCGTTCGTCGCCGCCGAGACGGCCCGGACCCCATTGCAGGTGTAGCGCGGTTTGCCGCGCTCCGCGCACACACGGGCGCCCACCTGTGTTTCAATTCCGCGTCCCCAAAACAACCATTCCGGGAGAGAACGTGAAACGATTGCTCGCATTGCTCGCCGCCATGATGTTCACGGCGTTCGCCGCCCATGCCCAGACCGCGCCGTCCTACGGCACCACGGCCGAGGCCGAGGCGATGGTGAAGAAGGCGATCGCCTTCTACAAGAAAAACGGCAAGGAGAAGTCGCTCGAGGAGTTCCGCAAGAACCCCGGCCCGTTCGTCGATCGCGACCTCTACGTGACGGTGTACACGCTCAATGGCGACGCGCTCGCGCACATCAACCCGAAGATGGTCGGCAAGAACATGATGGAGCTGCGCGATCCGAGCGGCAAATACCATATCCGCGAGCGCCTCGAGGCGGCCGCGAAGGGCACCAGCGGCTGGCAGGATTTCCAGTTCTTCAACCCGGTGACCAAGAAGGTCGAGCCGAAACGCATGTACTGGGAGAAGCACGACAACCTGGTATTCGCCGCGGGCGCCTACAAGCCCGACTGAGCATCCGGGGTTCCCGCAGGCGATGAGAAGTCCCGGCGTCCTCGCGCCCCCCGCTCCCGTCGCGCTCCCAGGGTCCGCCCCGAATTCCGCCGAGACGCGCGCCTGGATCAACGCGCGGCGCGAGGACCTGAAGGCGCGCTACTTCAAGCGCCCCGACCCGCACCGCACGCTCACCGCGCACGCGGCCTCGGTCGACCAGCTGCTGCAGAATCTCTGGGCCGAATCGATCGCCGATCCCGGGATCGCGCTGGTCGCGGTCGGGGGCTATGGGCGCGGAGCGCTGTTTCCGCATTCCGACGTCGACGTGCTGGTGCTGATGCCCGACGGCCGGCAGCCGGACGCTTCGGTCGAGCGCTTCATCGGCGCGCTCTGGGACAGCGGCCTCGAGCCGGGACACAGCGTGCGTTCGATCGCGGAGACGCTCGAAGAGGCCGCCAAGGACGTGACGGTCGACACCAGCCTGATCGAGTCGCGCCTGATCGCCGGCAACGCGAATCTGCTGGAGGAGCTGCTCGGGCGCCTGCGCCGGCAGCGCACCGTGCGCGATTTCTTCGAGGCGAAGTTCCGCGAGCAGAAGCGCCGCCACGAGCGCTTCCAGGAGGCGGCCTACAACCTCGAGCCCAACATCAAGGAGAGCCCCGGCGGGCTGCGCGACCTGCAGATGGTGCTGTGGCTCTCGCGCGCGGCGGGCCTGGGCCACTCGTGGGCCGAGCTCGCGCAGCAGGGCATCATCACGCCGCGCGAGGCCACCGCGATCGCGAAGAACGAGCACGTGCTGCAGGACCTGCGCATCCGGCTGCATTACCTCGCCGGGCGGCGCGAGGACCGCCTGGTGTTCGACCACCAGATCGAGATCGCGCGCCAGCTGAAGCTCGAGGGCAAGGCGGGCATGGCGCCCTCCGACCTGCTGATGCGCCGCTACTACCTCGCGGCCAAGGCGATCTGGCGCTTCAACCAGATCCTGCTCGCGAACCTCTTCGACCGCATCATCCCGGCGTCCGAGCACACGGTAAAGACGCTCGACGACGATTTCCAGGTGGTCAACTTCACGCTCGACCT
>JANPHA010000119.1:0-6359 GCA_031424255.1 Burkholderiales bacterium | reverse complement strand
GCCTCGGCGATCTTCGCGCGCACCGGCGGCAAGGACCTCGCGGTGTTCATCGACGGCGAGGTGCGGCCCGGCGTGAAGCTCGCCGAGGTGTTTCCCGACCATGTGATCGTCACGCGCGCCGGCGTGCGGGAGCGGATCGATCTCGAGATCTACCGCGGTGTGGCCGCTGCACCCGTGCCCGGCCGCGCCGGGCCCGGCTTCCGCCTCAACGTCGCGCGAACCGGGTCCAACAATTTCAGCTTCTCGCGCAAGGAGCTCGACGACGCGCTGCGCGATCCGAACCAGCTTGGGCAGCTCGGCCAGATCGGCATGCCGCAGGGGGGCGGCGTGCGCATGGAGTCCGCGCCCCCCGGAAGCCTCGCTTCCAAGCTCGGGCTGCAGCCGGGCGACATCCTGCGCAAGCTGAACGGGCAGACGGTCGCATCGCCCGGCGACCTCGCGCGCCTCTACCAGCAGTTCGCCACGCTCACCTCGATCCAGGCCGAGGTCGAGCGCGGCGGCACCACGGTCCAGCTCGCCTACCGCATCCAATAGAACCCGGAAAGAAAACCAGATGACTCGTACGCAACGAGCCGCAAGACGAGCGTTTGCCGCGATCGCCGCGGCGCTCGTCGTCACCACCGCGCATGCATTCGAAAGCGACGTGCATTACGGCCTCACCGAGTGGCTCGCGATCCAGGCGGGCTTCCCGCCGCAGCAGGCGCAGATTGTGGCGATGGGCAACCAGCGCGAGGACTCCGGGATGATGGATTCGCTCGAGTTCGTGCTGCAGTACGCTTGCCTCGCGCAGGACGACCACGGAGCGCGCGTGACACAAGAGCTGCACTATCCTTCCGCGAGCCCGATTCCCGCGGCGCCGGCGCAGCGTGCGGTCGTGGCCGGGAGCGAGGCCGCAGGCAAGGCGGCCGAGGCGATGGCGAAATCGCGCCCCGACCAGGCGGGCTTCATGCTGCACAAGCTGGGCGAGGCCCTGCACCCGCTGCAGGATTCGTGGTCGCACCAGGGCGTGCCCGCCGTGCCCGCCACCGGCTACTTCGAATGCGATCCGACGCGCGCCTTCGCGCATCCCGCAGCGCGCGGCGGATGGGACAGCCACAAGGCGGATCTCACGCGCCACTGGCCCGAGGACACGCTCGCGATGGCCAAGGCGACCTACGACCTGCTCACACGGTTTCCGAAGATCGACAACGTGGAGCGCAGCGCGCAGCCGTGGACCGCGATCCAGCCGAAGCTCGCGGCCTTCATCAAGGCCGCGACCAAGGCCGAGAAGAAGGCGTGGTTCACGGCACAGGGAATCACCGACGTCACGTTCCTGTACGGCATCAGCCTGCCCGACGGCGGCCCCGCGTTCGCCGAGCGCTGGGCGCAGCACCGCCTGCCTCCGCTCACGCGCGCGCAATCCACGCAGCGTCCCGTTGCGCAGGACATCCTCGATTTCTACAACACGCTCTTCTCCGAATGGGTCGCCGCCGGCAACTTCGACGATCTCGCCGCGCGCCATGGCCCGCCGGCTTCGTCGCGCCCGGCGAAGCGCGAGGAAGGCGGCGCCCGCCGGATGAGTCGCGCCGAGATCGCCGCGCGCCTCAAGCTGTGGCGCTTCCGCGACCACGGCCGCGTGAGCGAGCTCGCCCACGCGCAGCGCGCGCTTACGCCCGCGCAGATCGCGGAGGTGAACCGCATCGGCAGGGACCCGCGCGCCTACGCGCAGTTCGCATCGCTCACGGACGCGTTCTTTCCGCTCATGCCCAAGGGCAGCGACGTGCAGCCGCTCTTCCCGTACCTGGTGGAAAGCGTGCCCGCGCAGGCGGGGGTCGCGCCGCGCGCGGTCGCGATGGCGAAGCTGCGCCACGCGCCCTACGACTCGGTCGCGCTGGTGGCGGAGAAGATCGACGGACGCTGGCAGCTCACGGCAGTGGTCGCCACCATCGACCACTAGCAATACCGGGGTCAGACCCCGGTATTCGGGTCACAACTTTCCGAGAAACTGCTTGGGCGTGGTCCCGGTCACCTTGCGGAACGTCACGGTGAAATGGCTCTGGCTCGAGAACCCGAGCAGCAACGCGATCTCGAGAATCGAGCGCCGCCCGGTGGCCATCATGCGCTTGGCCTCACCGATGCGCTGCTCGATGATGTAGCGGTACGGCGGCTTGCCGAAGGTGTTGCGGAAGAGCCGCGCGAAGTGCCCGGGGCTCGCGTCGATCAGCCTCGCCAGGTCGGGCAGGCCCACGTCCGAGCTCAGGTTGGCGGCGATGAAATCGCGCACGCGTTGCTGCTGGCTGGTGGACAAGGTGGCGCGCAGGTTCGCCGCCTCGCGCGGCGATTTCCACACGCCGCTCGCGAGCCGTGCGAGGAGCGCCAGCGACATCGACTCGCCGAACAGCGGCCCGCTCGGGCATCCGGCCTCGATCTCCAGGCGCATGGTGCGCAGTATTCCCTCGAGCTCGAGATCGCTGAAGCCGAAGCGCGCGGCCGGGCGCACCACCGGCGTGCCGCCCATCTGCAGGTTGAATCCCTTCAGCTTGTCGGGCGAGAACACGACGATGGTCTGCTCGTGGGAACCGGTCCACGACAGCGACTTCACCGTGAAGCCCGCGGGGATCGTCACCAGCGAGCCGGGATAGAGGACGCCGGAGAAGCGCGAGGCGTCCGCCTCGATCTGCAGCTTCGCCTGGCCGTGGTTCACGAGCGCGACCATGCTGTCGGGCCACACGTAGTCGCGGAACTGCCCGGTGTCGGACAATTGCTTCGCCTGCAGCCGCAGTCCCGACCAGGTCGATTGCTTGCTGTCGACGATGCGCTCGGCGCTGGCAGGACAGGGCGTCCCGCCAGGCATCGAAGATCGTGCGCCGGGTTTTACCCACCGGTCGGAATTCTGGCCCGCCATTCTCCCCTCCTTGTTTGAACCCATCCTCCGGTGCGCGTCAACACGCGTCAATAGGGGTTTACCCTTACGCACGCGTTTCAGCGTGCGATGCCGCAAGCGTTTCCTCCCTATAATCGCGCCATGCATTTATCTCCTCGCGGCGTCGCGTTCGCGCTCGGCCTTGCGGCAACGGCGTGCAGCCCCGACAAGACTCCCCCGCCGCCTGCCCCTGCGGCGAAACCGATCGCCGCGCCCGCTGGCGAAGCGTTCGTCGACGCTACCGAAGCGAGCGGCATCCGCTTCACGCACGCCAACGGCATGAGCGGCCAGTTCTACCTCGCCGAGATCATCGGCTCGGGCGTGGCGCTGCTCGACTACGACCACGACGGCGACCTCGACATCCTCGTGATCCAGGGTGGGGCGCTCGGCGCGGGCGCCGGCGCGAGGGACGCGGGCGGATCCGCGTCTGCGCGGCTGTATCGCAACGATCTCGTGGTGAATGCCGACGGCACGCGCACGCTCAAGTTCACCGATGTGACCGAAGCTTCCGGCATCCGCACGACCGGCTACGGCATGGGAGTCGCGGTCGGCGATTTCGACAACGACGGTTTCGTCGACGTTTTCGTCACGAGCTTCGGCGCGCCGAGCCGCATGTTGCGCAACAACGGCAACGGCACCTTCACCGACGTGACGCGCAAGGCGGGCGTGGCCGGCGACGGTCGCTGGGGCGCCTCGGCGTCCTTCCTCGACTACGACCGCGACGGCTTCCTCGACCTCTACGTCACCCACTATGTCGACTTCACGCTCGCCGACAACAAGCCCTGCCACGCGAACACCAGCGCGCGCGACTACTGCGCGCCCGTGACCTACAAGCCGGTGCCGGGCACGCTCTATCGCAATCGCGGCAACGGCACGTTCGAGGATGTGTCGGTGAAATCGGGCATCACCAGGGCGTTCGGCAACGGCCTTGGCGTCATCGCCACCGACGTGAACGCCGATGGGTGGCCCGACATTTACGTCGCCAACGACGGCAATCCCAACCAGCTCTGGGTCAACCAGCGCGACGGCACCTTCCGCGAGGAGGCGGGGCTGCGCGGCGTCGCGGTCAATGCCGACGGCGCGCCCGAGGCCGGCATGGGCGTCGATGTCGGCGACTTCGACGGCAAGGGCGCGGAAGCGATCGTCGTCACCAACCTCACGCGCGAGAAAACCACCCTCTATGCGAACCTCGGCAACGGCAACTTCGAGGACCGCAGCGCCACCACCGGTCTCGCGGCCGCGTCCACCGCGTTCACCGGGTTCGGCACGGCGTTCATCGACTACGACAACGACGGCTGGCTCGACATCGTGCAGGTGAACGGGGCCGTGCACGGCATCGAGGCGCTGGTCGCGGCCGGCGACAAGCATCCGCTCCACCAGAAGAAGGCGCTGTTCCGCAACCTGGGCAACGGCAAATTCCAGGATGTCTCGGCTTCGGCCGGCGCGGTCTTCGCACTCTCCGAGGTGGGGCGCGGGCTCGCGGTCGGAGATCTCGACAACGACGGCGATACCGACCTCGTGGTGAGCAACAACAACGGTCCGCTGCGCGTGATCCTCAACAACGGCGGCAACGCGCAGCCGTGGATCGGACTGCGGCTCGTGACCGGCAAGCGCGACGCGTATGGCGCGCGCGTGGAGATCCGGCGCAAGGGCGCGGGCCCGCTCTGGCGGCGCGTGCGCGCCGACGGCAGTTACCTGTCCGCGAACGATCCGCGCATCCTCGCGGGGCTCGGCGCAGCGCCCGATGTCGAAGGCCTGACGGTCCTGTGGCCCGACGGCAAGCGCGAGGCCTTTCCCGCGCCGCCGGCGCGCAAGTACACCACGCTCGTGCAGGGCACGGGCAAGAAGGACGCCGCGCGATGATGCGTCCTTCCGTGTGGCTCGTAGCGCTCGTGCTGGGCGCGTGCTCGGAGCCCGATGTCGCGCTGGTGCCGGTGCCGGCGGCCGACGTCTCGAAGCTCGCCGCCTCGGTGCGCAACCGCGTCAACGCGTCGCGGGCCGAGTTCGACCGGATAGCGGCGACCAAGCCTCGCCACGTCGTGCTCGGCAACGCGTACGGCGATCTCGGGCTGACCTACCACGCGCAGGACCTCGCGGCCGCGGCCGAGGCCGCGTACCTGAACGCGCGCGCGCTCGCGCCGAAGGAGAAACGCTGGCCCTACCTGCTCGGCCACCTCTACGCCGATTCGAGCCGCCTGCCCGAGGCGATCGCGCAGTTCGAGGCGGTGCTCGCGATCGATCCCGAGGACACGCCGGCCCAGGTGTACCTCGCGCAGCTCTACACGCAGCAAGGCGAGCTCGACAAGGCGAGGGCGCTGTTCGAAAAGGCGCGCGACAAGAACGACGCGCGCGCGGCGGCGCTCACCGGCCTGGGCAAGGTCGCGCTCGCCCGGCGCGACTACCGCGAAGCCGCGCAGGATTTCGAGTCGGCGCTGCAGATGGTTCCCGGCGCGAGCCGCTTGCGCCAGCCGCTCGCGGCGGCCTATCGCGGCCTGGGGGAAAGCGCGAAGGCGGAAGAGATCCTGAAGGGCTACTCGCCCGCGGGACTGGAGCCGGGATTGCCGGATCCGGTCGTCGACCTCCTCGCGGACCGCGTCGCATCGCCCCACGTGCTGATCTCGCGCGGCAAGCGCTTCGGCAAGGCGGGCCGCTTCGATCTCGCGGAGCCCGCGTTCCGCACCGCGGTCGAGGGCGACCCGAAGAATTCCGAAGCGCTCGCCAACCTCGGCATCTCGCTCGCGAACCTCGGGCGCACCGCGGAAGCGCAGGGCTTCCTCGAGCAAGCCGTGGCCCTCGATCCGGGCGATGTGTCCGCGCAGTTCAGCCTCGGCGTGATCCACGACCGCCAGGGACGCGACGCCGAGGCGATCATGCACTACCGGACCGCGGTCGAGCGCGATCCGGAAAACCTGCAGGCCCTCGCGCACCTCGCGGACGCGACGCTGCGCAGCGGCAGCGCCGAAGGCGCGATGAAGCTCTATCGCCAGGCGCTCGAGAAGAATCCCGACTCGCCGCGCTTCCTCTTTTCGTACGCGATGGCGAGCGTCAAGGCGGGACGCAGCGCCGAGGCGCGCCGCTCGCTCGAGAAGCTCACCGCGGTCGAGCGCGAGCCGGTGTTCGTGAACGCGTTGGCGCGCGTGCTCGCGACCGTCCCGGAAACGCCGGTACGCGACGGTGCGCGCGCTCTCGAGATGTCTCGCGCGCTCTACGAGAGCACGCAGCACAACGCCGACGTCGGCCAGACCTATGCGATGGCGCTCGCGGAGACCGGGCGCTATGACGAAGCGGTCAAGCTGCAGAAGGCGGCGATCGGCGGCTTCGAAGTCTCGGGGCCCGCGTGGCTGATCCCGCTGTTGAAGAGAAACCTCGCGCTCTACGAGCAGGGCAAGCCCACGCGCGAGGGCTGGGCTCCCGAAGATCCGCTGTTCCAGCCGCGCAGCCCCGCGGTGCGCCCGGC
>JANPHA010000118.1:0-7025 GCA_031424255.1 Burkholderiales bacterium | reverse complement strand
GGCACCGGAACGAGCTGGATGCCGTTCCACTTCGCCGGCTGGTGGCAGGGCAAGGATCTGCTCGACAAATACCCGGAGGGTTCGGCGCCATTCGTGCGCGGCGAGGCGGTGAACACCGGCACGACCTACGGCTACGACTCGGTCACGATGATGCAGGAGACCAAGACGACGCTCTGCAACATCGAGCGCGCCTGACGACAGACCAGGAGAACACCATGGCCAGAATGAAATTCATCTGCGACGCCGAGCGTTGCATCGAGTGCAACGGCTGCACCACGGCGTGCAAGAACGAGCACGAGGTGCCCTGGGGCGTGAACCGGCGCCGGCTCGTGACCGTGAACGACGGCGTGCCCGGCGAGCGCTCGATCTCGGTGGCATGCATGCACTGCACCGATGCCCCGTGCATGGCGGTGTGCCCGGTCGATTGCTTCTATCGCACCGAGGACCAGATCGTGCTGCACGACAAGGACCTGTGCATCGGCTGCGGCTACTGCTTCTACGCGTGCCCGTTCGGCGCGCCGCAGTTCCCGCAGGCGGGCGCCTTCGGGTTGCGCGGCAAGATGGACAAGTGCACGTTCTGCGCCGGCGGCCCCGAGGAGAATTTCTCGGTCGAGGAATTCCGCAAGTACGGCCGCAACCGCATCGCCGAGGGCAAGCTTCCGGCGTGCGCCGAGATGTGCTCCACCAAGGCGCTGCTCGCGGGCGATGCCGCGGTGATCGCCACCATCTACAAGACGCGCGTCGTCACGCGCGGCAAGGGCGAGCAGATCTGGGGCTGGGCGATGGCCTACGGCGGCAGCGACAAGATCGGCGAACAGCCGGTGGTGAACTCATGAAGCGCTTTCTCCCCGCAGCCCTCGCGGCGCTGGCCCTCGGCGCCTGCCACGAGATTCCGCAGGACGCGCCCAAGCCCTACGCCGGCAAGGAAGACACCAAGGCGTACGCCGGCGACAAGTTCAAGGGCGACAAGGCGCTGTACGAGAAGACGCTCGCGGAGCGGGCCCGGACCCAGAACGAATACCTCCGCACCGGAGACGCGAAAAAATAACCAGGAGGATCGACCCATGTCCAAGCACCCGGCGCGCACCGTCGCCGCATTGATCCTGGGAGCGGCGCTCGCGCTGCCCCTTGCCGTCGATGCCCAGGCGCCCGCATCGCCCACGCCGCCGACCACCGCGCCCACGAAGGACGTGAAGCCCGCGCCCCCGGCAGCGCCCGAGACGCCGGCCGTCACGCCCGCTGCCGCGCCCACCGCGGGCGCGCCCGTGCCGCAGGCCGGATCGACCGCGGTTCCCGGCTGGAACAATCCGCCGGTGTGGGGGAGCGCCAGCGAGCGGCCGCAGTACGCGTCCGTTCCCGGCGTCGACACAAATCGGCTGATCCAGGGCGCGGGCCGCGAGTGGCGCGCGTTCCGCAACGGGCCGCTCACGCAGTTCGGCGGCTGGATGCTCGTGATCGTGCTCGCCGCGATCGCCGTGTTCTATCTGATCCGCGGGCCCATCCGGCTGCACGGGCAACCGACCGGACGGCTGATCGAGCGCTTCAACGCGGTCGAGCGCGCGTCGCACTGGACCATGGCGATCAGCTTCGTCTTCCTCGCGCTCACCGGCATCGTGATCCTCTTCGGCAAGTACATCATCCTGCCGTGGCTGGGCTACAGCGGCTTCTCGTGGCTCACGATCCTGTCGAAGAACCTGCACAACTTCGTAGGACCGCTCTTCATCTTCTCGCTGCTGGTGTCGTTCCTGATCTTCGTGAAGGACAATTTCCCGCGCGCCTACGACCTCAAGTGGCTCGCCACTCTCGGCGGGATGCTCAGCAAGAAGGGCGCGGAGGTGCCATCCGGGCGGTTCAATGCCGGCGAGAAGGCTTGGTTCTGGGGCGGCCTGGTGCTGCTCGGGACGATCGTGAGCGTGACCGGCCTGATCCTCGACTTCCCCAACTGGCAGCAGGGCCGCCAGGTGATGCAGCAGGCCAACATGATCCACGCCATCGCCGCGCTGCTGTTCATCGCCGCTTCGTTCGGCCACACCTATCTCGGCACGATCGGCATGCAGGGCGCATACCGCGCCATGCGCGACGGCTACGTCGACGAGGAATGGGCCAAGGAGCATCACGCGCTCTGGTACGAGGAAGTAAAGCAGGGCAAGCGTCCGGAGAAGATCGTCGTGGGAAGAGTTCAACCGGCACCGGGAGACGACTGATGAAGCGCATGCAGATCGCGGGCCTCGCGCTCACCCTCGCATTCGGCTCGCTCGGCGCGTGGGCGAAGATCCCGCCCCCGCCGCCGCCCGACGAGAAGGCCAAGGCCGCCGCGGAAGACAAGAAGGCGAAGGACGCGGTGGCCGCCGAGAAGGCCAAGGTCGACCAGGCGGCCGCGGAGGACAAGGCGGTCAAGAATTTCCAGGGGAACATGAAGAAGCAGGGCAAGGCGATTCCGAAGCCGACACCGATCGCCGTCGCCGCGCCGGCCCAGCTTATGCCGGGCCCGGGCGCCGCGAAAGGCGTCGAGACCGGCAAGCCCGGTGCCGCGGCCGCGGAGGCTGGAAAGCCCGCGGTCGACGCGAAGGGCCACGAGAAGGGCGCGATGACTCCGGCGGGCAACACGCCGCCGAAGGGCACCGACACGCCGACGGACGCGAAGAAGAAGTAGGCGGGGCCGCGATCTTCGATCACCACGTGTAGCGCACGGTGTAGCGCACGACGGCTTCGGCCTTGGGCGCGAGCCGCACCGGGAAATGGATCGTGCGCGAGTCCTCCTTCGAGTACTCGTGGCTCTTGCGCGGCACCGTCCAGTTGCTCCAGCGATAGAGGTTCTCGCGCACCAGCACCGTCACGGCCGCGTCGGGCTTCTGGTTGCGCACCTTCACCTCGATGTCCTCCTCGATCCATTTGGCGGACGTGTCGATGCGGAAATCCACCTGGCGGCGCTCGCCCACGACGTCGAACGCCGATCCGAGCTTGATCTGCACTGTCTCGTCGCGCGCCGTGTGGTCGATCACGTCCTCGCCCACGAATTCGAGGCTGCGGTCGGCCTCGTCCATCTTCGAGACGCGCATGCGCCCCGCGGGCAGCGGCACTCCGAGCCCGTTCGCCGCGCTGTTCTTCACCCGCAGGTAGACGTCGACCTTCTTGTTCGCCTGCATGCCGGGCGTGCGGTCGACGACCGGCGCGCCGTAGTACGGATACACCGAGCCCTGCCCGAAATACACGAGCGTCTTCTCGCATCCGACCGCGGGCGCGGTGGGAAAGAGCTCGATCTGCTTCACGGCGTTGTTCAGGATCGAGGTCGATCGTCCGAGCGTGTACAGGTGGTACTCGAAGAAAGCCTTCTCGGAGAAGCTGTCGGCGAGCGCGTCCTTGCGCATGCGCGACTCCAGCGGCGCGCTCATGGGATAGACGCGCTGCGGCTGCACGCGTTGCACGTCGCCCGCGATCAACTTCAATTTCGCGTCGGCGTACGAGGCGCCCGTCTGGTTCACGATCGTGACCCACGCGGCGACATCCACCTTGCAACCGCCCGGCGTAGGCTCCGAGTAGGTGAGGTTGTAGTCGGTCCACCAGGTCATGCCGCCGGTCTGGTAGGCGAAGCGCGAGCGGTGCGCCCCGGCGAGTGTCGTGTCGATGTCCCAGACCAGCGTCGGCTTGCTGATCAATCCCCCCGGCAGGCTCGGAAGGCGTACGCCCGAATGGTTGTTGACGATGCGCACGCTGCCGTCGGGCTGCTTCAGCACCAGCCCGTCGCGCGCGCTCACGAGCGTGCCGCTGAGCGTCTCGACGCCCTGGCCCCGCGGCTGCTCCACCGTGATCTCGCGGTCGATGTATCGCGATAAAAGCTTGGCGCTGCTGGTGAGGTCGAACTCGAAGCTCTGCTCCACGACCCGCGTCGACCTGGGATCGGTGAGCGAGGCGAACGCGACGGTGGTGGGGTCGATGAGGCTCGGCACGTCGGTCACGCGCAGCAGGTTGCGCCCGCCCTTCAGCTCGAAGCTGCGCTCCTCGCGCACCAGCGCATAGCCGGGGACCGCTGCGCCTTCGCCGCCGTTCCTGAAGGCCTGCGCGTTGAGCGTCCCGGGCTGCGCGCTCGAGTAGATCGTGAGGGCGGTTTCGGCCGAAGCGGCGGCGGGAAATGCGGCGGCCAGGGCGAGCACAAGGGGGCGGATCGTTTTCATCGCAAGCTCCGTGATGGGGACTGGGATGTAAACGCAGCGGCGCGCCGAAAGGGTTAAACGGGGCGGGTATAATTCGGCGGATGAAATTCCAGGGCACCGAAACCTACGTCGCCGATGAGGATCTCAAGCTCGCGGTGAACGCCGCGATCACGCTCGCCCGCCCGCTGCTCATCAAGGGGGAGCCCGGCACCGGAAAGACGATGCTCGCCGAGGAAGTCGCGCGATCGCTCGGCAAGCGGCTCTTCCAGTGGCACATCAAGTCGACCACCAAGGCGCAGCAGGGCCTGTACGAATACGACGCCGTCTCGCGGCTGCGCGATTCCCAGCTCGGCGACCAGCGCGTGGGCGACATCGGCAACTACATCGTGAAGGGCATGCTCTGGCAGGCGTTCGAGAGCGAGGAGCAGGCGGTCGTGCTGGTCGACGAGATCGACAAGGCCGACATCGAATTCCCCAACGACCTGCTGCGCGAGCTCGACCGCATGGAGTTCTTCGTCTACGAGACGCAGCAGACGATCCGCGCGCGCCATCGCCCGATCATCATCATCACGTCGAACAACGAGAAGGAGCTGCCCGACGCGTTCCTGCGCCGCTGCTTCTTCCACTACATCCGCTTTCCCGACAAGGAAATGATGCAGGCGATCGTCGACGTGCACTACCCGGCGATCAAGAAGCGCCTGGTGCAGGCGGCGCTCGAGGTGTTCTTCGGCATCCGCGAGATGCCGGGGCTCAAGAAGAAGCCCTCCACCTCGGAGCTGCTCGACTGGCTGAAGCTGCTGCTGGCGGAGGACATTCCGCCCGAGGCCCTGCGCAGCGAGGGCCACCAGGCCGCGATTCCCCCGCTCTACGGCGCGCTGCTCAAGAACGAGCAGGACGTGCACCTGTTCGAGCAGCTGATTTTCCTGCAGAAGCGCGGGAGATAGCCATGGCGACGAAAGGCCGCGCCCCGGTGCGCAAGGCGGCGCCGCGCAAGCCCGCGGTGCGCAAGGCGCTCGCGAAGCGCAAGACGGCGCCGCGCGGCCGCGTGGTGACGGGAAAGCTCGGCGCCAAGGGCGTGCGGCTCGCGGGCGTGGGCACCGAGGCGGTGCTGCGCGCGACCGGCAGGGCGTGGGAGGAGTGGCTCACGGTGCTCGATCGCGCGGGCGCCAAGGCGCTGCCCCACAAGGAGATCGCGCTGATGCTGAGCCGCAAGTTCGGCGTGCCCGACTGGTGGAGCCAGATGGTGACGGTGGGCTACGAGCAGGCGCGCGGCCTGCGCGTGGTGAACCAGAAGGCCGACGGGTTCGCCGCGAACGCGTCGCGCACGGTTGGCATCGCGCTCGACCGTCTCTACGAGGCCTGGAGCGATCCCAGGGTGCGCGCGCGCTGGCTGCCCGACGCGCCGATGGAGATCCGCCGCTCGACCGACGGCAAGTCGATGCGCATCACCTGGAACGCGGGGCCCGGATCGAGCGTCGAGGTCGGCTTCTATTCCAAGGGCGCGGACAAGAGCATGGTCCAGGTCCAGCACAGCAAGCTCGCGAGCGCCGCCGCGGTCAAGCGGCAGAAGGCGTTCTGGGGCGATGCGCTCGAGCGATTGAAGTCCCTGCTCGAGGCGCCGCGCTAGGCCGGGCGTGCTGTTCGACTTCTTCTTCACGGTGCGCAAGGCGGGCGTGCCGGCGAGCGTGAAGGAATTCCTGACGCTGCTCGAGGCGCTCGACAAGGGTGTGATCCACGCGAGCGTCGACGATTTCTACACGCTCTCGCGCCTGTGCCTGGTCAAGGACGAGGCGTACTTCGATCGCTTCGACCTCGCGTTCGCCGCCTACTTCAAGGGCGTGCAGGCGATCCCCGACGCGCTCGTGCGCGACATCCCCGCGGAGTGGCTGAAGAAGCTCGCCGAGCGCTGGCTCACCGACGAGGAGAAGGCGCAGATCGAGGCGGTCGGCGGGTGGGACAAGCTGATGGAGACGCTCCGGCAGCGCCTCGAGGAGCAGCAGGGGCGCCACCAGGGCGGATCGAAATGGATCGGCACCGCGGGGACGTCACCCTTCGGCGCGTACGGCTTCAATCCCGAGGGCGTGCGCATCGGCCAGGAAGGCTCGCGCAACCGGCGCGCGGTCAAGGTGTGGGACAAGCGCGAGTTCCGCGACTACGACACCGATCGCGAGCTCGGGGTGCGCAACATCAAGATGGCGCTGCGGCGGCTGCGCCGCTTCGCGCGCGAAGGGGCCCCCGAGATCTTCGACCTCGACGGCACGGTGCGCTCCACCGCGAGGAACGCCGGCTGGCTCGACATCCGGATGGTCGCCCAGCTGCACAACGCGGTGAAGGTGCTGCTCTTTCTCGACGTGGGTGGCTCGATGGACGATCACATCAAGGGCGTCGAGGAGCTTTTCAGCGCCGCGCGCACCGAGTTCAAGAACCTCGAGCACTTCTACTTCCACAACTGCGTCTACGAGAGCGTCTGGAAGGACAACCGCCGCCGCCACGACCGCATGCCGACGGTCGAGGTGCTGCGCAAGTACGGGCACGACTACAAGCTGATCTTCGTGGGCGACGCGTCGATGAGCCCCTACGAGCTCGAGCAGGCGGGCGGCAGCGTCGAGCACTGGAACGACGAGCCGGGACGCGAATGGCTCGAGCGCCTGCTGCGCGCGTGGCCGCACGCCGCGTGGCTCAATCCGATCCCCGAGGAGCACTGGGGCTGGACCACCTCGATCCAGAACGTGCTGCGGATCATGGAGGGGCGCATGTACCCGGTCACCATCGGCGGCCTCGAGCGCGCGATGAAATCCCTCGCCTGAATTCAGGCTTTCACGTAGCGGCGAACGCCGGCGTCGTCGACGATGCGGCACACCCTGCCCTGGTGGT
>JANPHA010000117.1:0-2084 GCA_031424255.1 Burkholderiales bacterium | reverse complement strand
TCCCACGCGAGAAGTTCACGGTGATCACCGGCGTGTCGGGCTCCGGCAAGACGACACTCGCCTTCGACATCGTGTTCGCCGAGGGACAGCGACGCTACCTGGAATCCCTCAACGCCTACGCGCGCCAGTTCGTGCAGCCCGCGTCCAAGCCCGACGTCGACGCGATCTTCGGCATTCCGCCGACGGTGGCGATCGAGCAGCGCACCAGCCGCGGCGGCTCGAAGAGCACGGTCGCGACGCAGACCGAGATCCACCATTTCCTGCGCCTGCTGTTCGTGAAGCTCGGCACGCAGTACTGCCCCGAGTGCGACGTGCCGATCGAGCCGCAGAGCATCGATGCGATCGTGGCACGCCTGATGAAGGAGCGGCGCGGCGAGAAGATCGCGATCCTCGCGCCGCTCATCACCAACCGCAAGGGCTTCTACACCGACCTCGCGAAGTGGGCGCTGGCGAAAACCGTGTCGCATTTGCGCGTCGACGGCGAGTACCTGCCGACCAGGGGCTGGCCGCGTCTCGACCGCTTCCGCGAGCACACGATCGAGCTGCCGGTCGCCGAGCTCGAGGTGAAGCCCGAGAACCGCAAGCAGCTGCAGGCCGCGGTGGAAGCCGCGATCGAGTTGGGCAAGGGCGTGCTGCATGTCTGCTGCGGCGGCTGGGGCCATCGCGAGACGCAGATCTTTTCCGTGAAGCGCGCGTGCCCGTCGTGCGCGCGCTCCTTCCCCGAGCTCGACCCGCGCCTCTTCTCGTACAACTCCAAGCACGGCTGGTGCGCGGCCTGCTACGGGACCGGCCTCGACATCGACAAGGTGCAGTGGGACGACGAGCGTTCCAAAACCGGCACCGAGGACCATGTGCTCGACTCCTGGGTCGAATGGCTCGAGCTCGATGAGGCCTGCCCGAGCTGCGAGGGCAAACGGCTCAACAAGGAGGCGCTCGCGGTGCGCTTCCGCGACCAGTCGATCGCCGACATGAGCGCGCAGCCGATTTCGAAGGCGCACACATTCTTCGCGCAGCTCGCGGTCGCCGGCCGCGAGCAGGAGATCGCACGCGACATCCTCTCCGAGCTCGCCGCGCGCCTCGGATTCCTCGAGCAGGTCGGGCTGGGATACCTGTCGCTCGACCGCGGCGCGCCGACGCTTTCGGGCGGCGAAGCCCAGCGGATTCGCCTGGCGGCACAGCTCGGCTCCAACCTGCGCGGCGTCTGCTACATCCTCGACGAGCCCACGATCGGGCTGCACCCGCGCGACAACCGCATCCTGCTCGACACGCTCGCGAAGCTCGGCGCCAAGGGCAACACGCTCGTGGTGGTCGAGCACGACGAGGACACGATACGACGCGCCGAGCACGTGATCGACCTGGGGCCGGGCGCGGGACGCCTCGGCGGCCACATCGTCGCGCAGGGCACCGCGGAGGAGTTGAAGCACAATCCCGCTTCACTCACCGGCCACTTCCTGCGCCACCCGCTCAAGCACCCGGTGCAACCGCGCCGCTCGGTCGACAAGCACACGCCGGCGATAGAGATTGTGGGCTCGCGGCTGCACAACCTGCAGAACGTCGACGTGCGCTTTCCGCTCGGCCGCTTGTCGGTGGTCACCGGCGTCTCCGGCTCGGGCAAGTCGACTCTCGCGCGCGACGTGCTGCACGAAAACCTGCACCGGCTCGTGGCCGCGCAGCGCGATCGCAAGACGGCGGGCGCGCTGACGGGGCTGAAGGCGATCAAGGGCTGGCATGCGCTCACGCGCGTGCTCGAGGTCGACCAGACCCCGATCGGCAAGACGCCGCGCTCGTGCCCCGCGACCTACGTCGGCTTCTTCGACAAGATCCGCGCGCTCTTCGCCGACACGCAGGAAGCGCGCATCCGCGGCTACACCGCGAGCCGCTTCTCGTTCAACACCGCGGGCGGGCGCTGCGACGGCTGCGACGGCCAGGGCGTGAAGACCATCGAGATGAGCTTCCTGCCCGACGTGAAGGTGGCGTGCGAGGTCTGCAACGGCGCGCGCTTCAACGCGGAGACGCTCGCGGTTCCGATGCGCGGCAAGAGCATCGGCGAGGTGCTGGCGATGAGCGTGGACGAGGCGGTGGAG
>JANPHA010000116.1:0-2718 GCA_031424255.1 Burkholderiales bacterium | reverse complement strand
GGGGATGTAGCCGATGTGGCAGCGCCCGAAGAACGGCAGCATGTGGTGCTCGCACATGCTGTAGACCTCGATGTCCTTCACGATCACCATGCTGCTGGTGTCCTGCGTGAAGAGCGCCTTGTTGATGACCGTGTCGAGGTCGGCGCGGTAGCCGTTGGTGAGGAAGGCGAGGGATTTCGCCACCCGCTTGGGGGTGTCCACCAGGCCTTCGCGCTTCGGATCCTCGCCCAGTTCTTCCAGCAGCTGGCGTACCAGGGTTTCGATCTTTGCGAGATTGGGTTCCATGCCGCCTATTCCTTGTAGGAAGGATCCATCCGGTCGAGCTTGCGCAGCAGCGCGGGCCACTCCATCACGCCGTAGGGACGGCGCGTCTGCGGCTGGTAATTCATGTAGGTCTCGTGCAGCACCGCGGCGGGCACGCTCACCAGCTTGGCGCCCGTCGCCATGGCCGCGAGCTGCGAGCGCGCGGTGAGCTCGAGGCGGTGCATCCAGTTGAACGCCTCGCCGATCGTCTTGCCGACGGTGAGCAGGCCGTGGTTGCGCAGGATCAGCGCCTCGCCATCGCCGAGGTCGGCCAGCAGCGACGCCTCCTCCTTCGTGTCGAGCACCACGCCCTGGTAGTCGTGGTAGCCGATCTTGAGGAAGCGCATCGAGGTCTGGCTGATCGGCAGCACTCCGCAATCGAGCGCCGAGAGCGCCATGCCGGCCCAGGTGTGGGTGTGGATCACGCAGCTCACGTCATGGCGCGCCTTGTGGATCGCGCCGTGGATCACGTATCCCGCCTTGTTGATGCCGTAGTCGAGATCGCCGAAGTCGGGCTTGGCGAGGATGTTGCCGTCGATGTCGATCTTGATCAGGCACGACGCCGTGATCTCCTCGTACATCATCCCGTAGGGGTTGATGAGGAAGGCGCCCCCCTCGCCCGGCACCGCGGCGGAGATGTGGTTCGCCATCATGTCCGACATGCCGTAGAGGTCGACCAGCCGGTAGCAGGCGGCGAGCTCGACGCGCGTGCGCCACTCCGGCGCGCTCACGCGCTCCTTCATCGATCGAAGCTGCAGCCGGTTGGCGGACATGCCGCCAGTATAGTGCGTCCTCCCGCGGCCCTCAGAACACCCAGAGGTCCTCGCGCGGGATCTCGACCCAGTGCTTGCCTCGCTCCAGCTTGCTCGATCCGTGGGCGCGCATGAGCGTCTCGCCGAGGTAGAGGACATGCTCCCATTTGTCGCCGAGGAACATCGAGGTGGAAAGCTCGGGCTGGATGCGGTTGTCGCCGGGCCCCGCGGCCAGGCGCACGCGCTCGACGCGCACCATCCCGGTACCTTCGGCGCCCATCTTCGCGCTCGCCTTCGCGCGCCCCCGGAGCTGCCATCCCTCGCCGGTGAGGACGGCCTCGCCGCCCTCCATCTGTGTGACCTTGCCCTTGAGCCGGTTGTTGCTGCCCATGAAGTCGGCGGTGAAGTAGGTCTGCGGCGAGTTGTACATCTCCTGGGGCGTGCCCTGCTGCTCGATCACGCCGTTGTTCAGCAGCAGGATGCGGTCCGACATCGCCATCGACTCGCTCTGGTCGTGGGTCACGACGAGCGCGGAGAGCTGCAGCGTGACGATCAGGTCGCGCAGCCATGCGCGCGCCTCCTCGCGCAGCTTGGCGTCGAGGTTCGAGAGCGGCTCGTCCATGAGGATCACGGGGGGGTTGTAGACCAGGGCCCGCGCGATCGCCACGCGCTGCTGCTGGCCGCCGGAGAGCTGGTGCGGGAAGCGCTCGGCGAGGTGCCCGAGGGAAAGCTCTTCGAGCGCCTTCTTCACGCGCGTGGCGATCTCGGAGGAGGACACCTTGCGCAGCTTGAGCCCGAAGGCCACGTTGTCGGCCACCGTCTTGTGCGGCCACAGCGCGTAGCTCTGGAACACGAGCCCGAGGTTGCGCGCCTCGGCCGGCACGTCGAGCTTCCGCTCGCTGTCGAAGATCGGCTTGTCGCCGATCCTGATCGTGCCGCGATGCGGCGCTTCCAGCCCCGCCACCGCGCGCAGCAGCGTGGTCTTGCCGCTGCCCGAGGGTCCGAGGAGCGATACCACCTCGCCGCGGTTCAGCTGCATCGACACGCCCTTGAGGATCGGGTTGTCGCCGTAGGTAAGGTGCAGGTTGTCGACGCTGAGCTCAGCCATCTTCCTTCTCCGGTTTCAGTCGCGCAGCTTCACGCCCAGGCGCAGCGCGATCGCGAGCCCCACGCCGACGAGCACGATGTTGATGAGCGAGAGGGCCGCGACGATGTCGATCGCGCCCCCCTGCCACAGGGAAACGAGCTGCGCGCCGATGACCTCGGTGCCGGGCGCGAGCAGGTACACGCCGGTGGAGTACTCGCGCTCGAAGATCATGAACACCAGCAGCCACGAGCCGATCAGCCCGGGGCGGATCAGCGGCAGCGTGATGCTGCGCGAGATCGTGCCGCGCGAGGCACCCACGCTGCGCGCCGCCTCCTCGAGCTCCGGGGCGACCTGCATCAGAGACGACGAGATGAGGCGCATCCCGTAGGCGAGCCACACCACGGTATAGGCGAGCCACATGCTGAAGATCGTGGTGCGCAGCGGGGTGAGCGGCGGGAAGAACAGGAACACCCACAGGAACGCGAGGCCGGCGAGCAGGCCCGGGATCGCCCGCGGCACGAGGACGAGGTAGTCCACGAACCGCGACCAGCCGTCGTTGCGCCGGTGGGTCGCGAA
>JANPHA010000115.1:0-5405 GCA_031424255.1 Burkholderiales bacterium | reverse complement strand
GTTGTTGGCAGGCGCGGTGATATTGACCGTCGGGGGTGTTTTCACCGAGATGAGGACCGCGGTCGAGGTCTTGTTGCCGCTTGAATTGTCGGTGGCCATGGCGGTGAGGGAGTAACTGCCCGCGGCGACGCTCGGCCAATTGAACGTGTACGGGGAAGCCATCACCGTGCCGATGGAAGTGGTACCCGCGCGGAAGAACTGGACACTGGAAATCGTTCCATCGGTGTCGGTCGCGGTCGCTGTCAGGGGGATGGTGGATCCGGCCGCAAAGGTCGCGTTGGCGGCGGGCGAGCTGATGCTCACGGCCGGAACCACATTCGCCTTGACGGTGATCGCAACCGCCGTGGAGGTCTTCGTTCCTCCCGCGCTGTCGGTGGCTTTCGCGGTGAGCGAGTAGTTTGCGAGAGCGACACTGTTCCAGATGAAAGTGTGTGGAGTGGCAGCTCCGGTCACGGTTCCGACAAGAGTCGTGCCTCCCTGAAAGAATTCGACCTTGCTGATCGTCGTGCCGGCGGAAGGAGTGGCGTTCGCGGTGAGGGTGACCGTCGCCGGCGCACCGTAGTTCTTGTTCGCGGTCGGTGCGGTGATCGAAATCGTGGGCAGCGCCGACGCGGGCTGGGCAACGCTTAAGAGGAGCGCGCAGGAACAAACGAGCAGGGCGAAACCTCGCGCAATGCGCGAGACGTGTTCGATAGCCAAGTGGGAACCCTTCGGAGGAGAGCGCTGATGGCATCGGAAGGGATGTTGTTCCCCAATCCGACTTACTCCCGAGGGTACGGCATATGAAACGCTTGTGATACTACCTAAGCAGGTGGGAAATGACCCTCTCCCTGCCATCTAGACCCCTGCCGGCAGGATTTCGCCTCCGATTCTCGTGCCTTGCCTGCCTTTCCTAGAAGTAGTGAATCATCCCCACGCCGGCACCGACCGTGTCGGCTCCGGCGGCGATGGTCGCGCCGACGATCGGGCCCGGCGAGTAGGTGCCGTTCTCCTTGTTGGTGAGCTTGTAGTACGAGGCGTAGACCTCGGTGCGCTTGGAGAAACGGTAGATGTAGCCGAGCGTCATGTAGTCCGCCCCGATCGCGCGCGTGGAGCACGGAGCGCCGCCGACCCGCGAGCAGGAGCCGTCCGCGGCGCGGCCGTAGGAAATCCACACGCTGCTGTTGTTCGCGAAGCGCTGCTCGAGCACGCCGTAGTAGGCGTTGCGCTTGTACGACTTCACCGCGCCGGCAAGGGAGTCGTCGTTGCGATACTCGAGCTGCTCGTAGAGGCCGGTAAGGCGCGTGTTTCCGAGCTGCCACAGGAACACGAACTTGTGGCCGCGATCCTTCGAGTGAGTGTTGGTCGCGGTGCCCGCGGGAGAGCCGCCGATCTGCGACATGCCGAAGTAGTCTCTATGCTCCTCGTAGGCGTAGCGCAGGCTGAGCTGGCCGACCGCGTAGACCACGGATGCGGCGTTGACCGTCGGTGACACGTTCGGGCCGCCGGCGGCGACCGGGCCCTTGCCCTCGTTCACCGAATGATCGACGCGGATCGTGAAGCCGGCGATGTTGGGCGACCAGTACTGCACCGAGTTGCCCTGGCGGCGGTCGAACGAGGCGTCGGGCTTCGCGCCGATGCGCGTGAACTGCGTCGTGGTGTTCGGAACCTGGAAGCCGGGGTTGCCGGTGATCGCGGTGCGGTCGAAGACATAACCCGCGCGCAGCGGATTGACCGGCAGAGAGATGTACTTGTAGGGCGTATCCCATTGGCCCATGAAGATCTCGCCCCAGCGATTCTGCAGTCCGACCTTGGAGTCGCGCGCGCCGAGCCCCGGCCCGGTGTTCTGGTCGATCTGGAAGCCGCTTTCGAGCTGCCACACGGTCTTCAGCCCGCCGCCGAGATCTTCGGTGCCGCGGAAGCCGAGGTGCGAGGTGCCCACGCTCATGCGCGTACGGCGCGAATCGTTGACGCCGGTGTACGAAGCGGCGGAGACCATGCCCGGCCGATCGGCCGCGGCCGGCGCCGCGGAGGTGGCGCCGCGCGTCTCGACGCTTTCGAGGAACGGCATCGCCATCCCGTAGACGACCACCTCGGAGTGCGCGAGGCCGCAGGATGCCGCGGCTACGGCCGCGGCGAGCAGGGTCTTGGTCGTTTTCATTTCTTCTCCTCTGACTTGCCGGGATCCCTGACGTCGGGGAATTTGTCGAACTCCACGTTGTAGTACTCGTTGCCCACTTTCTGCACGCGGCGGATGTACACGGTCTGCACGATGTCGCGCGTGGCGGGGTCGATCGAGATCGGGCCGCGCGGGCTCGTGGCCTTGATGTTCTTCAGGATCTCCATCGCCTTGTCGCCGTCGATGGTGTTGCCGAGCTTCTTCACCACCTCGGCAATGGCCGCCATGCCGTCGTAGCCCCCCACCGCCATGAAGTTCGGTCGCGCGAGGTCCTTGTTCACTTCCTTGAACGCCTTCACGAACGCCTTGTTCTCGGGCGAATCGTGGGCCGCGGAATAGTGGTGGCTGGTGATGACGCCGAGCACCGGATCGCCCATGGACTGCAGCACGTTGTCGTCGGTGAGGTCGCCCGTGGCGATCAACTTGATGCCCGCCTTGGCGAGGCCGCGCTCCTCGAATGCCTTCATGAACGCGATGCTCTGCTCGCCCGCGGGCACGAACATGAAAACCGCCTCGGGCTTCGCGTCCTTGATGCGCTGCACGAAGGGTGCGAACTCCGGGTTGCGAAGTGGCACGCGCACCGAGTCGATCACCTCGCCGCCAGCTGCGGCGAACGCCGCCTTGAACGCGGTTTCGGAATCGATGCCGGGCGCGAAATCGGCGACCAGCGTATAGACCTTCTTGATGCCGTTCTTCGCGGCCCAGGTCGCCATCGGCGCCGAGACCTGAGGCAGCGCCATCGAAAAGCGCGCGATGTAGGGCGAGCGCGTCGTGACGACCGACGAGGCGGCGTTCATCACCACCATCGGCGTCTTCGACTCGGTCGCTACCGGCGCCGCAGCGAGCGCCTCGGGAGTGAAGCCGAAGCCGGCGAGGAAATCGACCTTGTCGCGCGTCACCAGCTCCTGCGCGAGGCGCTTGGCGATCTCGGGATTGGGTCCGGTCGTGTCGCGCACCAGGACCACGATCTTGCGGCCGGCGAAGGTGTCGCCGTGGATCTTGAAGTAGGCCTTGATGCCGGCTTCCATCTGCTTGCCGTAGTCCGCGGCGACGCCGGAGAACGGAGCGACCAGGCCCACCTTGACCGGCTCCTGCCCGAATGCGCCCAAGCCCACCGCGAGCCCGAGCGCACCGAGGAACACTCTGACCATTCTTCCCCCTGCCGGCTTTTTCTGATTTCTCATGGAGGAACGGTCCTTTGGGCGGAACGGTCCTCATGGCGGAACAGGATCGTCCTCTCACGTCCGAGCGTCAAGGTGGCGGGGCGACAGAGTGTGCGATTACCGCACCGGTTGTGCGTTTATCGGCCGGAACGCAAGCAACCGGCAGGCCCACGTAATTTTCCGCGAGCGAGGTTGCCGCGGCGCGCGAGCCGACGACGTATTCGAGCTGCGCGATCTGCAGCTTGCGCTGGAACGTGTCGGCGTCGGGGAAGCGGTGCAGCATCGCCGTCATCCACCAGGAGAAATGCTCGGCGCGCCACACGCGCTTCAGGCACGCGGCCGAGTATCCGGCGAGCAGCTCGGTGCTGCCGGTGGCGTAGTAGCGCGCGAGCGCCGCGGCCAGCACGCGCACATCGGCCACCGCGAGGTTGAGCCCCTTGGCGCCGGTCGGGGGAACGATGTGGGCGGCATCGCCGGCGAGGAACAGGCGCCCGAACTGCATCGGCTCGACCACGTAGCTGCGCATGCGGGTGACGCCCTTCTCGAGCACAGTGCCCTCGTTCGGCCGCCAGCCGTCGGCGGCATCGAGGCGCGCGTGCAGCTCGCTCCAGATGCGCTCGTCGGGCCATTGGTCGAGCGGCTCGTCGGGCGCCACCTGCAGGTAGAGGCGTGTCAGCTCGGGCGATCGCATGCTGAAGAGCGCGAAGCCGCGGTCGTGCCCGGAGTAGACCAGCTCTTCGCGCGACGGCGGCGCGGCGGCGAGCACGCCGAGCCATGCGAACGGGTAGGACCGCTCGTGCACCGTGAGCACGCCGGCGGGAATCGTCGGCCGGCACACGCCGTGGAAGCCGTCGCAGCCGGCGATGTAATCGCAGTCGAGCTCGACCGCCTTCCCATCGGCGACCAAGCGCACCCGCGGGCGGTCGCTTTCGAGGCGCTCGACCGAAACGTCGCGCGCGTCGTAGTGGATGGCACCACCGGCCGCGAGGCGCGCGTCGACCAGGTCCTTCACCACCTCCTGCTGGCCGTAGACCGTGATCGAGCGCCCGCCAGTCAACTCGCTCAAATCGAGGCGGTAGCCGCGGCCGCCGAAGCGCAGCTCGATGCCGCGATGCACCAGGCCCTCGCGCTTCAGGCGGGCTCCCAGCCCGGATTCGACCAGCAGGTCCACGGTGCCCTGCTCGAGCACGCCGGCGCGCACGCGCTGCTCGGTGTACTCGCGGCTGCGATTCTCGATCACCACCGAGTCGATCCCGTGACGATGCAGCAGGTGCGAGAGCAGCAGGCCGGCGGGACCGGCGCCGACGATCGCGACCTGGGTGCGCATCAGCTCACCGCCCCGCTCACGCCTTCCAGCTGGAAGCGCAGCTCGTGCGCGGCGGTGCGCAGCTCGGGAAGAAAAAGGCGCTCCATGTCGCGCATCGTGACGCGCGAGGCCTGCGCGCTCACGTTCATGCTCGCGACGAGCCGCCCGCCGACGTCGGTCACCGGCACCGCGATCGAGCGCAGCCCGATCTCGAGCTCCTGGTCGACCGCGGCGAAGCCGCTGCGCCGCGCCTCGGCGATGATGCGCGCGAGGTGCGTGGCGGAGACGATCGTGCGCCCGGTGAGCGGGCGCAGCTTCACGCGCGAGAAATAGCCGTCGAGCTGCGCGCTGGAAAGCTGCGCGAGCGCCACGCGCCCCATCGACGTGCAGTAGGCCGGCAGCCGGCTGCCGACGTTGAGCGCAACCGACATGTTGCGCCGCGTGGCCGAGCGCGCGATGTAGACGATCTCGTCGCCGTCGAGCACCGCGAGCGAGCACGATTCCTGCACCGCGGCGCTCACGCGCTCGAGCACCGGCTGCGCGGTCTCGGCGAGCGGCGCCGACGACAGGTACGAATAGCCGAGCGTGAGGATCTTGGGCTCGAGCGCGAACACGCGCCCGTCGGAGGCGACGTAGCCGAGCTTCGCGAGGGTATAGAGGCAGCGGCGCACCGAGGCGCGCGTGATGCCGGTCTTGCGGCTCACCTCCCCCACGCTCAGGTTGCGCTTCGCGCGCGTGAACGCGCGCACCACCGCGATGCCGCGCGCGAGCGAGGTCA
>JANPHA010000114.1:0-12226 GCA_031424255.1 Burkholderiales bacterium | reverse complement strand
GGCCGACGAACGCGATCTCGCGAGCGTGGCGCGCTACGCGGCGTCGAACCTCGCGGGCGCGGCCGCGGATTCGCCGCTCGCGCGGCTCGCAAAGCTGGCGGGCTATCCGCCGGGCCACGAGGACGGGGCCGACGATTGGTGCGCGATCGCGCGGCTGCTGCTCACGGCCGACATGAAAAAGCTCCAGATGCGCAAGTCCGTCACCGTCAACGAGGGGTTTCCCACCGGAGACGGCAACGCCGCGATGCTGAAACAGCGGATGATGTCGCTGCTCGAGCGCCTCGCGTTGGTGCCGGGATTGTGCGCGGCGCTGCACGCGGTGCGCTCGATGCCGCCGAGCGCGTTCAGCAGCGAGCAATGGGAAGTGCTGGGCGCGGTGATCGCGCTGCTGCCGCGCGCCGCCGCCGAATTGCAGGTGGTCTTCTCCGAGCGCGGCGAGATCGACTTCCCCGGCCTGGCGCAGGGCGCGGTGCGCGCCCTCGGCGAGGAGGACGCGCCCACCGACCTGCTGCTCGCCCTCGACGTGCGCCTGAAGCATCTGCTGGTCGACGAATTCCAGGATACCTCGCGCGGGCAGTGGGAGCTGCTCACGCGCCTCACCGAAGGCTGGTCGGCGGGCGACGGGCGCACCGTGTTCCTGGTGGGCGATCCGATGCAATCGATCTATCGCTTTCGCGAGGCGGACGTGGCGCTCTTCCTGCGCGCGCGGCTCGAGGGGCTGCCCTCGGTCGCGCTCGGGGATTTGCGTCTCGCGACCAATTTCCGCTCGCAGGAAGGGGTTGTCACCTGGGTGAATTCGGCATTCGCGCAAGTGTTCTCCGACCCCGAGGACCAGGATAGCGGCGCCGTGCCCTACGCGCGATCGAGCCCGCACCATCCGCTCGAGCCGGGGCCCGCGGTCACCTGGCACCCGTTCGTCGGCCTGGACCTCGATAGCGCGCGCGAGGCCGAGGCGCAGCGCGTGGCGCGAATCGCGACCGACGCGCTGGCGCAGGGCGCCGAGGGCTCGATCGCGATCCTGGTCCGCAATCGCTCGCACCTCGATCGCATCGTGCCCGCATTGAAGCGCGCGGGCGTGCGCTTCCGCGCCGTCGACATCGAGCCGCTCGGCGGCCGGCAGATCATCCAGGACCTGCTCGCGATCACGCGCGCGCTCGCGCATCCCGCGGACCGGATCGCGTGGCTTTCGATCCTGCGCGCTCCGTGGTGCGCGCTCACGGTCTCGGACCTGCACGCGCTCACCGACGGGACACTTTGCGCCGATGGCGCGCGGCGCACGGTGTGGGAGCTGCTCCACGACGCGACACGGCTCGCGCGCCTCGGCGCCATGGGCCGCGAGCGCGCCCTGCGGGTGCGCGGGATCCTCGCGCGCTTCGTCGACGGGCGCCTGCGCGGCAGCCTGCGCGAGCGCGTCGAGGCCGCGTGGCTGGCACTCGGCGCTCCCGCGTGCGCGGAGCGCGAATCCGACCTCGAGGACGCCGAGACCTTCTTCGACCAGCTCGACAAGCTCGAGGAGGCCGGCGATCTCGTCGATCCGCTGGTGCTCGAGGAGCATCTCTCCGAGCTCTATGCCGCGCCCGACGTGGGCAGCGAAGCGCGCGTGCAGGTGATGACGATCCACAAGGCGAAGGGGCTGGAGTTCGACACGGTGATCGTGCCGGGGCTCGACCGGTTGCCGCGCGCCCCGGATCGGCCGCTCTTCGCCTGGAAGGCGCGCGCCGACGGCACGCTCATGATGGCGCCGGTGCGCGCCGCCGGCGAGAAATCCGATGCGGCCTACGATTACCTGGCCGAGCTCGAGAGGACCGCCTCGGAGCACGAGGTGGAGCGGCTGTTGTACGTGGCGGCCACGCGCGCTGCCCGGCGCTTGCACCTGCTCGGCTACGCCCGCTCCAACGCCAAGTCGGGAGTGGTCAAGCCTTCCTCGCGCTCGCTTCTCGGCAAGGCCTGGAGCGTGGCGCGCGCGCCATTCGAGGAGGCCGTGCCCGCTGCGCAGATGCCGGAGCCGAGCGTTCCGGTATCGCCGCGCGAAGAGCTTCGCCAGCTCGATCCCGCCGTCTTCGACGCGGCGATCGGCGCGGTGCCCGGCGCCGAAGCGCTGACCCTTTCCGAAGAGCCGGTGCGCATCGAGTTCTCCTGGGTCGGCGAGACCGCGCGCCACGTGGGCACGATCACCCACCGCTGGCTGCAGCGCATCGCGACCGAGGGATTGGAGACGTGGAACGCGGGGCGCATCGCGGCGCTCGGGGAACCGATCGCACGCGAGCTCGCGCGGCGCGGCGTGCCGCCGCTCGAGCGCGACGTCGCCGCGGCGCGCGTGGTGAAGGCGCTGGATGCCGCGATCGCCGACGCGAAGGGCCGCTGGGTGCTCGCGTCCTATCCCGATGCGAAATGCGAATATCGCCTGCGTGTCGCCGGGCCCGAGGGGGTGCGCCTGATGGTGATCGATCGCTTCTTCACCGATCCCGAGGGCAGGCGCTGGATCGTCGACTACAAGACCAGCGCGCACGAGGGCGCGGGACTCGAGGCTTTCCTCGATCGCGAGCTGGAGCGTTATGGCCCCCAGCTCACGGGTTATGCGTCGGCGTTCACGGACGGCGTGGCGCTCGGCCTTTACTTCCCGCTCGTCAAGGGCTGGCGTGAGTGGGCGGAAAGGAATCTCGAAAAATAGCACCCGGGATCGGAAGATCGGGGAGAGCGCCGGCGCTCGCTGCGCCGGTGTTCCTCGCTCCTAGCTCGTCCCGAGCTCGCGGCACAACCGCGCGACGGTTTCCTTGAGCTCGGCCACTTCCGCCTGCAAGTGATCGATGTTGGCCTTCATCGCCGCGAGCTCGCTCACCGACATCGGATCGCCGCCGCCTGCAGAGGGCCCGGCGCCCGCCAGCACGGCGACGGAGGGCTCTCCCGATACCAGGTGCACCCAGCGCGTCTCGCGCGCCCCCGGCTGCTTGGACAGCTCGCGCACCAACGCGCCGTCGCGCCGCTCTGCGAGCTCGTTGAGGAAGGCTTCCACCGAGAGGATGTCGCCGAACTTGTGCAGCCGGTCGCTGTTGATGCGCAGCTCGCCCGCGGTCTGCGGCCCGCGCAGGAAGAGGATCGCGAGCAGCGCGACCGATTGCGGCGGGATGCCGAGGACCTTGCCGACGTTCTGCGAGTAGCGCATCACGCGCCCGCCGCTCGATTCCATCAGGAACGACAGCGACTTCAGGCGATCGATCGCCGCCTGGATCTCGGCCTCGCTCGCCTCGATCACCGGGTCGCGGCTGGTCTTCTGGTTCGCACCCGAGACGAGCGCGTTCAACGTGAGCGGATAGCTGTCGGGAACGGTGTGCTGCTTCTCGACGAGCACGCCGAGCACGCGCGTCTCGAGCAGGGACAGGATGGGCAGGGAGGACATGGGGTGCGGTGGCGGAAAACCGCCATGCTACTCCGCTGCCTTCTCCTACCTCAGAGCTTCATGCCGCCGAAGAGACCGATCAGGCCGATGATGATGAGGTAGACCGCGACGATGTAGTTGAGCAGGCGCGGCATGATCAGGATCAGGATGCCGGCGATCAGCGAGATGAGGGGGCCCAGCATCAAATGGATGTTCATGGTTTCGCCTTGTGAAAGTTTGTCGGAGGGTTCCTACGTTTGCGGCGTGCCACGAAAGCGTGAGGCGTAGCTTCGACAGGGAAGCGCCCGCCCGGTTTCGCGTGAAGCGCACGAATGTGGAGACTTTCTGGAGAATCGCGGGCGAACGTCGTTTGTTCGTTGCGCCGCCCGTGCGCGCTGCCAGAATGTCAGGCTATGAAATTCGGCATCACCGCGAAACTCTTCGTCGCCGTCCTCGCGACCAACATCGTGACCGCGGTCGCGGTCGGGCTCGGCGTGCGCGCGGCGTTCGACAGCGGCTTCGATTCATACCTGCAGGAGCGCGAGGAGCAGCGCCTCGCGCGCCTCGCCGGCGTGCTCGCCAATGCGTACGAGCCGAATCGAAGCTGGGATTTCCTGCGCGGCAACGTCGAGCTGTGGAATGCGCTCAATCTCACGGTGCGCCCCGCGATGCCCCCGGGAGGGCCGCACCACCATCCTGGCGGATCGCGTCCGCCGCCCGCGGATGCGCCGCGCAAGGACGGCAAGGAGGGGCGAATGGGGTTGCATCCCCCGCCGGCGGTCGTGATCGACAACGAAGGCAAGGCGGTCGTCGGGCCGGCGGATCCGTCGCAGGACTTGAAGAGGCGGCCGATCGAGGTGGGCGGCACGCGCGTGGGTTGGCTGGCGGCGCCGGTGCGGGTGAATTTCTTCGACGTGGTCGATCGACGCTTCCAGCAGCAGCAGGTGCAAGCCGGCTGGATCGTCGCGCTGCTCGCCACGGTGCTGTCGGCCATCGTCGCGTGGTTCCTCGCGCGCGGCCTGCTCTCGCCGGTGAAGCGCCTCGCGATCGCCACGCGCAAGCTCGCCGATGGCGAGTACTCGACACGCGTGGCGCCCTCGACGCGCGACGAGCTCGGCCACCTGGTCGACGACTTCAACCGCCTCGGCAACGCACTCGAGAAGAACGAGTCCTCGCGGCGCAACTTCATGGCCGACATCTCCCACGAGCTGCGCACGCCGCTCGCGGTGCTGAAGGGAGAGATCGAGGCGCTCGAGGACGGCGTGCGGCCGCTCACGCCGCAGACGCTCGCGTCGCTGCAGGCGGAGGTGGCGCTCCTCGGCAAGCTGGTGAACGACCTGCATGATCTCTCGCTGGCCGATGTGGGCGGGCTTGCGTACCGCTTCGAGGAGGTCGACCTCGCGCGGCTCGTCGAGAGCGCGTTGCTCGGTTACCGCGAGCGTTTCGCCGCGCGCGGCTTGCAGATCGAAACTCGCCTTGCGCCCGGTGTGTGCGTTCGCGGCGACCCGGAACGCCTCATGCAGCTGCTCAACAACCTGCTCGAGAACTCGCTGCGCTATACGGATGCGGGCGGACGCATGATCGTCACGTTGCGCGCCGAGGGCAACCGCGCGGTGCTCGATCTCGAGGACTCGGCGCCGGGCGTGCCCGAGGAATTGCTGCCGCGCTTGTTCGAGCGCCTCTTCCGCGTGGAGTCGTCGCGCAATCGCGAGCGCGGCGGATCGGGGCTCGGGCTCGCGATCAGCCGCAGCGTCGCCGAGGCGCACGGCGGCAGCATCGTCGCGCGCGGCGCGAGGATCGGCGGCCTCTGGATCGAGCTCTGCCTGCCGCTCGCGGGAACGGCGCGCGCATGATGCCGGCCGCGTACGTGCTGATCGTCGAGGACGAGCCCAAGCTCGCGAAGCTGCTCGAGGATTACCTGCGCGCCTCCGGATTCGAGACCGCGGGCCTCGCCGACGGGCGCGAAGTCCTGCCGAGCGTGAAGCAGCGCCGTCCCGACCTGATCCTGCTCGACCTGATGCTGCCGGGACGCGGCGGGCTTGACGTGTTCAAGGAGGTTCGCGCTTTCGCCGACGTCCCGGTCGTGATGGTGACCGCGATGGTCGAGGAAGTCGACCGCCTGGTGGGCCTCGAGATCGGCGCCGACGACTACGTCTGCAAGCCCTTCAGCCCGCGCGAGGTGGTCGCGCGCGTGAAGGCGGTGCTGCGCCGCGGCGCGCGCCTCGCGGGCTCCCCGCAGGACCCGCCGCGGGGCCTGGAGATGGACGACGAGCGCTACGAGGCGATGTTCGACGGCAAGCCGCTCGACCTGACGCCGGTCGAGTTCCGCCTGCTGAAGGCGCTCGCCTCGCGGCCCGGCCGCATCTTCCCGCGCGCGCAGCTGCTCGACGAGCTCTATGCCGACCATCGGATCGTCTCCGATCGCACCGTCGACAGCCACGTGAAGAACCTGCGCAAGAAGCTCGACGACGTGCGCCCCGGCGCCGAGCTGGTGCGCTCGGTCTACGGCGTGGGCTACAAGCTCGAGCTCTAGTCGATCCACCCGGCGATGAGCCGGGTAACTTCCTCGGGCTGCTCGATCGAGGCCATGTGCCCCGAGTCCTCGACGATCGCGAGCTTCGCTCCCGGTATGCCCGCGGCGAGCTCCTCGAGGAGCTCGAGCGGCATCAGCTGGTCGTTGCGCGCGGCCACGACCAGCGTCGGGCAGCGGATCTTCGCGAGGTGCGGGCGGCTGTCGATGCGCCCGATGATGGCGCGCTCCTGGCGCAGGAAGGCGTCCTTGCCGGTGCCGAGCGCCATCTCCGAGATGACGCCCGAGAGCGCGGCGTCGCTCACGTGCTCCGCGGTCATGAGTTTCGGCAGCAGCGTCTGGATCACCGCGGGAAAGTCCCTCTCGGCGAGATCCATCAGGCGCTTGCGGTTCGCGGTCGCCTCGGCGGTATCGGGGCGCGCGTGCGTGTTGAGGAGGGCGAGACGCACGACCCGGTCCGGGGCCTGGCGCATGATCTCGAGCGCGACGTAGCCGCCCATCGAGTGGCCCAGCATCGAGATCGGCCCCGCGGGCGCCTGCTTCAGCGCCTCGCGCGCGAGCTCTGCGATGGTGTCGCAGCGCGTGAGGTCCGCGACCGTGCAGGTGATGCGTTCGCGCAGCGCGAGGATCTGCGGCTCGAAGGCATCGGCGTCCTCGAGCAGGCCGGGCAGGATGAGCACGGGTGTCGTCTCCATGGCGCGCCCTCCGGGCGGAAGCGGACCATGTTACTCCGCGAGCGCGTTACGCTGCCTTGGCCTGGCCTTCGTCGGAGCGCCGGATCGCGCGCGCGGCGCGCGCCGCGGCAGTCGACGCGAACAGGAAGTCGCGCACCAGGGCGATCTGCTCCGGCGCCATCAACGCGGGCGCGTGACCGGCCCCGGCGATCTCGACGAGCTGCGTCTCGGGCTTCACCTCGAGCATCGTGTCGGCGATCTCCGCAGGAAAGATCTCGGAGTTCTCGCCGCGGATCAGCAGCACCGGGCTGCGCACGCGATACCACGCGTCCCACAGGAAGATTCCGGGCGAGAGCGGGAAGGGCTGCAGCAGGCGCGTGATCTGCGGATCGAAGTGCAGGCGCAGGCTGCCGTCCTCGCGCTTGCGCGAGTGATGGATCGCGAGCTGCCGGTACTGCGCATCGGTGATCGTGCCCCAGTCGCGATGCGTATGGCGCAGGTGCGCCTCGACCTCGGCGAGCGACGCGAAGCTCGCGGGCGCCTGCAAATTGCGGCCGATTTGCTGCAGCGCATCCATCGGCACGTAGGCGCCGATATCGTTCACGACCAACCTTCGGATCGGGTTGCGCGGGCGCGAGGCGAGCAGCATCCCGAGCAGCCCGCCCATGGACGTGCCGACCCAGTCGATCTCCTCGACCCCGAGGTGCGCGACGAGCGAGTCGATGTCGGCGAGGAACTGCCCGAAGTGGTAATGCAGCGGCGATGCCAGCCAGTCGCTCTCGCCGCGGCCGGCCACGTCGATGCAGATCACGCGCGCGTCCTTCGCCAGGCCCCTGCCGAGGACGTCGAAATCGCGCGCGTTCCCGCTATAGCCGTGGCAACAGACCACCACGCGCTTGTTGTTACGCCGGCCCCACTCGGTGTAATGGAGCTGGTGCAACCCCGAGACGCCCAGCCCGCGGTACACGTGGTGCCGGGGCTGGGTGGGGCGGGGCGTCAAGCGCCCCTGCGAAGACGGTCCCTCGGAGGAGGGTGAGGGCCCGGACTTCGGTTCGAGTCAATACTTCGGGACGGCGCGCTTGAGGAACGAGTCCGCCTCGATGGCGCGGCGGTCGCGCTCGGCGGCCAGCCCGCGGCCCATGAGCTCGCCCATCTTGCGGATGCCGCGGCCGACGGAAACGGTGAAGTTGGCGATGGCCTGGGCGATCGCGAGGCTGCGCTGCGCGTGGGCGCGCTGGATATGCTTTTCGATGGCGACGAAATCGGGGAACGCATCTTTGAAGCTCATGATGATCACTCCTTTTGGGATGTGCGGCACCGAACCACTGGTGGTGTTGAAACCCGGTGCAGCCAGCTAAATATAGGTATCATGTTGCAGTGCAACAACTGATTTGTTTTTCGGCAACGGATTAGAAAAGCAGACCCATGCCCAAAGGAAACGGCCGCCTTCCCCCGCTGAACGCCCTCCGGGCTTTCGAGGCGGCGGCACGCCATCTGAGCTTCAAGAAGGCGGCCAAGGAGCTCCACGTGACCCCGGGTGCGGTCAGTCACCAGATCAAGGTGCTCGAGGACCACCTGGGCGTGACGCTCTTCCGGCGCCTCACGCGGGCCCTGGAGCTCACCTCCGAGGCCCATACGATGCTGCCCAAGGTGCGCGAGGGGCTGGAGAGCCTCGCCGCCGCGGTCGAGAAAGTGCGCGCGCGCGAGGCGTCGTGCACGCTGACCGTGATCGCGCCGCCGAACTTCGCCGCGCGCTGGCTGGTGCCGCGCCTCTCTCGCTTCACCAATGCGCATCCGAACCTGGAGCTTCACGTCGCCAGCCGTCCGGCGATGATCGACGGACGCGACCGCGATTTGCCGCAGCCGGTGGCCGATGCGCGCGAGGATTCCCCGGTGGTGATGGTGCGGTTCGGCAACGGCCGTTATCCGGGCGCGCACGTGGACGAGGTGTTTTCCGCCAAGTACGTGCCGGTGTGCAGCCCGAAGCTGCTCACCGGAGAGCACCCCTTGAAGAAGCCCGCGGACCTGCGCTACCACACGCTGCTGCACGACGACACGGTGATCGAGGAAGGCGCGCGCCCGAGCTGGGGGGATTGGCTGCAATCCGTGGGCGTGACCGACATCGATGTGTCTCGCGGGCCGCACTTCAGCGACGCGTCGCTCTCGTTCGAAGCGGCGATCGAGGGCATGGGGGTCGCGCTGGCGATGCGGCCGCTGGTGCGAAGCGAGATCGAGTCGGGCCGGCTGGTCGTGCCGTTCAACATCACCGCGCCGGCCAGCTACGCGTATTACCTGGTCACGCCGGAGTCGAGCGCGGAAGATCGCCCGGTCGCGGCTTTCCGCAAGTGGTTGCTGGAAGAGGCCGCGCCGGAGCTTGCCGGCGCCGACTAGAGCCAGCCGCTCTTGCGGAACTTGAACCAGAGGATCGTGTCGATCCCGAACATCAGGAGCAGCGCGATCGGGTAGCCCAGGTACCACTCGAGCTCGGGCATGTGCTTGAAGTTCATCCCGTAGATGCCGGCCACCAGCGTGGGGATGGCGACCAGCGCGGCATACGACGCGAGGCGCTTCACCACCTCGTTTTCCTGCAGCGTGATCATCGAGAGGTTCACCGACATCGCGGTGATCACCATGTCGCGCACCCCGTCGAGCTGCTGGCTCACGCGCAGCAGGTGGTCGTAGATGTCGCGGAAGTAGTCCTGCACGCCGACGCACACCGAGGGCACGCGCCCGCCGTAGAGCCGGTGCACCACCTCGATCAACGGCTCGACCGCGTGGCGCATCACCATCAGCTTGTGCTTCAGGTTGTAGAGCTCCTCGATGTTGCTGCGCGGGGAGGACGCCTTGAAGATCTGCTCCTCGAGATTCTCGAGCTCGACCTCGAGCGCGTCCACGATCGGGAAGTAGCGATCGACCACGTTGTCCATCAACGCGTAGAACACGAAGCCCGCGCCGTGCTTGAGCAGCTCGGGCTCGCTCTCGGCGCGCGCGCGCACTTCCTGGAAGCCGTGGTCGCTCCTGTGGCGCACCGACAGCACGTAGTTGCGCCCGACGAAGATGTCGACCTCGCCGAGCGTGATCTCGTCGCCGCGCAGCTCCGGGATCTGCACCACGGCGAAGAGCGTATTGCCGTATTCCTCGATCTTGGGGCGCTGGTGCCCGGCGAGCGCGTCCTCGACCGACAGATCGTGGAGGCTGAATTCCTCCTGCATCTCGTGCATCTCGTCGGGCGTCGGATCCTTCATCGCGACCCACACGAAGCACCCGGGGCGCTTCAGGTATTCGCTGATCTCTTCCTTGGGGATGTCGCCGAGCTTTTTTCCGTTCTCGTAGGCGACGCAGTTCACCAGCATGAAGTGGCCTCCATCGTCACCGCGCCCGCGGCATCGCGCGTCCAGAGCCGGGCACGGCCTTGCGCCTCGTCAGGCAGGCCGCAGGTGTGAAAGTTCGCGGTGTCGTAGAGCGGGCGCAGCGCGCGGAACGCGAACTGCCTGAGGGCCACGCCGGGGCGATTGCGCCGCAGCAGGTCCACCAGCAGCGTCGCGATCAGCGGGCCATGCACGACGAGTCCCGGATACCCTTCGACCTGCGTCACGTACGGGTGATCATAATGGATGCGGTGGCTGTTGAACGTGACCGCCGAGTAGCGGAACAGCAGCACCGGATCGGGATGAATCTCGCGCGTCCAGGTCTCGCCGCCGGGCGCGGCCACGGGCGGGGCGGCGAGCGCCGATTCGCCCCGATAGACGATGTCGTGCTCGTCGGTGAGGACCAGGCCACCGCGATCGCTCAGCTCGTGGCGCACGGTGACGAACGCGAGCGCGCCGCTGCGGCCCTGCTTGAGGGTCACGTCGCGGATGGTGGAGACCCGCGTGACTTCGGAGCCGACCCGCATCGGCCGCAGGAATTCGAGGCGGCTTCCGGCCCACATGCGCCGCGCCAGCGGAATCGGCGGCAGGAAGCTGCCCTTCAGCGCATGGCCGTCCGGGCCCGCTTCGGACTGGCGATAGACCGGGAGGAAAAAGAGCCAATGCGCGAGCGGGGGAGCGGCGTCGCCGGCGCGCGGCGCCGGGTCGTCGCGGTCGAGCAGCGCGGACAACGCGACGAGCGGCGCGGCGGTGACCACATCCGTGCGCGACTCCGTGCGTCCGATCCAGGAACGGAACTCGCCCGCGTCGGGGGCGCTCACGGCACGGTCTCCCAGCTTCCGCCGAGGGCGTTGATCAGCGCCACGATCGCCGTGAGGCGGCGCCCGAGGAGCTGCACCGTCGAGCGATCCTCGTTGAACTGCGTCGCCTGCACCTGGACCACGTTGAGGTAGCTCACCGTCCCGGCCTTGTACTGGTTCTGCGTGAGGACGACGCTTTCGTGCGCGAGGCGCGCGGCTTCCTGCTGCACCAGGCTCTCCGCGGCGAGCACGCGCACCGCCGCGAGGTTGTCCTCGACTTCCTGGAATCCCGCGAGCACGGTCTCGCGGTAGTTGGCGACCGCCTCGTCGTAGACGGCGCGCGCGGAGGCGACCGCGGCGCTGCGCCCCCCGAAGTCCAGGATCGTCCCGGCAAGCCCCAGCCCCAGCGACCACACCCGGTTGGGAGCCGAGATGAGCGAGGCGAGCGTGCTGCTGGCGAAGCCGCCGCTGCCGGTGAGCGAGAGCGCGGGAAAGTAGGCCGTGCGCGCGACGCCGATCTGCGCGTTCGCGGCGGCCATGCGCCGCTCGGCCGCGGCGATGTCGGGACGGCGCTCCAGCAGCGTCGAGGGCACGCCGGGCGGTACGTCGGGAAGGTGCACCTGCATGTCGACCGGCTCGAGCGAGAACGACGCGGGCGCCTTGCCGGTCAGCACGGCGATCGCGTGCTCGAGCTGCGCGCGCGTGGCGTCCAGGTCGATCGCCTGCGCCTTGATGCTGGTCAGCTGCGCGTCGGCCTGCACCACGTCGACCTTGGCGGCCACGCCCGCGTTGTAGCGGTTGCGCGTGACCTCGGAGGATTTCTCGAATGCCTGCACGGTATTCGCGAAGAGCACGCGCTGCGCATCGGTCACGCGCAGCAGGAAGTAGTTGGTCGCGAGCTGGGCCTGCAGCGAAAGGCGCACGCCTTCGAGATCGGCGGCGCTCGCCTCCTCGCCCGCGCGGCTCGCCTCGATCAGGCGGCGCACGCGGCCCCACAGGTCGATCTCCCAGCTCGCATCGAGGCCCACGTTGTATCGCCGGCTGGTGGTGTCCTGGCCGGCGCGGCTGCGCGAGGCTCCCGCATTCACACCGAGCGTCGGGAAGAGGCTCGAGCGCGCGGACTGCACCGCGGCGCGCGCCTGCGTGTAGCGCGCCTCCGCCGCCTTGAGAGCCTGGTTCGAAACGCTGACCTGCTCCATCAGGGCGTTGAGCACCGGATCGTTGAACACTTCCCACCACTTGCCCCTGGGTGCGGTGTCGGCAGGGTTCGCGACGACCCAGTCGCCGCTTTCCTTGTACCTCGGCGGCGTCTCGACCTCGGGCTTGGCGTAGTTCGGTCCTGTGGCACAGCCTGTCAATGACGCAACGCCGACCGTCAACGCCACGAGTGATGCGGGCAAAAAACCTGGAAACGCAGATGAACGCAGATGAGGCGCAGATGAGCGGGGAAGATCATGCATGCGATTCGGGCTACGTTC
>JANPHA010000113.1:0-2553 GCA_031424255.1 Burkholderiales bacterium | reverse complement strand
GTTGTCGCGCAGGTAGTCGAAGCCGAACTCGTTGTTGGTGCCGTAGGTGATATCGGCCTGGTAGGAGGCCTGCTTCTCGCCCGGATCCATCTGCGGGATGACCACGCCGACGGTGAGGCGGAGGAAGCGATGCACGCGCCCCAGCCACTCGGCGTCGCGCGTGGCGCGGGAGTCGTTCACCGTGACGATGTGAACGCCCTTGCCTTCGAGCGCATTCAGGTACGAAGGCAGTGTCGCGACCAGCGTCTTGCCCTCGCCGGTGCGCATCTCCGCGATCTTGCCCTGGTGCAACGCGATGCCGCCGACCAATTGCACGTCGAAGTGGCGCATGCCGAGCACGCGGCGCGAGGCCTCGCGCACGACGGCGAACGCCTCGGGCAGCACGGAATCGAGCGCGGCGCCGTCCGCGACTTTCTTGCGCAGCTCCGGAGTCTTCGCCTGGAGTTGCTCGTCGCTGAGCTTCTCCATGGCCGGCTCGAGCGCGTTGATGGAATCGACCGACTTTCGGAACTGCTTGAGAAGGCGGTCGTTGCGGCTGCCGAAGATGGCCTTGAGAGCGGTGTTGAGCACGGGAATGGGATTCGGGAAATGCGAAAACCGGCTCGAGGCTCGGGCCGGCGGACATGAATTATAAGGGAGATGGGGCCGGCCCGTGCGGGCTCAACCCCCTGCAAGGGAATCGCGATCCATCGAAGGGGGATCGCGATCCATCGAACCCGGGATAAGGGGTGAGCCGGGGCAGCACGCGGTAATCACAGGGGAGGGATCTCGATGCCCCGGCTCGGCCTTTACCGCCACCTCGATGGGGTGCGATCCCGTCACGACCCTTATCGCTTGAGATTCGCCCCGATCAGGACGTCGTTCTTGCCGAGGGCAAGGAATTTGTTCGGGTTCAACGGGATGCCCTTCTCGCGCACTTCGAAATGCAGGTGCGGGCCGGTGGCGCGGCCGGTCGAGCCGACGAGCGCGATGTTCTGCCCCTTCATGACGACATCGCCGGCCTTGACCAGGCTCTTGCTCAAGTGCGCGTAGCGCGAGGTGAGGCCGTTGTCATGGTCCACGTCGATCATGTTGCCGTACTCGGAGACGAACGTGACCGTCGAGACGACGCCGCCCGCAGCCGCGACGACCGGCGTGCCCGGTGGCGCGATCAGGTCCACGCCGGTGTGGAAGGTCGACTTGCCGGTGAACGGATCGACGCGGTAGCCGAAGTTCGACGAGTAGTAGCCCATCGGAACCGGCATCGTCGTGGGGATGGTCTTGCGCACCAGGCGGTCGTCCATCAGGAAGGAATCGAGCACGCCGAATTTGTCGCCGCGATCGTCGAGCACGCGCGAGATCTCGGAGAGCATCTGCTGGAATTCGTCCATCGACAGGTCGCGGCCGGCGTTCGGCGCGGGACCGCCCTGGCCGGGCTTCTCGTCGAAGCGGAACTCCGCGGGCTTGATGCCCGCGGCCTTCGCCAGTCGCTCGCCGAACGCGTCCAGGCGCATGATGCGGGCTTGCAGCTCGCCCACCTTCACCGCGAGGGCGCTCAGGCTTTCCTTGGTCTGGACCTCGGTCTTGCGCATGTCGTCCTGGTGCAGCGCGTCGAGCAGGGTACGCAGGTACGGGTTGCGCACGTCGACCGCGAACTTCATCGTGACGACGTAAGTGGCCGTGGCCAGGAAAAAGCCGGACAACAGGATGCCCAATGCGACGAGCGCGACCTGCGTCTGCGACAGGACCATCGAACGGCTCTTCGCGAGACTGTCCGAAACGAGAATAATGTTCAAACGATTCCTCCCCTCACATCATGGCATCCGAACCCATCGCGAAACTCCTCGACGGCAGCGCCGAGATCAAGCTGCTTGCAGCGCAGCTTGAATACATCAAGCGCCTGCAGCGACGCTATCGGACGATTGCCCCCGGAAAACTCGCGGAAGCGAGCCGGGTGTGCGCCATTGACGGCAAGACCGTTGTGATTTGCGCGGCCAATGGGCCTGTGGCTGCGGCCCTGAGGCAACTCGCGCCCCGACTGCTCGAAGGCTTGTGCGGCAATGCCCGCAAAACCTCAAAACACTCAGAGGATCATGAGCTTACTTCAATCCGCGTCGAAGTACAAGTCGAGGTCAAGGCGCCCAAACAGCGGGTCGTGCCGCGCCCTCCGATGCCGCGCGAGCAGCTCGGCAAGCTCGCCGCGAAGCTCTCCGACTCGCCGCTGAAGGACACGCTCGAACGCATGTCCGGTCAGAGCAAAAAGACACGCTCGAAGACATAGAGCAGCCCGAAAGCGACGACCAGCAGCAATTCGATCTGCTTCGCCCGTGGGCACCACTCGGCCGTCGGCGATCGTCGCCGCGCGCGCCAGGCGCGCAGCCTTGTCTGCGCGCCGCGTGTTCCACACCCGCGTGGGGATGTCTGTCTCCATCTTTGCTCCAGCTCGTCGATTGCTAGAGCGAAAGTTATCGCGCACGCTCCCCGGATTCAATGAACCTCGCCAAGGATTCGTTACGCTGGTGGTAAGTGACGCAGTGCCCGGTTCGCACAGAAAACGCAAGTTCTCCCGAGGAC
>JANPHA010000112.1:0-4863 GCA_031424255.1 Burkholderiales bacterium | reverse complement strand
ACCCGCGGCCACGACATCGAGCAGACCGCGTTCAACACGAACTGCGAAGCCGCCGACGAAGTGGCGCGCCAGCTGCGGCTGCGCGATCTCGGCGGGCTCATCGTGATCGACTTCATCGACATGGAGAGCGCCAAGAACCAGCGCGAGGTGGAGAACCGCCTGCGCGACGCGCTGCGCCACGACCGCGCGCGTGTGCAGATCGGCAAGATCTCGCGCTTCGGCCTGCTCGAGCTCTCGCGCCAGCGGCTGCAACCCTCACTCGAAGAGACCACGCACTCGCCCTGCCCGCGCTGCCACGGCACCGGCTACATCCGCGACACCGCCTCGACCGCGCTGCACGTCCTGCGCATCCTGCAGGAAGAGGCGATGAAGGAGAACACCGCCGCGATCCACGCGCAGGTGCCGGTCGATGTGGCGACCTACCTGCTGAACGAGAAGCGCTCGGAGATCTTCAACATCGAGGCGCGCCTCAAGGTGAACGTGCTGCTGATCCCGAACCCGAATCTCGCCACGCCGAACTACCACGTCGAGCGCTTGCGCCACGACGCGCCGCAGTTGGACGAGATGAAGCCCAGCTACGAGATGGTCACGGTACCGGTGGAGGAAGCCACGCCGTTGCCGAGCCACAACCAGGAAGTGAAGGCGCCGCGTCCCGAGCCGCTGGTCAAGGGCATTCGCCCCAACCAGCCGGCCCCGATGTCGGTGGAGCCCACCGACGTGCCGATGCAACGCGCGCCCTCCGCGCCGGCCGCGCGCGCGCCGGCCCCGATGCACGAGGAGCGCGGCCTGCTCGATCGCCTCTTCGGCTGGTTCAAGAAGCCCGCCGAGACAGCGCCGAGCCCGGTGCGCGCCGCGACGCCCGCGCTGGAAGAGCGCCCGGCGCGCGACGCGCAGGCCAAGTCCGACCGCGGACGTGGCGGACGCGGTGGACGCGACGAGCATCGCCGTGAAGGCGCTCGGGGTGGCCGCGGTGGTGAAGGGCGAAGCGAAGGACAAGGCCGTAGCGAAGGGCAAGGCCGTGGCGAGGGCCGTGGAGCGGGACGCGGCGAGCCGCGCCGCGATGGCGAGCCGCGCCAGGAGCGTGCGCCGCAATCGCGTCCGCCGCGCGAGGGACAAGCGCGCGGCGAAGGCCGCGGCGAGCGTCAACCGCGCAACGGGCCGCGCGAAGGCGCGCCACTCGACGAGAATCGCGTCGAAGGACAGGCGCGCGATGCGACTGCCGAACGTCCGCCCCGCGGCGAGGGTCGTCGCGAGCGCGGTGAAGGCGGCGAGCGGCCGCAACGCCCGCCGCGCGCCGCACCGGATGCGCCGCGGACCGAGTCGACTGAAGGCCAGCCGCGTCTCGAGTCGCATCCCGTGGCGGAAGCCGCGACCGAAGGCGATAACGGCGACGGACAGGCACGCCGGCGTCGGCGTCGTGGCGGCCGCGGTGGCGAGCGCTCCGAGCGCAGCGACCGGGGTGAGCGCCTGGCGCGCGAGCACACGGGCGAAGAGGCCCCCGCTTCGCCGCAATCCGAGATGTTCGCCGGCAATGCGCCGGTGAGCGAATCGCCCGCCGATATCGAGCGCGTGGAAAGCACCGAGCGCGCGGAACGCGCGGTCGAGCGCCACGAACGCACCGAACGCCCCGAGCGCGCCGAACGTACCGACCGCACCGAACGTACCGAACGTACCGAACGCAGCGAGCGCACGGAACGGCCCGAGCGCGAAGAACGCGCCGCGCGTCCCGAGCGCGTGCAGCGCACGGAAGCCCCGATGGAATCGTCTGCGCCGGCGCATGAACCGGCCCCGACTCCGCCTGCCGCCCCGGCAACCACGCTGGTCTATTCGAGCGCGCCGCGAGCTTTCCAGGCGGTGAGCGAGCACGACGAGGCCGGCGACGAGCCGCATCGACCGAAACGCCGGCCCCGCGCGGGCGCTGCAGAGGAGGCGGCGCAGCAAGCGGCCGCGCTGCAGCTCGTTGAAACGCAGTCGGCCGTGCCGCAAGCCGCAACCGTCGAGGACGAGCTTCCGCGCCGCACGAAACCGCGCCGGCGCGCGAGCACGTCCTCGATCGAGGAGCCGCTGCAGATGGTCGAGACGCATCCGGCAGCGGAGAACGCGCGCACGGATATCCCGCCGACGCCATGACCGCGGCGGGGAGCCCGATCGATTTCTACTTCGAGTTCTCCTCGCCCTACGGCTACATCGCGAGCCAGGTCGCGGACGACCTGGAGAAGCGTGTCGGACGCTCGCTCAAGTGGCGCCCGATCCTGCTCGGCCCGGTCTTCAAGATCACCGGGCAGCCGCCGCTCATCGAGATTCCGATGAAGGGCGCGTACTCGAGGATGGATTTCTCGCGCTCGGCGCGGCGGCTCAACGTGCCGTATCGCCACCCGGAGAAATTCCCGATCGGCACCGTCGCCGCGTGCCGCGCGTTCTACTGGACCGACGATCGCGATCCGGCGCAGGCGCGCGAGCTCGCGAAGGCGCTCTACCGCGCGTATTTCCAGGAGGGCCGCGACATCGGCCCCGCGGCGACCGTGACCGAGATCGCGAAGTCCGTGGGCATCGAGGGTGCGGCGCTCGCCGCCGCACTCGAGGATCCCGCGGTGAAGCAGCGCGTGAAAGACGAAGTCGATGCGGCGATCGCCGCGGGCGTCTTCGGCTCGCCATTCTTCGTGGTCGACGGCGAGCCCTTCTGGGGGGTGGACCGCGTCCCGATGATCGAGGAGTGGATTCGCACCGGCGGCTGGTAGGTCAGGCGCACTTCCCCTTCGCGTTCGACCATTCGAGCTGCACCGTGTAGCCCGCGACCTTCTTGAAATTCCACGCGCAGATGTCGCCGATCTCGCCATTCCGGTCGTCGTACCAGCCCTTTCCCGGGACCGGATCGGTGATCGCCTCGCACAATTCGTGGGAGCTGGTCGCGGTAAGCGCATCGAACGCGGCGAGGCCTCCGAGGCAACCGCTGCAAGACGGGTAGGGCATCACGGCGTAATACACGGACCCGGCGCGGTCGTGGTAGCCGCAATAGTTCTGGCACGACTTACTGCCGCCCATGATCGAGACGATCCCGGGCTCGAGGAAGATGAAATAGAGCGTGTTGCGCGTGTTCCTGGGCACGACCTTCGCCTTGATCCACGCGGTGAGCGCGCCACGGACTTCGGAATCGGTGACGCTGCCGACGGGGGCGAGCGCCGTGACGATCCGGGTGCCGATGAAGCTGCCATGGCCGATCGCCTTGCCCGGCGCGTTGTACTCGGCGAGCTGGTCGATCAAAGGGCTCGCGACGATGTCGCTGAAGAACTGGTTGAGCTTCGCCATCAGCGGCTGCGCCGTCGCGGAGCTCTGCCATTGCGCGCCCCAGAAGATCGTGAACACCGCGGCTTTCTGCAGCAGCGGCCCGCCGCGGTAGCTGAGATTGGCCTGCGGAGGCGCCGCGCGCGGCTGGCCGTCGAACACATCGGCTTGCGCGGCCTGCGGCAAGGCCCCGGCCGTGAACATCGGCTTCGGGGTATGCAGCGGCACGATCCGGATCGGCTCGCTCTCGACGAACCTGCGCTTCGGCAGGACGCGCGCCGCGGCGGATTTCGGCGGCGTCTTGCGCGGCATCTTCCGTCCCAGTGTCGTCATCGCGGCCCTCCGGGGACGGCGCGTGAGGCGCCCTCGCCTACTCTAGCCGAATCGCCGCCGCGCGGAGTTTCAAAATCCGGGGCGAGACCGCGGCATCATCTGTTGCCGCGCGCCTCGTATTCGCGGCGCCCTCGGTCTTCGCGGCCCCCGCGGTCGCGCGCGTCATATTCGCGGGCCCCGCCCGCAGAGCGTCCGACCTCGCGCACCGATTCGACGCGATGGTTGAGGCGCGCATCGAGCACCGGATACTCGCCCGGCGTGAACGTCACGCAGTCGCCCCTGAAGTCGGGCTGCGTGCACAACTCCCACCGCCCGGAGTTCACCACGATGCTCGAGGCCTGGTCATGCAGTCCGAAGCTCGCGAGGTCGGGCGAATCGCCGCGCACCAGCGCCGACCTGCCCTCGAACCGCGGCTGAAGATAGATCTCGATCGACGCCTGGCCATCGTCCCGGATCGAGCCCGCGCGCCGCTCGACCGCGCGCGCCGACTCGATGCGGTGATTGAATCGCGCATCGAGCCGCGGATACCGGCCGCGGGTGAGCACCGCGCAATCGCCCTTGAATTCGGGCTGCGTGCAGACCTCCCAGCGGCCGGAATCGACCACGATGCTCGACACCTGGTCGTGGAACCCGATGTCTGCGAGGCTGGGCTCATTGCCCCGCAGCGTCGCCTGCCGGCCCTCGAAGTTCGGCTGCAGGAACATCGTCATCTGCGCGAGCGCCGCGCCCTGCGCGAGCAAGCCGCACGCGAGGGCGAAGGCAAAGCGGGAAAATCGCGTCGTTGCGTTCATGGGCGTCCCCTCCAAGGATGGCTATCCGTTGGATCGGGCCCGCCCGCCCGGGTTCGAGTCCGGTTGGCAGGGTCAGCGGGACCTTCGCAGGCGGAACGACGCGGGATCGAGCTCGGCCTCGATCCGATCGATCCAGCGCTCTCCGGCCTCCTCCACCATGTCGAGCACCTGCTCGAACCCCTCGACGCCGCCGTAGTAGGGATCGGGCACGTCCTCGCCCTTCCATTTGCCGCTCGCCTCCAGAAACAGTCCCACCTGCGCCTTCGCATCCCGCGGGGCCAGCGCCTTGAGTATCCGCAGGTGCCCGCGATCCATTGCGAGGATGTAATCGTAGGCGTGGAAATCCTCCATCGTGACCTGCGCCGCGCGCTGCCGGCTCAGGTCGTAGCCGCGCTGCCGCGCGTGCTTCATGGTGCGCGGATCGGGCGGCTCGCCCACGTGGTAGTCGTGCGTGCCG
>JANPHA010000111.1:0-7455 GCA_031424255.1 Burkholderiales bacterium | reverse complement strand
GGCGCGGGTGCCGCCGGTGCGGCCTTCGCATCGGCCGGCGCGGCCGCGGCGGGCGCGGGCGCGGGATCGGCCTTCTTGTCCTGCGCGAGTCCCACTCCGCCGGCGAATAACGTTGCGCTGAGCGCCAAGAGAGTCAAAAGGCGTTTCATTGTTGTGATCCCCTTAAAGTGCGTCGGCGCCGGTCTCGCCGGTGCGGATGCGGACGACTTGCTCGAGTTCGAAGACGAAGATCTTTCCGTCGCCGATCTTTCCGGTGTTGGCGCTCTTCTCGATCGCTTCGATCACCTGATCGAGCATGTCGGTCTTGATCGCCGCTTCCACCTTCACCTTGGGAAGGAAATCGACCACGTACTCGGCGCCGCGATACAGCTCGGTGTGCCCCTTCTGCCGCCCGAACCCCTTCACTTCCGTGACGGTGATCCCCTGCACGCCGATGGCCGAGAGGGCTTCGCGCACCTCGTCGAGCTTGAACGGCTTGATGATGGCCGTGACCAGTTTCATGTTCCTCTCCTGTTAAGGGCCGCTTGCGCGAGCCCGTGCGGCACTGCGGTCAGAACGCGTACGCGACGAATCCGACCAGGCGGGTCTTGCTCCAGTCCTTGCCCTTGATCGTGTAGAGGTCGTGCTCGGCATCGGTCCCCTTCACGTACGCTCCCGCGGTGAAGCCCTTGCCGAAGTCCCAGACTCCGCCGGCCTTCCACACCGTGTAGGCGAGCGAGTTGTTGTGCTTGTACGACTGGTGCGCGATCGTGCCCGTGAGGGTCAGCTTCTCCAGCATCGGCAGCGGATACGCGACGTTGAACTCGATGTAGTCCGAGCCCTTGCTGTTGGGAACGCCGAACGTGTCGTTGAACGAATACGAGTACTTCACGTTGAAGAAGCTGTAGGTGAGGCCGGCGTAGACCTCGTCGGTGTTGGGCTTCGGATGGAACGAGCCCGACGACGGATACTCGTAGCGCAGGTAGCCCACGTCGAGCGTCCAGTCCTTGATGATTTCCTTGCGGTAGCCGGCGTAGATGTCCCACTCGAGGTTGGCGCTGCTCGAGAAGCCGTTGACCTCGGCGGTGTCCTTCAGCCACTTGATGTTCGACAGGAACGTGCCGAGGTAGAAGCCGCTCGCGTGCGCGTAGTCGAGGTTCAGCTGCAGCGCGGGCTTCTCCGACGTTTGCGAAATTCCGCGGTATTCATACTCGCTGTAGACCGCGACCTTGCCGGTGAAGGTGTGCTCGGGGGTGGGCGCGGCGGGCGGTTCGGCGGCCGGGGCTTGCGCCCGGGCAACGCCGGCAAGCAGTGAAAGCCCCATCAATCCGGCCAAGAGGAGGGCTTTGGGCAGTTTTCGCATGTTGGTATCCTTTGGGTTTTGGGGAAAAGGCGACTCCGCCGCCTAAGAGCAGCAAACATGCCAGCCGATAAACGGTTGTTTGGAAATGCGTTCTTTCTCTAGCAGCCATTTACCGCACCTCAAACGTGCGGCGCTTTGGCGGCAGGCACCAATCGAGTGCGGCAAGAATTCCGGGTCAACGCATGCGGCCCCTGGCGAATTGAAATGAAGGGATCGCGATGAACGAGAAACTCCTGAGTGAGCTGAGCGCGCGCCTCGCGGCCATGGCCGCGTCCAATCCCGCGAAGGACCTGGAGAAGAACTTCCGCGGCATGTTGTCGAGCGCCTTCACCCGCCTCGACCTCGTGAGCCGCGAGGAGTACGACGTCCAGGCCCAGGTGCTCGCCCGCGCGCGCGAAAAGCTCTCCGCGCTCGAAGCCCGCGTGGGCGAGCTCGAAGCGCGGCTCGCCGCCACGCACGACAAGTAACAGAGCGATCCATTCCTTCGGGATCGCTTCCCGGGGGAGAAAGCGCCGTGAGTGTCGCCGTCGTGTTCAGCCGTGGCCTCGCGGGCCTCGATGCGCCACTGGTGCGGGTGGAAGCGCATGTGGGCGGGGGCCTGCCGCAATTCCACATCGTCGGGCTGCCCGAGATCGAGGTGAAGGAAGCGCGCGATCGCGTGCGCGCGGCGTTGAACACCGCGCGCTTCGAATTTCCCGCGGGCCGTGTGACCGTGAGTCTCGCCCCCGCCGACCTGCCGAAGGAAAGCGGGCGCTTCGACCTGCCGATCGCGATCGGCATCCTCGCGGCAACGCGCCAGGTTTGCGACAAGCGGCTCGCGCTGCACGAGTTCGCCGGCGAGCTCGCCTTGAACGGGGAGTTGCGCCCGATCCGCGGCGCCCTCGCGATGACCTTCGGCGCGCACCGCGACGGGCGTGCCTTCGTGCTGCCCGAATCGGTGGCGGCGGAAGCGGCACTCGCGCGCGGCGCGACCATCCTGCCGGCGAAATCGCTGCTCGACGTCTGCGCGCATCTCGGCGGGCAGGCGCCGCTCGCGCCCTACACCGCATCGAGCGCCCCGGTTGAACCGCGTTACCCCGATCTCGCCGACGTGCGCGGACAGTGGCTTGCGCGTCGCGCGCTCGAGATCGCCGCGGCCGGCGCCCATTCGCTGCTGTTCTTCGGCCCGCCCGGCACCGGGAAGACCATGCTGGCGACGCGCATCGCCGGCATCCTGCCGGGAATGACCGAGGAGGAAGCGCTCGAGGCGGCGGCGGTGCAAAGCCTTGCCACCGGCAGTTTTCGGCCCGAGCAATTCGGCCGGCGGCCGTTCCGCAGCCCGCATCACACCGCGTCGGCCGTGGCGCTCGTCGGAGGCAGCTCCCCGCCGCGCCCGGGCGAGATCTCGCTCGCCCACCACGGCATTCTTTTTCTCGACGAGCTGCCGGAATTTCCCCGGCGCGTTCTGGAGGTGCTGCGCGAGCCGCTCGAGTCGGGCCGCATCACCATCTCGCGCGCCGCGCGGCAGGCGGATTTTCCCGCGCGCTTCCAGCTCGTGGCGGCAATGAATCCCTGCGCGTGCGGGTTCCTCGGACACCACAGCGGGCGCTGCCGTTGCACGCCCGATCAGGTCCTGCGCTACCGCGCGCGGATTTCCGGCCCGCTGCTCGATCGCATCGACCTGCATGTCGAAGTGCCGGCGCTTGCCGAAGCGGATCTGTTTTCCGCGCCGGCCGGTGAATCGTCGCCGAGCGTTCGCGTCCGCGTCGAACGCGCACGCGAACTGCAGTTGCGGCGCCAGGCAGTGCCCAACTCGCGGCTCCCGGGCACGCAGATCGGGCACCGCGACGACGCGCGTCGCCTGCTGCGCGAGGCGACTTCGCGACTCGCGCTCTCGGCGCGCGCGCACGACCGGGTGCTGCGGGTCGCGCGAACGATCGCGGACCTGGAAGGCGCGTGCACGGTTCAGGCCGAGCACGTCGCCGAGGCGATCCGGTACCGCTGACAACCGGATCTGGCGCCTTTTCCGCGGGGATTCCGTTTGGGGTGGTGAGGAGATACCCAACCGGAGATTGTCATGATTCCCCGTCCTTCCCGCTTTTCCCGAGCTTCACGCACACTCACGCGCGTCCTCGCGTGCTTCGCGATCGCGCATGCCAGCGCGCATGCCGCCACCTTCGATGTGACGAACGCGGCGGATTCCGGAACCGGATCGCGGATCGTTCCGGTGCAGCCGTTCCTTCCGCTCACGACCGACTTCGTCGATCCCTGATTCGCGCTTCAACGGCCCGTCGATGCCGAGGCATCGACGGGCCGTTTTCATTCTGCGGCGGTCCGAGTTCCGTCATAATTCCTGCATGAGGAAGCAGGAGGCGGTCGCGTCGCGTCGTTTTCGCTGGAGCTTCGCGGCACTGCTCGCCGCGCTCTCGACGCTCGGCCCGTTCTCGATCGATGCCTACCTGCCCGCGTTCGCGGGCATCCAGCAATCGCTCGACGCGACGCCGCTGCAGATCCAGCAGACGCTCTCCGGCTACCTCTTCGCCTTCGGGCTCATGTTCCTCTTCCACGGCGCGCTCTCCGACAGCTTCGGCCGGCGCCCGGTGATCCTCGTGGCGCTCGTGGCCTACACCATCGCCTCGACCGCGGCGGCGCTCACCGACAGCGTGCAGGGATTGATCCTCTGGCGCATCGTGCAGGGCCTGTCCGTAGGCGCCGGCATGGTCGTGGGGCGCGCGATGATCCGCGATCTCTTCGGCTCCGAAGATGCGCAGCGCCTGATGTCGCTGGTGACGCTTTTCTTCGGCCTCGCCCCCGCGATCGCGCCGATCATCGGCGGCTGGCTCTTCGTCGGCCTCGGATGGCGCGCGATCTTCTGGTTCCTCGCCGCCGTCGGATTGCTGCTGGTCGCGGTGAGCTGGCGTTTCCTTCCCGAGACGCTTCCCGAGACCAACCGCCAGTCGTTCCACCCGATCGCGCTGCTCAAGGGGTACGAGGAAGTCGGCGTCAACCTGCGCTTCCTGCTGCTGTCGCTCGCGGTGGGCTTCAACTTCAACGGTTTCTTCCTCTACATCGTGTCCGCTCCGGTGTTCCTCGGCGACCACCTGGGACTCGGCCCGCAGCAATACGCGTGGCTCTTCATCCCGTGCATCGCCGGGATCATGGTCGGCTCGCAGCTCTCCGGGCGCGCGGCAGGACGTCTCACGCCGCAGCAGACGGTGAAGCGCGCCTACGGCTTCATGGGGCTCGCCGCGGCCGGCAACCTGGTCTACGCATTCACGGTCGCGCCCTCGATCCCGTGGGCGATGATCCCGTTGATGATCTACGGGATCGGATTCGCGATGGCGATGCCGTCGATCTCGCTGATCACGCTCGACCTCTTTCCGACCCGGCGCGGGATGGCGGCGTCGCTGCAGGGATTCGTCTCGGGGATGGTGAACACGCTGACAGCGGGGCTCATCTCTCCCGCGGTCTCGCACAACACGCGCTGGCTCGCGGTGGCGATGCTCGCGATGATGGCGCTGGGGCTCGCGAGCTGGCTCGGGTACCAGCGCTCGGCGCGCCGCCGCCCACGCGAGCTGCCGCGGCCCGCGCCGGAAATCTGATGGCGGCGCCGACCTCGCCGCTCGCCGACGCGTTCCGGCTGTTGCAGGCAGGACGCGCGCAGGAAGCGCTCGCGGCCGCGGCGCGCATCGCGCGCAAGGATCCGGAGAATGCGCGCGTGCATCTCGTTACCGGTATCGCGCTGCGAATGCTCGGCCGGATGGACGAGGCGCGCGTGGCGCTCGAGCACGCCACCGCGCTCGATCCGAAGGACGCGGGTGCCGCGTTCGAGCTCGGAGTGCTGCATGCGCAACGCGGAGACTCGCGCGGCGCCCTCGTGCAATTCGAGCGTGCGGCCGAGTTGAAGCCGGGTTTCGTCCCCGCGCATTTTTCCGCCGGCCTGCAGCGCTTCAACGCGCGCGACTGGGCTGGCGCCGCGGCGAGCTTCGAGAAAGTGATGGCGCTCGAGCCCGCCAACGTCGAGGCGCTGACCAATCTCGGCCAGGCGCTCGCCGAGCAGGGCCGCGGCGACGAGGCGCGCGCCACGCTCGATCGCGCGCTCGCGTTGCAGCCGCGCAACGCCGCGGCGCGCCATGCGCTCGGCTGGGTGCTGCACAAGGCGGGGCGCGCGCAGGATGCGATCGCGCATTACCGCGAGGCCGCCGCGCTCGACGCGCGAAACGTGGAGTGGCACATGGATGCGGCACGGGCGCACGCCGAGCTGCGCCAATGGGACGCGGCGCGCGAAGCCTACGAGCGCGCGCTCGCGCTCGAGCCGCGGCACGTGCCGGGTTTGCGCGCCGCGGGGCAACTCGCCGCCGCGCGTGGCGACTTCGCGCGCGCCGCGCGCCTCTTCTCCGCGGCCGCCATGCACGCGAGCGCCGACGAGGAGTTGCCGATGTTCGCGGCGCAATCCCACCTGCTGCTCGGCCACTGGCGCGAAGGCTGGGCGGGGTACGCGCGGCGCGAGCACCGCCGGCGCTTCGAGGCACAGCAGGCCGCGCGCGGCACTGCCTATCGCCTGCCCGCGCTCGCGGAGCTCGCGGGACGCGAGGCCACGCTCGTCGGCGAGCAGGGACTGGGCGATGTTCTTTTCTTCCTGCGCTTCGCGCCCGCGCTCGCGGCCGCGGGCGCTCGATTGTCGTTCGCGGGCGAGCCGCGCCTGCATCCGCTGCTCGCGCGCACCGGGCTCTTCGCCGCGCTGCGCACGGATTTCGCGCCGGATGACCTGTCGAGCCTGCCGCTGCTCACCGCGGATTTACCGTTGGTGGCGGCTTCCTCCATCGATCCGTATCCGCCCTCGCTTCGCATCGCACCGCTACCCGAGCGGCTGGCCGCGTGGCGCGCGACGCTCGCGGCGTTCGGGCCGCCGCCCTGGATCGGCGTGACCTGGCGCGCGGGCACGCCGCGCGATGTGCTGGCGCAGGGGCTCTACAAGACGATCGCGATCGAGGACCTGTTCGCGGCACTGGCGCCGCTCGAAGGCACCGTCGTCGCGCTGCAGCGCGCGCCCTCCCCCGATGAGCTTGCGACTGCCGGCCGCGCGCTCGGGCGCACGGTGCACGACGCTTCCCGCATGAACGACGATCTCGAGGACGCGCTGGCACTCGTCGCAACGCTCGACCGCCACATCGGCGTCAGCAACACCAACATGCACCTGGCCGCCGCCGCCGGCGCGAGCGCCGACGTGCTCGTGCCATTCCCGCCCGAATGGCGCTGGGGCACGCAGGGCGACTCCGCGTGGTTCCCGGGATTTCGCGTCCATCGCCAGGATCGCGACGGCAACTGGCCAATTCGGGGGTCAGACTCCCCAATTCAAAAAACGAATTGGGGAGTCTGACCCCCGAATTCAATTGCGGAGTCTGACCCCCGAATTCAGTACTGCTCCCAGGGGAGCCCGTCGACGCGCCAGCCGTTGCGCTTGTTGCGGTGGTGGTTCTCGTCGAGCTCGCCCTCGAACCCGTAGACCACGTTGACCACCTGCTTGAAGCCGGCACGCTCGAGGGCTTCCCCGGCCTCGATGGTGCGATTGCCGCTGCGGCAGATCAGCACGATCGGGCGCTTCTCGAAGCTGTGGCCGGCGAGCTTCTTCACCTGTCCGACGAAATGGGGATTGAGCTCCCAGTCGTCACCGTCGTACCAGGGCACCATCATCGCGCCGATCGGGTGTCCCACGAACATGTACTCCATCTCGCTGCGGCAATCGATGAAGACCGCCTCGGGATGGGACTTGAGGAAGCTGTGGGCCTGCCGGGGCTCGAGATGTTCCATGGTGACGGCCATTATAAAACCCGGCGTAGAATTTCACCCATGAACGCACCCGACGCGGTTTTCCCCTTCGACGCTGCGATCGCCTCGGCCGCCGACCAGGTCGAGCCGAAGGTCGTCGCCTGGCGGCGCGACTTCCACCAGCATCCCGAGCTCGGCAACCGCGAGGTGCGCACCGCGAAGGTGGTAGCCGATCACCTGCGCGCCCTCGGCCTCGAAGTGCGCGACAAAGTCGCGCACACCCGCGGCGTCGGCGTGCTGAAGGGGGGCGTGCCCGGCCCGGTCGTGGCGCTGCGCGCGGACATGGATGCCCTGCCCGTCACCGA
>JANPHA010000110.1:0-1876 GCA_031424255.1 Burkholderiales bacterium | reverse complement strand
ATGGCCTGGCCTTCGCGAATCTTGAAGCCGGCAATCGGCTTTTTGCTCATGGTGACCACGGGCTTCTGGCCGGCGATCTTGGTCAGGTCGCTGACGGCGTTGTCCATGACCTTCTTGTCGGAGACGGCCTCGCTCACGCCCATGTTCAGCGTGATCTTCTGCAGGCGCGGCACCTGCATCACCGAGGTGAAGCCGAACTTGGTCATCAGCTCGGGAACGATCTTCTCGCGGTAGATGCCCTGCAGGCGGGCCGGCCCTGTCGGAACGGCGGGAACGCCGGCCGGAGCTGCTGCTTGTTTGGTCGCCATGGTGCTCTGCCTTAAACCTTGATCTCGTCGCCGGTCGACTTGAAGACACGCGTCTTCTTGCCGTCCGCAGCGAGCTTGATGCCGACACGGTCACCCTTGGACGTGGCCGGATTCCAGATCGCGACATTCGACTGGTGGATGGGCATGGTCTTGTCGACCACGCCGCCGGTCGTGCCCTTGAGCGGGTTCGGCTTGACGTGCTTCTTCACGACGTTCACGCCCTCGACCACGATGTGGTCGGCGTCGACGCGCTGCGCGATCTGGCCGCGCTTGCCCTTGTCGCGACCGGTGGTCACGATGACCTGGTCGCCTTTGCGGAGTTTGTTCATGGTGGGTCCTGACGGGTCTGGTGCTTGACGACTCAGAGCACTTCCGGCGCGAGCGAGACGATATTCATGAAGCGCTCGGTGCGCAGCTCGCGCGTCACCGGCCCGAAGATGCGCGTGCCGATCGGCTCGAGCTTCGCGTTCAGCAACCCGGCAGCGTTGCCGTCGAACTTGATCAGCGAGCCGTCGGGGCGGCGCACGCCCTTGGCGGTGCGCACGACGACGGCGCTGTAGACCTCGCCCTTTTTCACACGGCCGCGGGGCGCTGCTTCCTTGATGCTGACCTTGATGACGTCGCCAATGCCGGCGTAACGCCGCTTGGAGCCGCCCAGCACCTTGATGCACATGACGGACTTGGCGCCCGTGTTGTCGGCCACATCGAGCCGCGATTGCATTTGGATCATGTTCTCATCCCAACTTCGCTGCAGCGGTACCCGGCGTTGAAGCTGGGCACCTGCCACTGCCAGTCTTGGGCCCGTGGAAGGGTTGGATCCGAAACCGCTGCCTCAGTCGAACGACTGCAAACGAACGTTTCCGGCGAAGCCTGTGATTGTGCAGCACAGCATGACGAGCCGTCAAGCGACTCATCATGCGAAATCCAGGAATCAGGCCTTCAGCGCCTTGGCTTGTGCCAGCAGCGTGGCCGCGTCGCTGACCTCGAACTTGCCCGGGGCCTCGACGTTCAGCGACTTCACCACGCCGTCGGCCACCAGCATCGAGTAGCGCTGCGAGCGCAACCCCATGCCCTTGGCGTTGAGATCGAGCGTCAGGCCAGCGGCCTTGGCGAAGTCGCCACTGCCGTCGGCCATCATGCGCACCTTGCCGGCGGTCTTCTGGTCACGGCCCCAGGCGCCCATCACGAAGGCGTCGTTCACCGACACGCACCAGACCTCGTCGACGCCGGCGGCCTTCAGGGCCTCGGCCTGCTCGACGTAGCCGGGCACGTGCTTGGCCGAGCAGGTCGGCGTGAAGGCGCCGGGCAGCGCGAAGATGCCGACCGTCTTGCCGGCCGTGGCCTTCTGGATGTCGAACGCATTCGGGCCCAGCGAGCAACCGTTGCCCTCGACCTCGATGAACTCCCACCGGTTGCCCGCGGGCAATTTGTCTCCGACTTTCAGCATCGTGCGCTCCTGGCTTGTGGGTATTGGAAACGGAACGGCCGAACCAGGAAATCTCCCGTTCGGCCGCGGCTTGCGATGGCGAGCCCCGCGGTGCCCGCGGAATTCACCAAGAGGATCAGAC
>JANPHA010000109.1:0-6463 GCA_031424255.1 Burkholderiales bacterium | reverse complement strand
TGTCGGCGTAGCTGGTCTGGCACACGTCGTTGTCATCAGCCTCGAAGAAAAGCACCTGGCAGATGCCCTCGTTGGCGTAGATCTTGGCCGGCAGCGGGGTGGTGTTCGAGAATTCGAGCGTCACGTGGCCCTCCCACTCGGGTTCGAGCGGGGTGACGTTGACGATGATGCCGCAGCGCGCATAAGTGGATTTGCCAAGGCAGATGGTAAGCACATTGCGCGGGATGCGGAAGTACTCGATCGTGCGGGCGAGCACGAAGGAGTTCGGCGGGATGATGCACACCGGGCCCTTGAAGTCGACGAACGACTTGGGGTCGAACGCCTTCGGGTCGACGATCGTCGAGTTGATGTTGGTGAAGATCTTGAATTCGTCGGAGCTGCGGATATCGTAGCCGTAGCTCGACGTGCCGTAGGAGACGATTCTCTTGCCGTCCACCTCGCGTACCTGCCCCGCGACGTAGGGTTCGATCATCCGGTGCTCCTCGGACATGCGCCGGATCCACTTGTCACTCTTGATGCTCATGGGAGTTGTCAGTTTTTCTGGATGACGATTTTCGGAAATACCGAAGTCCGGTCCTCGGACTGGCGCGCGATGCGCGCCGCCACCTTGCGCGCGATGTCGCGGTAGATCGCGGCGATCGGGCCATCGGGCTCCGAGACGACCGTGGGCTTGCCCGAATCCGTCTGCTCGCGGATGCGGATGTCGAGAGGCAGGCTGCCGAGGAACTCCACGTCGTAGTCCTTGCACATCTTCTCCCCGCCCCCGGAGCCGAAGATGTGCTCGGCGTGGCCGCAGCTCGAGCAGATGTGGATCGCCATGTTCTCGACCACGCCGAGGATCGGGATTCCCACCTTCTCGAACATCTTGAGGCCCTTGCGCGCGTCGATGAGCGCGATGTCCTGCGGTGTCGTGACGATGACCGCGCCGGTCACCGGGACCTTCTGGGCGAGGGTCAGCTGGATGTCGCCGGTGCCGGGCGGCAGGTCGACCACCAGGTAGTCGAGGTCGTGCCATTTGGTCTCGGTCAGCAGCTGTTCCAGCGCCTGCGTCACCATCGGGCCGCGCCAGACCATCGGCGTGTCCGACTCGATCAGGAAGCCGACGCTCATCGCCTGGATGCCGTGGCCTTCCATCGGCTCCATCGTCTTGCCGTCGCGCGAGGTGGGCCGACCGGTGATGCCGAGCATGAGCGGCTGGGAGGGCCCGTAGATGTCGGCATCGAGCATGCCCACGGTGGCGCCCTCGGCCGCGAGCGCGAGGGCCAGGTTCACCGCGGTCGTGCTTTTGCCCACGCCGCCCTTGCCCGAGGCCACCGCGATGATGTTCTTGATCCCGGGCACGAGCTTCACGCCGCGCTGCACCGCGTGAGAGACGATCTTCGAGTGCACGTTCACGCTGGCGTGCGCGATGCCCGGCAGGCGCAGGAGGCGCTCGGCGACCTGGGCGCGCACCTTCTCGATCACGCCCCGCCCCGGATAGCCCAGGACCACGTCGAGCGAGACGCGCTCGCCCTCGACCTTCACGTTCTTCACGCTTTTCGACTCGACGAAGTTGCGGCCCGTGACCGGGTCGATCAGCTCGGAGAGCGCCGCGAGGACGTCCTTTTCGGTGTCAGCCATGGGAAGCGGTGCCGCAGAGAGGGAAAGCGAACGCAATTTTAAAGCAATTTGTTATCATCGCGGAGCTTCGAAACTCCCATTCATGCCACGCAAGCTTTTCGTCACCACGGCTCTGCCGTACGCCAACGGCCCGTTTCATATCGGCCACATCATGGAGTACGTGCAGGCCGACATCTGGGTCCGCTTCCAGCGGTTGCAGGGTCACAAGGTGAATTTCGTGTGCGCCGACGACACCCACGGCGCGCCGATCATGCTGAAGGCGGAGGCGGAAGGCACCACGCCCGAGGAGCTGATTGCCAAGGTGGCCGAGTCCCACCGCCGCGACTACCAGCGCTTCGGCATCAGCTGGGACAACTTCCACACCACCCACTCCGAGGAGAACCGCGAGCTTTCCGCGGAGATCTTCCTCGCGCTGCAGATGAACGGCTTCATCGAGACCAAGACGATCGAGCAGTTCTTCGACCCGGTGAAGGGCATGTTCCTTCCGGACCGCTACATCAAGGGGGAGTGCCCGAAGTGCGGCACCAAGGACCAGTACGGCGACTCCTGCGAGAACTGCGGCGCGGTCTACGCGCCCACGGACTTGAAGAATCCCTACTCGGTGCTCACCGGCGCGAAGCCGGTGCTGAAGAAGTCGGACCATTTCTTCTTCAAGCTCTCCGATCCGCGCTGCGTCGAGTTCCTGCGCGGGTGGACCCAGGACGGCAAGCTGCAGCCCGAGGTCGCGAACAAGGTGCGCGAGTGGCTCGACAGCGGCCTGAACGACTGGGACATCACCCGCGACGCGCCCTATTTCGGCATCGAGATCCCGGGCGCGCCCGGCAAGTACTTCTACGTCTGGCTGGACGCGCCGATCGGCTATCTCGCCTCGCTCAGGAACTTCCTCGACAGGAAGGGCCAGGACTTCAACAAGTACCTGGCCGACCCGAAGGTCGAGCAGATCCACTTCATCGGCAAGGACATCATCTACTTCCACACGCTCTTCTGGCCCGCGATGCTGAAGTTCTCCGAGCGCAAGGTGCCGGATAACGTGTACGTCCACGGCTTCCTGCAGCTGTCGGGCGAGAAGATGTCGAAGTCGCGCGGGATCTCGGTGAGCCCGCAGAAATACATAGACCTGGGCCTCAATCCCGAGTGGGTGCGCTACTACCTCGCTGCCAAGCTCAACGCGCGCGTCGAGGACACGGACTTCAACCCGGACGATTTCCTCGCCCGGGTGAATTCCGACCTGGTCGGCAAGTACGTGAACATCGCGAGCCGCGCCGCCGGGTTCATCGGCAAGCGCTTCGGCGGCGTCCTGTCCGACGAGCCGCTGTCGGCGGGCAGAGAGCTCAAGCACAAGATGCGCGGCAACCTGGCCGCCCCGGCCGCCGACGACGAGCAGGCGCCGACCATCCTGTTCGAGGCGCGCAGCTTCGCCGACGCGATCGCCGCCGACTACGAGGCGCGCGAGTTCAGCAAGGCGATCCGCCAGGTCATGTTCCTCGCCGACCGCGTGAACCAGTACATCGACGAGCAGAAGCCGTGGGAGATCGCCAAGGAGCCGGGCCAGGACGCGGCGCTGCAGTGGTTCTGCACGCTCTATCTCGAGCTTTTCCGCATCCTCACGATCTACCTGAAGCCGGTGCTGCCGAAAGTCGCCGAGGAAGTGGAAGAGTTCCTGGCTCTGCCCAAGCCGCTCACCTGGGAGGATGTCGCGAGCCCGCTCAAGCCGGGACACAAGGTCCAGCCCTATCGCCACCTCATCTCGCGCGTCGAATCGAAGCAGATCGACGAGCTGCTCGAACCTCCGGGCGAGGCGAAGCCCGAGTCGCCCGCCCCCAAGGTCGCCGCGACGCCGAAAAGCGTGGCGAGCTCGGCCGAGCCCGACGACTTCAAGCTCGAGCCGGTGGAGCCGCCCAAGCCGCCGGTGCTGCTGCCCGTGGGCGAGACCATCTCGATCGACGACTTCGGCAAGATCGACCTGCGGGTGGCGCGCATCGTGGACGCCGAGCTGGTGGCCGACGCCGACAAGCTGCTCAAGCTCACGCTCGACATCGGCATCGAGCAACGCACGGTGTTCGCGGGCATCCGCTCGGTCTATACGCCGAAGGAGCTGGTGGGGCGCCTCACCGTGATGGTGGCCAACCTCGCGCCGCGCAAGATGCGCTTCGGCGAATCGCAGGGCATGGTGCTCGCCGCCGGCGACAGCGGCTCGATCTACCTGCTCGCTCCCGACTCGGGAGCGATGCCGGGGATGCGGATCAAATAGAGTTTCCCTTGAAAAAAAAAACGCCCGCCGGATCGCTCCGGCGGGCGCCACGCAAGTGCGCCTTGCGGGGTAATTCCTGGATTTATCGGGCGAAGCGCGCCGGGCCCTTGGGCAGCTCGGCCAGCACCTGCACCGCGGACATGTTCCTGATCGACCGCGCCGACGACGCGCCCGGGTCGCGATCGAAGCTCACCGAGAGAAAGCTCGCCGTCCCGAGGATCACTACCGCGATCACTTCCGCTGCAAGCTGCCGCTTCGAGTTGGGCACGGCGTTCTCCTGATGGGTTGAATTCGGTTGGGATCCGGGTGGCTTCCCGGCTGGCCACGGAACCCATAGTCATCCGAATGCGGGGGCGTGCCTGTGAACGCGTTCACAAAACCGCCGCCCCCGGAAATACAGCTGTAATCTCCCCGCCATGGCCTCACGACAGCCGCAGCGCCCCCCGCCCTATTCGACCGACCGCGACGTCCTCGAGCGCGAAGTCGTGGTCGACGTGTTCCGCGCGAGCGGTCCCGGGGGGCAGCACGTGAACAAGACGGAATCGGCGCTGCGCCTCACTCACCCGCCTTCCGGCGTCGTGGTGATGTCGCAGGACACGCGCTCGCAATTCCGCAACCGCGAGACCGCGTTCGAGCGCCTGATCGAGAAGTTGAAGCGGCTCAACCACGTGCCGAAGAAGCGCGTGGCCACGCGCCCCTCTGTGGGCGCGAAGCGCCGCCGCATCGAGACGAAGAAGCGCGAGGGCGTGAAGAAGCAGTCGAGGGGGCGGGTGCGCGGGGATGAGTGAGCGGCTCACGCGGCGCCTGGCGATCCGCGGCCGGGTGCAGGGTGTGTGGTTTCGCGAGTCGATGCGGCTCGAGGCGCAGCGCCTGGGCGTCACCGGATGGGTGCGCAACCGCCTCGACGGCAGCGTGGAAGCGGTGGTTCAGGGCCCGCAAGGCGCGGTCGATGCGATCATCGCCTGGGCCCGGCGCGGTCCGGAAGCGGCCGCGGTGAAGAGCCTCGAGGTGCTCGAGGCCGAGGGCGCTTTCGACGCGTTCGAGAAGCGCCCCACCGGGGAGGACTAGTACACCACCTCGACGTTCTTCTCGTCGAGCCACTGCGCGAGCGAATCGAGCAGCGGGCCGGAGACCTTCACGCGGCAACTCTCGGGCAGCTTGATGTCGCACTGCGCCCGGGCCGTGCGGTAGCGGATCGAGACGAAGCACTGCCCGCCGGCGTATTGCGCGAGCAGCGCCTTCAGCTTCGCGGAATCGGCCTGCCCGTTGATGCACAAGCGCAGCAGGCGCGCATGGGCGGCCCGCACTTCGGCGAGGTCCATGATCTGGTCGGCCGTGATCCGCAGCCCGCCCGAGAACTCGTCCGGGAACACCTTGCCCCGGACCACCACCACCTGGTCTTCCTGGATGACCGCGCGCTTCTCGTGGAAGAGCTCGCCATAGACCACGACCTCGACGCGCGCGCTGCCGTCATCGAGCGTGAGCACCGCCATGCGGCCGCGGCGCGAATTGCGCGCCGTGACGCCGTAGATCACGCCCGCCAGCATGATCGGCTCGAATTGCGGGACGATGTTGGCGAGCGGGGTGCGCGCGAACCGGCGCAGCTCCTCGCGATACGCGTTGAACGGGTGGCCGCTCAGGTAGAAGCCGAGGCTCTGCTTCTCGTTCTGCAGGCGCTCGCGCTCGCCCCACGGCGCCACTTGCGGCATCTCGAATGTCTCCGGCGCCCCGCCCGCGCCGCCGAAGAGATTGGTCTGGCTCGCGAACTGCTCGCTCTTCTCGGCGACCTCGATCGCCGCGCCGAGCGCGGCCAGCAGGCGCGCCCGGTTGGGCTCGACGCAATCGAAGGCGCCCGCCTTGATGAGCGCCTCCATCGCGCGCCGGTTGACGATGCGCCGGTCCACGCGCCGGCAGAATTCGGCGAGGCTCGCGAACGGCCCGGCGCAATCGCGGCTCGCGATGATGTTGGCGACCGCGCCTTCGCCGGTTCCCTTCACGCCGCCCAGCCCGTAGCGGATGTGCGTCGCATCGAGCGCCACGAAGCGGTAGCTCGAAGTGTTGATGTCGGGCGGCGCGACCGTGAGCCCGTTCTTCAACGCGTCGTCGTGGAGGATATGCAGCTTGTCGGTATCGTCCATCACGGCCGACATGTTGGCGGCCATGAACGCGGCGGTATGGTGCGCCTTCAGGTACGCGGTCTGGTACGCCACCAGCGAGTACGCGGCCGAGTGCGACTTGTTGAAGCCGTAGCCGGCGAACTTCTCCATCTGGTCGAAGAGCGTCACCGCCTTCTCCCGCGGCACCCCGCGCTCCATCGCGCCCTGCGTGAAGATCGCGCGCTGCTTGGCCATCTCCTCGGGCTTCTTCTTGCCCATCGCGCGGCGCAGCAGGTCGGCGCTTCCGAGCGTGTATCCGCCGATCACCTGCGCGATGGTCATGACGTGCTCCTGGTAGGTCATGACGCCGTAGGTGGGATCGAGGATTTCCTTAAGCCGGGGATCGAGGTAGGTGAAGGTCTTGCGCCCGTGCTTGCGGTCGATGAACTCCGGAATGAGGTCCATGGGGCCCGGGCGGTAGAGCGCATTCAAGGCG
>JANPHA010000108.1:0-6021 GCA_031424255.1 Burkholderiales bacterium | reverse complement strand
GCGCACCATGCGCCACCATTCCGCCACCCACCTGATGCACAAGGCGCTGCGCGAAGTGCTCGGAACGCACGTGCAGCAGAAGGGATCGCTGGTCGACGAGGACAAGACGCGCTTCGACTTCAGCCACAACGCGCCGATGACACCCGATGAGATCCGGCGCGTCGAGGCGCAGGTGAACGCCGAGATCCTGCGCAACGAGGCGACGACGGTGCGCAACATGGCGATCGACGACGCGCAGAAGCTCGGCGCGATGATGCTGTTCGGCGAGAAATACGGCGACGAGGTGCGCGTGCTCGACATCGGCTCGTCGCGCGAGCTCTGCGGCGGAACGCACGTCACACGCACCGGCGACATCGGGCTCTTCCGCATCGTCTCCGAGGGCGGCGTGGCCGCGGGCGTGCGCCGCGTCGAGGCGATCGCCGGCACGGTGGCGCTGGCCCTGGTGCAGCAGGAAGCCGAGCAGCTCGCGCGCATCGCTGTCACGCTCAAGGCCCAGCCCCAGGAAATCGAGGCGCGGCTGGCACAGATCCTCGAGAGCGTGAAGACGCTCGAGAAGGATGCTTCCCGCATGAAGCAGAAGATGGCCGCCAGCCGCGGCGACGACCTGGCCGGCTCCGCCATCGAGGTGAAGGGCGTCAAGGTGCTCGCCGCACGGCTCGAGGGCGCGGACGCGAAAACGTTGCGCGACACGCTCGACCAGCTCAAGGGCAAGCTCACCAGCAGCGCCATCGTGCTCGCCGCCTCCGAAGGCCAGAAGGTGAGCCTGATCGCGGGCGTGACCGCCGATCTCATCTCGCGCGTGAAGGCGGGCGAGCTCGTCAACTTCGTCGCGACACAGGTCGGCGGCAAGGGCGGCGGGCGTCCCGACATGGCCCAGGCCGGCGGCACCAACGCTTCGGCCCTGCCCGCGGCGCTGGAATCCGTGCGCGGCTGGGTCGAAGAGCGGCTCTGAGCCTCGAAGCGTTCCGCTATTGCCCGCGCTGCGCGCGGCCGCTCGAGGATCGCGTGCTGCGCGACATCGACGGTGTCGCCTCGCAGCGGCGTGCGTGCAGCGACGCGTGCGGCTACGTGCAATGGCGCAATCCGACGCCGGCGGTGGGCGCCATCGTCGAGCACGAGGGCGAGATCATCCTCGCGCGCAACCGCGCCTGGCCCGAGGGCTTCTTCGCGCTCGTGACTGGCTATCTAGAGGCCAACGAGGACCCGAAGCACGCGGTGGCGCGTGAAGTGAAGGAGGAGCTCGGCCTCGACGTGATCGAGACGAACCTGGTCGGCAACTACATTTTCGAGCGCAAGAACGAGATCATGCTCTGCTACCACGCGATCGCGACCGGCACCGTCCTGCTCGGCGCGGAGCTCGCCGAATACCGGCGCCACGCGCCGGAGAAGCTGCGGCCGTGGAGGCGCGCGACCGGGCTCGCGGTCGCCGACTGGATGCGCTCGCGCGGCCTCGCCTTCGAGTGGGACGAGCGCCCGGCGCTGCGCGCCGAGCCGGAGCGCACATGACGATCGAGGCGCGCGAGCGCATCCGCACGCACCTGCGCAGCGCGGGCCTCGAGTCGCTGGTCGGGCGCGAGGACGACGTGCAGCGCGCGGTGCACGACCTGATGGAGGCGATGAGCGAGAAGGTCGCGGTCGGCGATGACGCTTCGCTCTATGTCTACCAGGTGCCGATGCTGACCGCGGACGGCGCCTGCTCGATCGTCGACCGGCTGGCGCCGGTCCCGTACGATCTGGCCGCGATCCTCGGAGGGCGCTCGGAGCAGACCACGCGACGCCTGGCGCTGCTCGAGCGGCTGGTCGAGCGGGCGCAGGAGACCACCGGCTCGGCGTGGGTCGGCGTCTACCAGCGGCGCATGAATTCCGCGGGCGTGCCGGTCCTGGTGAAGCTCGCCTACGTCGGCAGGGCGAGCCGCGCGGAATTTCCGCTCACGCGGGAATTCGCCGCGAAGAGCACCAACAGCACGGTCGGGCTCACCGGGCGCGCGACCGTGATCGACGACGTCGGCAAGCACGTCGAGGCCGGCGGCGGATTCTACGTCTGCGACGACGGCATCCAGTCCGAGGCGTGCGTGCCGATCCTCGACGAGCAGCGCGATGTGATCGGGATCGTCGATCTCGAGGCCACGCAGCGCGGGTTCTTCGGCGCCGATCGCCTCGCCGTGGCCGCCGCGCTGGCGCTCGTGGCAGCGGCGGTGCTGCCGTGAGCGATGCGCTCGAGATCCGCGAGCTGCGCAAGCAGTTCGGCGGCAAGGCCGCGGTCGACGGCCTCGACCTCGTCATTGCGCGTGGCGAGTTGCACGCGCTGCTCGGCCCCAACGGCGCGGGCAAGACGACGACGCTGCGCATCGTGGCCGGTCTCACGCGCGCCGACTCCGGCAGCGTGCGCATCCTCGGCCACGACATTGCCGCGGAGCCGCGCGCCGCCAAGGGCGTGCTCGCTTTCCTGCCCGACGATCCGCTGCTCTATGGCAAGCTGACACCGCTCGAATACCTCGAGTTCGTCGCCGGCCTGTGGAGCATCGAGGCGCCGCGCGCGCAGGCGCGTGCCGACGAGCTCATCTCCGTGCTCGGCCTGGAACCGCAGCGCACCGAGCGCATCGAGACCTTCTCGCGCGGCATGCGCCAGAAGCTGGCGCTCGCCGGCGCGCTGATCCACGACCCGGCGGTGATGATCCTCGACGAGCCGTTGACCGGGCTCGACGCCGCGGCCGCGCGGCTGGTGAAGGACATCCTGATCGAGCGCGTGAAGCAGGGCTGCACCGTCGTGCTCACCACGCACATCCTCGAGATCGCCGAGCGCCTCGCCGAGCGCATCAGCATCATCGCGCGCGGCAGGATCATCGCCCAGGGCACGATGGCCGAGCTGCGCGGGGCATCGGCGCAGGGCGCGACGCTGGAGGACATTTTCCTCGAGCTCACGCGCGAGGGCGTGGATGGCGTGGCGGCCTAGGCCGGCATCGTGGCAATGGCTGCTCGCGCACGAGGCGCGGCTGCTGTGGCGGATGTCGGGCGGGGGGCGCTGGTACATCTTCATCGTGCTCGGGGGCCTGGTGCTGCTCGCGGCGCACGCCGCGGGCTGGATCTTCATGCGCAACTTCGAGCTCGAGGCGCTGCTGCGCTCGAGCTCTTCCCTCGTGGTGATGCTCACCGCGTTCGCGCTGCTTCTCGTCCTGTCCTCGGCCTTCGGCCTCGCGGTGAGCGCGCTCTTCGGGCGCGGCGACATCGACCTGCTGCTGTCCTCGCCGGTGCCGATCCGCAACGTGTATGCCATTCGCGGCATCGCGGTCGGGCTCGCCTCGGTCTCCACCGTCGCGGTGTTCTGGCTTCCGATCGCCGACATGGGACCGTTCCACGGCCGCTGGGGAACGCTCGCGGCGTACCCGGTGCTCGCATCGATCGGGCTCGCGTGCGCCGGGCTCGCCTTCGCCGGGACGCTCGCGCTGGTGCGCATGCTGGGCCCACGCCGCGCGCATGTCGCCGCGCAGATCGTCGGCGCGCTGGTGGGCGCGCTGCTGATCCTCGCGATGCAGTTCGAGACGGTGCTGTCGGATTCGACCAAGCTCGCGCTGCGCGCGTGGATGGCCACCGAGGAAGGCGCCGCGTGGTTCGGGCCGCACAGCGTGCTCACCTGGCCCGCGCGGGCGCTCTTCGGCGACCCGTTGCCGGCGCTCGCGACGATCGCGCTCTGCATCGCGGTCTTCGCGCTCCTCGTGCGCCTCACCACCGGGCCGTTCGCTAGCGCCGTGCAGGAGGGCGCGGCGATCTCGCCGGGCGCTGGGCGCGGCGCGCCTCCCCGCCGGGCGTTCCGCGCCGGGCTCGCTCGCATCGTGATCGCGAAGGAGCTCACGCTGATCGCGCGCGATCCGACGCTCATCGCCAAGTCGCTGGTGCAGATGCTCTACCTGGTGCCGTTGATGTTGATCCTCATCCGCCGCACCGAGGTCGCCACGATCCTCGCGGCGTCGCTGATCCTGATGGCCTCGAGCCTCGCGGGCACCTTCGCATGGATCACGGTGAGCGGCGAGGAGGCGCCGGACCTGATCGGCTCGGCACCGGTGTCCTCCGAGCGGGTGCGCTGGCTCAAGGTGGCCGCGGCGCTCGCGCCGATCGGCGTGCTCGTCTTGCCGTTCCTCGCGTGGTATGCGTTGATCTCGCTTCGCCTCGTCGCGATCGTCGCGGTGTTCCTCGCCGCGGGGCTCGCCTCGAGCGCGGTGATCCAGGTCTGGACCGGGGTGCCCGGGCAGGCGCGCGACCTGCGCGCGCGCCACAAGCAGAACGTGCTGGTGAATCTCGTCGAGGCGGTATCAAGCATCGGCTGGGCGGTCGCGTGCTTCCTCGCGATCGCCGGCTACTACCAGGCCATCATCGCCGGCGTGGTCCTCGGCCTCATCGGGCCGGTCACCGCTTGGTGCTCGGGACGCGCGCGGCGCGGCGAGTGAGCGCCGCTCCGCGCGTCACTTCTTCGGCGGCATCATGTCGGTGATCGAGCCCTCTGCGATCTCGGCAGTGAAGAACACCGTCTCGGAGAGCGTCGGATGCGGATGGATCGTGAGGCCGATATCCTCGGCATCCGCGCCCATCTCGAGCGCCAGCACCGTCTCCGCGATCAGCTCGCCCGCGTTGACGCCCACGATGCCCGCCCCGAGAATGCGCTTGGTGCCCTTGGCGTAGAGGATTTTCGTGAGTCCCTCCTCGCGCCCCATGCCGAGCGCGCGCCCGCTCGCCGCCCAGGGGAACACCGCCTTGTCGTACTCGACGCCTTGCGCCTTCGCTTCCGGCTCCGAGAGCCCCATCCACGCGACCTCGGGATCGGTGTAGGCGACACTCGGGATCGTCTTCGCCTCCCACACATGGTGGCTCATGCCGGCGATCACCTCGGCGGCGAGCTTGCCCTCGTGCGTGGCCTTGTGCGCGAGCATCGGCTCGCCGACGATGTCGCCGATCGCGAAGATGTGCGGCACGTTGGTGCGCATCTGGCGATCGACCGGAATCCATCCGCGCTCGTTCACGTTGACGCCCGCCTTCTCCGCGCCGATGTTCCTGCCGTTGGGACGCCGGCCCACCGCGAGCAGCACGCGGTCGTAGATCTCGGGCGCGGGTCCCGGGCCTCCGTCCGCGGCCTGGAACGTCGTCTTGAGCCCGACCGACGTGGACTCGATGCCCGCGACCTTGGTCTTGAGCAGGATCTTCTCGTAGCGCTTCTCGATGCGCCGCGCGAGCGGCTTCACGATGTCGGGATCGGCGCCCGGAATGAGACGATCCATGAATTCCACCACGGTCACCTTCGCGCCGAGCGCGTCGTACACGGTAGCCATCTCGAGGCCGATGATGCCGCCGCCGATGATCAGCAGCCGCCTGGGAATGTCCTTCAGCTCGAGCGCGCCGGTCGAGTCCATCACGCGCGGATCGTCGTAGGGGATGCCGGGGATCTGCGCGGACTGCGAGCCGGCCGCGATGATGCAATGGTCGAACGACACGACCTTGCGGCCCTCGGACGTCTCGACCTCGAGCGTCTGCGGCGACGCGAACTGGGCCTTGCCCTGCACGACCGTCACCTTGCGCGCCTTCGCGAGCGCGGTGAGGCCCTTGGTGAGCTTGCCGACGACGCTTTCCTTCCAGCCGCGCAGCTTGTCGAGGCTGGTCTTCGGCGCGCCGAACTCCACGCCGAAGTGGCCCATCTCCTCGGCGTCGGCGATCACGCGCGCGGCGTGCAGCAGGGCCTTGGAGGGAATGCAGCCGACGTTGAGGCACACGCCGCCCAGGGTTGCGTAGCGCTCGACCAGCACGACTTTCTTGCCGAGGTCGGCCGCGCGGAACGCCGCGGTGTATCCCCCCGGGCCCGCGCCGAGCACGAGCACCTCGGCATGCAGGTCCGCATTGAGGCTCGCGAGCGTGGAGGTGAGCGTATCGCGAACGGAGTTCGCTCCCGATTGCGCGATGGCTCCCTTCAAAGCGTTGGAGTCCTTGGAAGCATCGGACGGGCTCCCTGCCGGCGCAGGGACGACATCCGCGGTCGAA
>JANPHA010000107.1:0-6588 GCA_031424255.1 Burkholderiales bacterium | reverse complement strand
GCATAAACGCGCCGACCCTTCAGGTTCCTTGCGCACTTGTCAGTAGACCCTGCGCACCAAGTGGGCTTCATGCAGCATGTGGGTCGCGATCTCCTCGATCGACTTGGTGGTCGAATCCAGGTACGGGATTCCCGCGTTGCGCATCAGCTTCTCGGCCGCGGCCACCTCGTAGCGGCAGTTCTCGAGCGCGGCATAGGTGGAATCCGGGCGGCGCTCGCTGCGGATCTGGTGCAGGCGCTCGGGCGCGATCGACAGCCCCCACACCTTGCCCTTCAGCGGCGCGAGCGAGGGCGGGATGCGGTTCGCCTCGAGATCCTCGGGAATGAGCGGATAGTTGGCCGCCTTGATGCCGAACTGCATCGCCATGTAGAGGCAGGTGGGCGTCTTGCCGCTGCGCGAGACGCCCACCAGGACGATGTCGGCCTCGTTCAGCCCGCGGTGGGTCACGCCGTCGTCGTGGGAGAGGGTGTAGTTGATCGCCTCGATCCGGTGGTTGTAGTCCTTCGCGTTGCCCACGCTGTGGGAGCGCCCGACCATGTGCGTCGATTTCTGCCCGAGCTCGTTCTCCAGCGGCACGATGAAGCGCTCGAACACGTCGAGCACCAGGCCGTCGCACTTGTTGATCTCGGCGCGCACCTGCTCGTCGACGATCGAGCTGAAGACGAGCGGGCGCTGGCCCGAATCGCGGTGCGCCTCGTTCACCTGCGCGACCACCTGGATGCCCTTCGGGATCGTGTCGATGAAGGGCAGCGTCACCCGCAGGAAGTCGAGGTTGCCGAACTGCGTGAGGAGGGAGGAGCCGAGCGCCTCGACAGTGATGCCGGTGCGGTCGGAGACGAAAAACACGCGCTTTCGCTGGGACATGGTCTCTTCGGAGGGGAATCGCGGCTATGATGCGGTGCAACATTGTCATGCGGGCTTCGCTATAATTGCAAATTCCGCCCGGCCCGTACACTCGAACGGATTTCATGGCTTCCCGCTACGTCCTTCCCCTCGAATCCCTGCGCATGACCGACGTGGCAACGGTCGGCGGCAAGAACGCGTCCCTGGGAGAGCTGATCAGCCAGCTTGCCGCGAGCGGCGTGCGCGTGCCCGGCGGCTTCGCCACCACCGCGAAGGCGTTCGACGATTTCCTCGCGCACAACAAGCTCTTCGATGCGATCGATGCGGAATTGAAGGCGGTCGATGTCGAGGATGTGGATGCGCTTGCGAAGGCGGGCGCCGCGATCCGCGCGCGGGTGGAAGCCGGCTCGATCCCCGCGGAGCTGGAGAAGCAGATCCGCGAGGAATACGCGCGCATCTCCAAGGGCAACGACAAGGCGAGCTTCGCGGTGCGCTCCTCCGCCACGGCCGAGGACCTGCCCGACGCGTCGTTCGCGGGCCAGCAGGAGACCTATCTCAACATCCGCGGGGTCGACAACATCCTCGATGCGGTGAAGCGCGTCTACGCGTCGCTCTACAACGATCGCGCCATCGCCTATCGCGTGCACAAGGGCTTCACCCACGCCGAGGTCTCGATCTCGGCGGGCGTGCAGCGCATGGTGCGAAGCGACTTGGGGGCCGCGGGCGTGATGTTCACGATGGACACCGAGTCCGGCTTTCGCGAGGTCGTCTTCATCACTTCGAGCTACGGCCTGGGCGAGATGGTGGTGCAGGGCGCCGTGAATCCGGACGAGTTCTACGTCTCGAAGCTCTGCCTCGCCAACGGCAAGCCGGCGGTATTGCGCCGCAGCCTCGGCGGCAAGGCGATCAAGCTGGTGTTCGATGCCGGCGAGAAGGCGGGCACCTCGGTGAAGCAGGTCGAGGTGCCGCCCGCGGACCGCGACCGCTTCTCGCTCGCCGACCCGGAGGTGGAGGAGCTCGCGCGCTACGCGATGTCGATCGAGAAGCACTATGGCCGCCCGATGGACATCGAGTGGGGCCGCGACGGCGAGGACGGCAAGCTCTACATCCTGCAGGCGCGCCCCGAGACGGTGAAGAGCCAGCAGACCCGCAGCGACACGATCACGCGCTATCGGATCGGCAAGCGTGGCGCGATCCTCGCCGAGGGACGCGCGATCGGCTCGAAGATCGGCCAGGGGCGGGTGCGCGTCATCATGGACGTCTCGCAGATTTCGAGCGTGCGCGACGGCGACATCCTCGTGACCGACATGACCGATCCCAACTGGGAGCCGGTGATGAAGCGCGCTTCGGCCATCGTCACCAACCGCGGCGGGCGCACCTGCCATGCCGCGATCATCGCGCGCGAGCTGGGCGTGCCCGCGGTGGTCGGCTGCGAGGATGCGACCGAGAGGCTCGAGGAAGGCGCCGAGGTGACGGTCTCCTGCGCGGAGGGCGACACCGGCTACATCTACGAGGGCAGGATGGATTTCGAGGCGATCGAGCTCAAGCTCGACGCGATGCCCGAGATCCCGGTGAAGATCGCGATGAACGTCGGCAACCCGCAGCTCGCCTTCGACTTCTGCCAGTTGCCCAACGACGGCGTGGGCCTGGCACGCCTCGAGTTCATCATCTCCAACACGATCGGCGTGCATCCCAAGGCCTGCCTCGAGTACGACAGCCTCGGCCCCGAGCTGCGCGCGCAGGTGGCCAAGCAGAGCCGCGGCTACGAGAATCCCACGCGCTTCTACGTCGAGAAGATCGTCGAGGGCGTGGCCACGATCGCGGCCGCGTTCTGGCCGAAGAAGGTGATCGTGCGCCTGTCGGACTTCAAGTCGAACGAGTACCGCAACCTCATCGGCGGCGCCAAGTACGAGCCGACGGAAGAAAACCCGATGCTCGGCTTCCGCGGCGCCTCGCGCTACATCGCGCAGAATTTCCGCGACTGCTTCCGCCTCGAGTGCGAGGCGATGCGCCGGGTCCGCGACGCCATGGGCCTCACCAACGTGGAGCTGATGATCCCGTTCGTGCGCACCGTCCAGGAGGCCGAGCAGGTGCTCGCGATCCTGAAGGACAACGGCCTCGAGCGCGGCAGGAACGGGCTGCGGGTGGTGATGATGTGCGAGATTCCCTCGAACGCCATCCTCGCCGACGAGTTCCTCAAGCACTTCGACGGCTTCTCGATCGGCTCCAACGACATGACCCAGCTGACGCTCGCGCTCGACCGCGACTCGGGTCTGGTGATGGAGGCCTTCGACGAGCGCGACCCGGCGGTCAAGCGCATGCTGCACCTGGCCATCCAGGCGTGCCGCAAACAGGGCAAGTATGTCGGCATCTGCGGGCAGGGCCCGAGCGACTATCCCGACCTCGCCGAGTGGCTGATGTCCGAGGGAATCGAGTCGATGTCTCTGAATCCGGACACTGTGGTGGAAACCTGGCTGCATTTGGCGAAAGCCACGACGATGACGGAGCCCGTGGGGCGATAATTGTCGTGGTCCCCATGCCGATGGGGACCCAATATCTATATGCTCGCGCAATGCTGAACTGGCGCTTCGCACCCTTCGACAAGCTCGCCCCGCGCGACATCCACGATCTCTACCAGGCGCGCGTGGCGGTATTCGTGATCGAGCAGGACTGCCCGTTCCAGGACCTGGACGGCGCCGACCCCGCCTGCTTCCATTTGCTCGGCCGCGCGGATGGCCCGCTGCTCGCCTATTGCCGCATCGTGCCGCCGGGCGTGAAGTTCGCCGAGCCCTCGATCGGCCGGGTGCTCACGACGGCGAGCGTGCGGCGCAGCGGCGCGGGCCGCGAGCTGATGCGCGAGGCGCTGGCGCGCACGCAGGCCCTGTGGCCCGGGCGGCCGATCCGCATCGGCGCGCAGATGCGGCTGGAAAAGTTCTACCAGGACTTCGGCTTCGTGAAGGCGTCGGAGCCGTACGACGAGGACGGCATCGTGCACATCGAGATGGTGCGCGCCGCCGACCACACGCAACCCGCCTGAACGGCGCGACGGAAGGAATCGGCATGGCGAAAGCATTGGCAGGCAGGACCGCGGTGGTCACCGGATCGACGAGCGGCATCGGCAGGGGCATCGCCGAGTGCTACGCGCGCGAAGGCGCCCACGTGATGCTGAACGGGTTCGGAGACGCGAAGGCGATCGAGGCGCTGCGCTCCGGCCTCGAGGCGCAGCACGGCGTGAAGGTGCTCTACAACGCGGCCGACATGTCGAAGCCGGCCGAGATCGTCGCCATGGTGGGCGAGGCGCTGAAGGCGTTCGGCAAGATCGACATCCTCGTCAACAATGCGGGCATCCAGCACGTGGCGCCGGTGGATGAATTCCCGCCGGAGAAGTGGGATGCCATCATCGCCATCAACCTCTCCTCGGCATTCCACGCGACGCGCGCGGCGCTGCCGGGGATGAAGAAGGCGAAATGGGGGCGCGTCATCAACATCGCTTCCGCCCACGGGCTCGTCGCTTCGCCGTTCAAGAGCGCGTACGTCGCCGCGAAGCACGGCATCGTCGGCTTCACCAAGACGCTCGCCCTGGAAGTGGCCGAGATCGGCATCACGTCGAATGCGATCTGCCCGGGCTTCGTGCACACGCCGCTCGTCGAGACCCAGATCCAGGACCAGGCGCGCGCCCTCGGCATCACGCCCGAGAAGGCCGCGCGCGACGTGATCCTCGCGCCCCAGCCCACCAAGCAGTTCGTGCGCATCGACGACATCGCCGCCATGGCGCTCTACCTCACCCAGGACGTGGCGGCGCAGATCAACGGCGCCTCCATCTCCATCGACGGCGGCTGGACCGCGCGCTGAATTGCGGAGTCTGACCCCGGTATTCGCCTCATGATGCGACGACGCCACAAGACTGCGAAGCGCGAGCCTCGCGGGGCGCCCGCGGCGCCTTCCGCGGTGCGCTCGCGGCGCCGCGCGCGGCCCGATGCGGTCGTGCCCGCGGAGTTGTTGGTGCGAGCGCCGGTGCGCGAGAGCCTCGTGAAGGCCGCGCCGGTGCCGCAGCCGAAGGCGCCGCCGCCGCCGAAGACACCGGCGCCGCGGGCAAAGGCGCAAGCCGAAGACGTGATCCTCGTGACCGGCTTCGAGCCCTTCGGAGGCGAGCGCACCAATCCGTCGTGGGAGGTGTGCACGCGCCTGCCGCCGACGATCGCAGGGCTGCGCGTGGAAACCTGCCGCGTTCCCTGCGAGTTCCGCCGCTCCATCGAGGTGGTGGCCGCGGCGATCGAGCGGCATCGTCCCGCGCTCGTGGTCTGCATCGGGCAGGCGGGTGGGCGCGCGCACATGTCGGTTGAGCGCGTCGCGATCAACGTCGATGACGGACGCATCGCCGACAACGCGGGCATGAAGCCCGTGGACGAGGCCATCGCCGCCACCGGGCCCCCGGCGTATTTCGCGACTCTGCCGGTGAAGGCCATGGTCGCGGAGATGCGCGCCATGGGCGTGGCCGCGGAAGTCTCCAATTCCGCCGGCACGTTCGTCTGCAACCACCTCATGTACGGCGTGCTGCATTTCCTCGCGGCGAGCGGCCAGGAAGCGCGCGCGGGATTCATCCATGTTCCCTACGCCGAGGAACAGGTGATCGACAAGCCCGACACGCCGTCGATGGCCATTGCCACGATGGTCCGGGGCGTGGAGAGCGCCATCGAGGCCGCGGCAACCAGGAAAACACTGACCTTTCGGAGCGAATGAAATGAGCAAGGTATATGCGGACGCAAAATCGGCGCTTGCCGGTTTGCTGAAGGACGACATGACCATCGCCGCCGGCGGCTTCGGGCTGTGCGGCATCCCCGAGAACCTGATCAGCGCGTTGGTCGACAGCGGCGTGAAGGGGCTCACCATCGCCGGCAACAACGCGGGCGTGGACGACTTCGGCATGGGGCTGCTGCTGAAATCGCGCCAGGTGAAGAAGGTGATCGCCTCCTACGTTGGCGAGAACAAGGAATTCGAACGCCAGGTGCTCGCGGGAGAGTTGGAGCTGCAGCTCACGCCGCAAGGCACGCTCGCGGAAAAATTCCGTGCGGGCGGCGCCGGCATCCCCGGCTTCTACACGCGCACCGCCTACGGCACCAAGCTCGCCGAGGGCAAGCACACCCACGTCTTCGACGGCCGCGAATACGTGCTCGAAGATGCGATCCGCGCCGATGTGTCCATCGTCAAGGCGTGGAAGGGCGACAAGGCCGGCAACCTGGTCTATCACAAGACCGCGCGCAACTTCAATCCGATGATCGCCACGTGCGGCAAGGTGACGGTGGCGGAGGTCGAGGAACTGGTGGAAGTGGGCGAGCTCGATCCGGACCAGATCCATACGCCGGGCATTTTCGTCGACCGCATCGTGCAGGGCGCCAGGTACGAGAAGCGCATCGAGTTCCGCACCGTGTCGGGGGGCGCCACGTCCAAGAAGGACTCGCCGGTGCGCGACCTCATGGCGCGGCTCGCGGCGAAGGAGCTGCGTGACGGCTTCTACGTGAACCTGGGCATCGGGATTCCCACGCTGGTCGCCAACCACATCCCGCCCGGCATGACCGTGCACCTGCAGTCGGAGAACGGCCTGCTCGGCATCGGGCCCTTCCCGGCCGAGGACCAGGTCGACCCCGACCTCATCAACGCCGGCAAGCAGACGATCACGGCGATACCGGGCTCGAGTTTTTTCTCGTCCGCCGATTCGTTTGCGATGATCCGCGGCGGTCACATCGA
>JANPHA010000106.1:0-7213 GCA_031424255.1 Burkholderiales bacterium | reverse complement strand
GGAGGCGGGGAAGAACTGCTGCGGCACGAGCTTGAACAGCGCGATCGAGCCGATGAAGGCCGCGACCGTGACGGTCACCACCAACACACGGTGGCCGAGACAGAAGTCGACGAAGCGGCGAAAGCGCAGATAGAAGCCGCGCTGGTACACCGCGTGCTCGTCGTGCTGCGCATGCGGCTCCTCCTTCAGCAGCTTGAAGCCGATGTAGGGCGTGAACAGCACCGCGACGATCCACGAGAGCAGCAGCGAGATGCCGACCACCTGGAACAGCGAGAACACGTATTCGCCCGACCCCGACTTGGCAAAGCCCACCGGCAGGAAGCCGGCCGCGGTGATCAGCGTGCCGGTGAGCATCGGGTTCGCGGTCGCGGTATAGGCGTAGGTGGCGGCGCGGAACTTGTCCCAACCTTGCTCCAGCTTCAACGCCATCATCTCGACCGCGATGATCGCGTCGTCCACCATCAGGCCGAGCGCGATGATGAGGGCGCCGAGCGAGATGCGCTGCAGCTCGATGCCGCACAGGTACATCGCGAGGAAGGTGAGCGCCAGCACCAGCGGGATCGAGAGGGCCACCACGAGCCCGGTGCGCATGCCGAGCGAGAAGAGGCTCACCACCAGCACGATCGCGACCGCTTCGAAGAGGCTGTGGGTGAACTCGCGCACCGAGTCCTTGACCACCTTGGGCTGGTCGGAGATCGCGTTGATCTCCACGCCCACCGGCAGGCTCGCCTGGATGCGCTTCACCGTCTCGTCGAGGCTGTGACCGAGGCGGATCACGTCGCCCCCCTTGCGCATGCTGACCGCGAGCCCGAGCGCGTCCTTGCCCTGGAAGCGGATGCGCGCCTCGGGCGGATCGATGACCGCGCGCTTCACCTCGGCGATGTCGCCGAGGCGGAAGACGCGGTCGCCGGCGCGGATGCCCATCGCGCGGATGCCCTCGACCGACTTGAACTCGCCGGTCACGTCGAGGCGCACGCGCTCCGCGCCGGCGTCGACGTTGCCGGCAGGCTCGACCACGTTGGTCGAGGCGAGCTGGACCGCGATCAGGTCGGGATCGATGCCCAGCGAGGCGAGCTTCGCGCGCGACGCCTCGATGTAGATCTTCTGCTCCTGGTCGCCCTCGATGTCCACCTTGTTCACGTCGGGCACGCGCAGCAGCTCGTTCCTCGCGAGGTCGGCGAAATCGCGCAGCTCCGGGTAGGTGAAGCCCTCGCCGGTGATCGCGTAGAGGTTGCCGAACGTGTCGCCGAAGTCGTCGTTGAAGAAAGGTCCGCGCACGCCCTGCGGCAGCGTGTGCTTGATGTCGCCGATCTTCTTGCGCACCTGGTACCAGAGGTCGGGAATCGCGTCCGCGGCCACGTCCTCGCGCAGGATCACCTTCACCTGCGATTCCCCGGGGCGAGAGTAGCTCGTCGTGTAGTCGATCTCGGCGATCTCCTGCAGCTTGCGCTCGATGCGATCGGTCACCTGCTCGGACATCTCGCGCGCGTTGGTGCCGGGCCAGTAGGTCTGGATCACCATCACCTTGAAGGTGAACTCGGGATCCTCCTTCTGGCCGAGCTTCTGGTACGAGAAGAGACCCGCGAGCGACAGCAGGATCAGCAGGAAGAGCACCATCTGCTGGTGCCCGAGCGCCCACTCGGAAAGGTTGATGCGCTTCATGATTTGCTCCCGGCGGTCTTCACCTTCTGTCCGCTGTGCAGCTGGTTGGCGCCGGCCGTGACGACGATGTCGCCGCTCGCCAGGCCGTCGGCGATGATCACGTAGTCGTTCTGCGCGGAGGCGAGCTTCACCGCCCGCGCCGAGACGCGCGAGGTCGCGGGATCCACGACCCAGACGCGCGGCTTGCCGTCCAGGTCGTGGATCGAGGCGAGCGGAAGGCGGATCGCCTGCGCGCCCTCGACGTCGGGCGTGAAGACGGTCGCGGTCATGCCGAGCCGCACGTCGGCGTCGGGCTCCCGGATCGTGACGCGCGCGGCGTAGGTGCGCGTGACCTCGTCGGTGTCCGGCGCCAGCTCGCGCAGTTGCGCGAGGTACGATTTGCCCGGCTGCGCCCACAGGGAGACCGTCATGCGGCGGGCGTCGCGCAGCTCGGCGATGCGCGATTCCGGAATGCTCACCGCCACCTCGCGCTCGCCGTCGGCGGCGACCACGACCACCGGCGAGCCCGGCGATACCACCTGGCCGACCTCGGCGTGGATCGCGGTGACCACGCCGGAGCGATCGGCGACAAGCTCCGTATAGCTGCGCTGGTTGGCGGAGATCTGCTGCTGGGCCTGGGCATTGCGAAGCTGCGATTCCGATTCGGTCAGCGCGAGGCGCGCCTGGTCGAGCTCCGCCTGGGAGGCGAACTTGCGTGCGAAGAGTTGCTGCGTGCGCTCGAGGTCGATGCGGTTCTGGGCCACGCGGCTGCGGGCGCCATCCATCTGCGCGATCGCCGCCGAGTTATGCAGCACCTCCTGCTCGGGATCGAGGCGCATCAGCACCTGTCCGCGCGAGACGTGGGCCCCGACGTCGACCAGGCGCGCGGCGACCTTGCCGGAGGAGCGGAACCCGAGCTTGCTTTCGTAGCGCGCGCGGATCTCGCCCGGGTAGCTGGCACCGACGGAGCCGGCGGTCGTCCCGACGGCGAGGCTGCGCACCGGGCGCACCTCCTCCGGCTTTTCTCCTTGATGGGCGCCGCAGCCCGCGGCGAGCACGGCGGCGACGATCAGGGAGAGGCGTTGGGTTCTCATTGCGGCTTCCTTTCGGGTGTCGTTTCGCCGGCGCGCGAGTCGAGCACGGCCCACAGGTCGCTGGCGGAGTGGAATGTATGGAAACAACCGGTCTGCACGTCCTCGACCACGCCCCAGATGCCCCTGGTGTCGCGGCGGTAGACGCGGATGACGAAACTCTGGATCTGCCTCACGGAGCTGCTCCGATTTGCCGGCCTGCAACATGCGGGCCGTGATGGGACGCATGTTCGGGCCCGGGGTCCTACTTTTGGCCTACGGATTCGAAATCCCGCGCGCCGGCGCCATCCCGGGGGCGACGAGTGCCACCCTGCGAATCACGATTCCGCGGGGCGCAACCCGGCATGGGGGCCTCCCACGAAAAGGTGGCGCCATCGTGGAGGCCGTGGTCCTGCTTTTCCCCTACGGATTGCAATACGCCGGCAAGAGGCGCAGTTCTACATCAGCGACTTGTAGAGGCGCTCGGTGGTGGCGGAAGGTGGGATGCCGAGCGTCACCGAGAGGATCTGCTTGAGGCGCCGGTAGGTGGATGCGACTTCGGAGCGCCGGTCGAGGCGCTGGTAGCAGCGCATCAGCCCCTGGTAGAACGGCTCGACGATGCTGTCGGCGTCGAGGCCGCGCAGGTAGTACTCGATCGCCTCCTCGTGGCGCCCCGCGCCCTCGAGCCGCGCGCCATGCTCGCCGAGCCGCTGGATGAAGCGCGCGCGCAGCCGTTCGCGCATCGGCACCGGCCACGGCACGCCTTCCTCCTCCGGAAGGAACTCGCCCTTGTAGAGCTCGAGCCGCGCGGTCTCGTCGAATGCCCAGGCGTCGACCCACACGCGCGAGCGATCGAGCGAAACCGTGCCCGCCTGCTGGATGACCGCCTCGTTGTCGCCGAGCAACGCGCGCAACCTGAGCACCGTGGCCCCGAGCGACTTCGATGCCGCGTCGCCTTCCTCGTCGGACCACAGGGCCTCGAGCACGGTCTGCTCGGGAACGTTGGTGCCGCCCGCGGCGATGATCGCCTTCAGCAGCGCCAGCGTCTTGCGCGGCGCCTTGCGCGAGAACTCGAGCGGCATGCCGTCGCGCAGCACCTCGAACCGACCGAGTGTCCGCACGGTGAGAGGCCACGGCCATTCTGGCGCATCGAGCGAGGGCGGTGGAACGCGCAGCTCGCGAATCGCCCGGCGCACGAGATCCCCCTCGATGCCCTCCTCGAGCGCGGCGGCGAAGAGCCGCGACAGCAGCCTGGTGCGCACGCGCATGAAGAATTTCGCCGGGTCGTCGCGCGATCCCGCGAGTCCCGAGGCGAGCTTCGCGCGCATCCCGGCTCGATCGCCCGTGACCAGGCAGGCGTACGCCTCCATGAGATCGGCCTGGTAGGCGAACACCTGGTGCACCGAGCGCTGGACGAGCTCGCGGGCGCGTTGCGCATAGCCGGCGACCTCGTCGCGCAGCCCCAGGTCCGCGCTGGTGAACGCGCAATGGATCAGCGCATAGAAGATCTGCCACTCGACTCCGACCTCGGTCGCGACCGCGAGATGCTCGCGCGCGTGTTCGAAGGCCGCATCGCGCTCTCCGCGGTTGCTCGCGATCACGCCCTTCACCATCGCACCCATGGCGACGTCCATGCGCCGGAAGGCTTTCCAGTGCAGCTCGGCGCGCGCCCGGTGAGCCTCGGCGCGGGCGTAGTCGCCGGCCAGCACCGAAGCAAAGGCGAAGCCGATCTGCGTGTATATATCGAGCAGCGGGGTCGACAGCGAATGCTCGGCGCTGATCTGCATCACCGTCTCGAACGCCTTGAAGGCGGCCGTGGCGTCGCCGCGGAAGCTCGCGAACCAGCCGATGTGCATCCACCACAACCCGCGGTTCGCGGGCGTGAGGCCCGGGGCCTCCAGCATCGGCTGCATCCGCGCGACCACGCGCTTGCCCTCCTCGATCTTCGCGCGCTGGTAGAAGTGCACGAGCAGGATCGAAGCCGCCGCGACCTTCTCGTTGACGCCGATGTCGGCTTCGAGCAACTCGAGCATGCGCGCGGCGCACGCGCCGAGCCGCACCGGATCGGGCTGCCGGAAGTCCCACGCGAACAGCAGCGCCGAGCGCACCTGCAGCTCGATCGTCGGCGACGGAAAGCTCGCATCCGCATCGAGCTCGGCGGCGAGGTGCGCGAGCCACGGATCGAGCTCGCTCAGCTGCGACAGGTCGAGGTAGTAGGTGAGCACGACACCGCTCGCGGCGAGGATGCGCCCGAGCCGATCGCCGGCAAGCACGAAGCCCGCGTGGGCGCGCGCGAGCTCGGTGCGCGCCTCGCGCGGCGCGGAGGTCGCGAGCGCCGTGCCACGCCAGTAGCTCACCCACGGCTCGCGCTCCGTGGCGTTGCCGGGCAGCTCGCGGATCCATTCGAGCAGCGTCTGGTGGCGGCACTGCGCGAGGAGCAGCGGTGCGCGCGCGAGCACGATGCGCGTAAGGCTCTCGCCGTCGGCAAGCTCGCGGTAGAGCGGCACCGCCTCCTCGGCCGCCCCGTGGTTCTCCAGCAAGCCGGCCGCGCGGGCGGCGATCTCGCGGCATTTCTCCCCGGTCCATCGCTCCGCGGCCTTGTGCCGCAGGTAGGCGCGCAGCAGCGCGTGGAATTCGTAGCTCACGCCGGCGCCACTCGAGCGCCGCTCGGTGAACAGGTGCCGCCGGTAGAGCTTCTCCAGCAACGCGCCGACGCCCGCGTCCCCGGTGAGCGCCAGTGCCACCTGCGGCGTGATGCGCGCGAGGCAGCCGAGCTGCAGCAGCGTCTCGGTGTGGTCGCGGAATTCGTGCGTGAGCAACTGCTCGGCAAAGTACGCGAACACGTGCTGCAGCGTGTCGGCATCCCGAAGCGCATCGATCGCTTCTCCGCGGCGCGCGCGCTCCACGAGCAGCGTGAGGCCCGCGGCCCACCCGTCCGACTGCTCGTGGAGCTTGCGCACCAGTGCGGCGTCGAGGTCCACGCGCTCGTTCGCGATCTCGCCGGTCTCCTCGAGCGTGAGGCGGATGTCGCGCGCGTCGACGAACGCGAAGCGCTCGCGCGCGATGAGCGGTGCGTATGCATCGGGCGGCTCGCCGCGGCTCGCGACCAGTACGCCGACGCCTTCCGGGACTTCGTCGAACGCGGTCGCGAGCACCTGGTGGAGTGCCAGGCCCTCGGTCACCTCGTGGAGGTTGTCGAGCACGAGTGCGCTGCCGCGGCCCATGCGCGCATAGAGGTCGCGAAAGTAATTGCGCGAGAATCCGGCCAGGTCCGCGCGATGCTCGCTCGTGAGCAGCGGCAAGGGTGCAGCGTCACGCCTGCCGCGCTTGAGCGCCTGCGCCGCAACACCCAAGTGATAGAAGAACGATGCGGGGTCGCCGTCGCCCGCGTCGACCTGGTACCAGATACACGGCAGCCGGCGGGCATCGAGGTAACTCGCGAGCAAGGTCGTCTTGCCGGCGCCGGGCTGCGCCGCGATCCACACCACCGGGCGCTCGCGCAGCCGGTCGAGGCTCGCGAACAGCCGTTCGCGCGGGAGCACGTTCCCGACCCGCGGGCGCGACAGCTTGGCAAGCCGAACTTCGGTGACTGGCACGGCCCTCTCCCGAACACGCGCGAATCGCCAGTGCCTATTCTGCTCCGTTCCTCCGCGCTTCGTAAGGATCGGCGAAGCCGAGTTGCGCGAGGATCACGCGCTCGCGCCGCTCCATCCGGGCCGCTTCGCGCTCGCCCTTCTCGTGGTCGAAGCCCTGCAGGTGCAATAGCCCATGGACCAGCAGGTGCGCGTGGTGCGCGGCTGTGTCCTTGCCCTGCGCGCGCGCCTCCCGCGCGACCACCGGAGCGCAGATCACGATATCGCCCTCCGGGACCGGCCCCTCCTTCGCGTAGGCGAAGCTCAGCACGTTGGTCGCATGGTCCTTGCCGCGGAACTCGCGGTTGAGCTTCCTCGATTCGGATTCGGCCACGTAACGCAATGTCACACGCCCGCCACGCGCGGCGGCGGCGCGCGCCCAGGTGCGCAATGCGCGGTCGGAAGGAATGTGCGCCGCGCGCGAGGCGCGCTGGATCACCAACGCGAGCTTGGCCGGGCTCACGCGCGGCGCGGGGCCTTGCGCCGCTCGTAGGCGTCGACGATCGCCTGCACCAGCGGATGGCGCACCACGTCCTCCGACTGGAACTCGGTCACGCCGATTCCGCGCACGCCCTTCAGGACTTCACGCGCCTCGATCAGGCCCGAGGCCTGGCCCTTGGCGAGATCGATCTGGGTCACGTCGCCGGTCACCACCGCCTTCGAGCCGAAGCCGATGCGCGTCAAGAACATCTTCATCTGCTCGGGCGTGGTGTTCTGCGCCTCGTCGAGGATGATGAACGAGTGGTTGAGGGTGCGCCCGCGCATGAACGCGAGCGGCGCGATCTCGATCGCGCCGCGCTCGAAGGCGCGGTTCACCTTGTCGTAGCCCATCAGGTCGTAGAGCGCGTCGTAGAGCGGGCGCAGGTACGG
>JANPHA010000105.1:0-40834 GCA_031424255.1 Burkholderiales bacterium | reverse complement strand
CCGAGCGCGCGATAGCAGGCGTCGACGTCGTCGACGAGGATCCGGAAGCCGTAGATGTCCAGCACCTGCGCGAACGACAGGTGCTTTTCCTGCATCTTGCGATGGATGCTGAAGAGCGTCTTCTCGCGGCCGGATACCGTTGCATTGATGCCCGCGGTACGCAGGTTCGCGCGGATCGTCTCGAGCATCACGCCGACGACTTCGCGACGATTGCCGCGCGCGGCCTTCACCGCCTTGCCGAGCGTCCGGTAGCGCAGCGGATGCAGGTAGCGGAACGACAGGTCCTGCAGTTCCTGGTACACCGAGTTGAGCCCGAGCCGATGCGCAATGGGTGCGTAGATCTCGATCGTCTCCGTCGAGATGCGCCGCTTCTTGTCGGCGGGTACTGCATCGAGCGTGCGCATGTTGTGCAGCCGATCGGCCAGCTTGATCAGGATGACGCGCAGGTCCTGCGCCATCGCGAGCAGCATCTTGCGGAAGTTCTCGGCCTGCGCCGTTTCGCGCGACGCGAACTCGAGCTGGTCGACGGCGTCTCGAAGATCGACCGCATCGAGTTCGCCACGCTGCAGCACGCGCAGGCCGAGAACTTCCGCAAGATGCTGCTCGCGATGGCGCGCGACGTGCGCGTGATCCTGATCAAGCTCGCCGATCGCCTGCACAACATGCGCACGCTCGAGGCCGTGCCGGCGGAGAAGCAGGAGCGCATCGCGCGCGAGACACTCGACATCTACGCCCCGATCGCCAACCGCCTGGGCCTGATCTCGCTCTACTACGAGCTCGAGGACCTGGGTTTCCATTACCTGCACCCGACGCGCTTCAAGGTGCTCGAGAAGGCGCTCAAGAAGGCGCGCGGAAACCGGCGCGACGCGGTCGGCAAGATCCAGGACGCGATCCAGGCGCGGCTCAAGGAATTCAAGGTCGAGGCGCAGATCACCGGGCGCGAGAAGCACATCTCCTCGATCTACAAGAAGATGCAGGAGAAGAACATCTCGTTCTCCGAGGTGTTCGACATCTACGGCTTCCGCATCATCGTGCCCGACGTCGCCGCGTGCTATCTCGCCATGGGCGCGCTGCACACGTTCTACAAGCCCATCCCCGGCAAGTTCAAGGATTACATCGCCATTCCCAAGGCGAACGGCTACCAGTCGCTGCACACCACGCTCTTCGGCCCGTTCGGCATGCCGATCGAGATCCAGATCCGCACCCCCGAGATGCACAAGGTGGCCGAAGCGGGTGTCGCGTCGCACTGGATGTACAAGAGCGCCGAGGGCGAAGGCAACGACGTGCAGCTGAAGACCCACCAGTGGCTGCAGTCGCTGCTCGAGATCCAGAGCGAGTCGGGAGACGCGCTCGAGTTCCTCGAGCACATCAAGGTCGACCTCTTCCCCGACGAGGTCTACGTGTTCTCGCCCAAGGGCAAGATCTTCGCGCTGCCCAAGGGCGCGACACCGAACGATTTCGCCTACTCGGTGCACACCGACGTGGGCAACCATTGCATCGCGGCCAAGGTCGACGGCGAGCCGGTGCCGCTCGGCACCGTGCTGCGCAACGGCAACCGCGTCGAGATCGTCACCGATCCGAAGGCGCGGCCGAACCCGGTGTGGCTGTCGTATGTCGCCACCGGCAAGGCGCGATCGCACATCCGCCACTACCTGAAGACGATGCAGCTCGAGGAATCCGCCGAGGTGGGCGAGCTGCTGCTGGTGCAGGCGCTGCGCTCGCTCAAGGCCAATCCCGACGAGGCGGGCGAGGCGCACTGGGCGCGCTTCTTCAAGGGCGACGCCGCCAAGACGCGCGAGGAGGTGCTCGCCGATATCGGCCTCGGCAAGCGCCTCGCCGTGGTCGTCGCGAAGAAGCTGCTCTCGATCGGGGACGCGACCGCCGAGGGCGACCACCGCCTCGATTCGATCACGATCCGCGGCACCGAGGGCCTGGCGGTGCAGTTCGCGCCGTGCTGCCGCCCGATCCCGGGAGATCCGATCATCGCGCAGATCAAGAAGGGACAGGGCCTGGTGGTCCACACCCACGATTGCCCGGCGATCCACCCGTTCCACTTCGATCCGGAAAAGTGGACCGACGTGCAGTGGGATCCGTCGCCCGATCGCCTGTTCGACGTGAACGCGCGGCTCACCGCGCAGAACCATCGCGGCGTGCTCGCGCGCCTCGCCGCGGAAGTCTCGGAAGCCGACGCGAACATCGACCACATCGAGACCGAGCAGCGCGCGAGCCAGGCCTACACGACGATCGTCTTCACGATCCAGGTGAAGAACCGCATGCACCTGGCGCACGTCTTCCGGCGGCTGCGCCGCATCCCCGAGGTCGTGCGCATTTCCCGGATCAAGAAGAAGCAATAAGAACTTGCCGCCGCGGCGCGAGCCGTGGCCCAATCGACCATGCGATCCATCACGACCCCCGAAGCACCGGCCGCCATCGGCACCTATTCGCAGGCGGTGCGCGCGGGCGACACCGTGTACCTGTCGGGGCAGATCCCGCTCGACCCGAAGACGATGAAGCTCGTCGAAGGCACCTTCGAGGACCAGGTGAGGCGCGTGTTCGACAACCTGCGCGCGATATGCAAGGAAGCCGGCGGCGATTTCGACCGCATGGCGCGCGTCACCGTGTACCTCACCGATCTCGCCAACTTCGCCAAGGTGAACGAGGTGATGGCCGCGTATTTCAACGAGCCCTACCCGGCGCGCGCGGTGGTCGGCGTGGCGTCGCTGCCGCGGGGCGCCGTGGTCGAGATCGACGGGATCCTGTTCATGGGCTCGCGCGAGGAGTCGCTCGCTCCGGCGGCCGCCACGGCGGCCACCGCCAAGCCCTGACGCCCGGTTGGCTGCGAACCGCGCCGAGCGTTCCGCAAGAACCGCCGCGCCGTCCGCGTCGGCGAAGCCTCCCGCGAGCGCGTCGTTCGCGCCGCCGGCCGTCGCCGAGCAACTCGAGAAGCTCGGCATCCGCTCGCGGCTCGACCTGGCGCTGCACCTGCCGCTGCGCTACGAGGACGAGACCAGGCTCACGGCGTTGAAGGACGTTCGCCCGGGCGAGCCGGTGCTGGTCGAAGCCGAGGTGGTCGAGTCCAAGGTGGTCTTCCGCCCGCGCCGGACCCTCGTGGTCAAGCTCACCGACGGCGAGCGCGAGCTGTGGGTGCGGTTCCTCAATTTCTATCCGAGCCAGCAGAAGCAGATGGTCGAGGGCAAGCGCCTGCGGCTCTTCGGCGAGGTGCGCAGCGGTTTCTTCGGCGACGAGATGGTCCACCCGAAGTACCGCGTGGTCGGCAGGAACGATCCGCTTTCGGCTTCGCTCACGCCGGTATACCCCACCACCGCGGGCCTGTCGCAGACGCAGCTGCGCTCGATGATCGGGCGGGCACTCGACGAGCTGGCGCTCGAGGATACGCTCGACGAGAAACGCCTCGCGAAGCTGCGGCTCGGCGCTTTCCGCGAATGCGTGCTCTTCCTGCACCGCCCGCCGCCGAAGGTCGACGCGAAGAGCCTCGACGAGCGCACCCATCCCGCGTGGCAGCGGCTCAAGTTCGACGAGCTTCTCGCGCAGCAGCTCGCGATGCGCGTCGCGTATCGCGAGCGCCGCGGCCGCAACGCGCCGCCGCTGCCCGACGCCCACACGCTCACCAACGCGCTGGTGAAATCGCTGCCGTTCAAGTTGACGCGCGCGCAGCGCCAGGCGCACGCGGCGATCTCGAAGGACCTGTCGCAAGCGCATCCGATGCGCCGCCTGCTGCAGGGCGACGTGGGCAGCGGCAAGACGCTGGTCGCGGCACTCGCGGCGCTGCAGGCGATCGGCAACGGCTGGCAGGCGGCGTTGATGGCGCCGACCGAAATCCTCGCCGAGCAGCACTACCTCAAGCTCTCGCATTGGCTCGAGCCGCTCGGCGTCAGGATCGCGTGGCTCTCGGGCGGGCTCAAGGCGCGCGCGAAGAAGGTGGCGATGGACGCGATCGCGAGCGGCGAGACGCAGCTCGCGATCGGCACCCACGCGCTCTTCCAGGAAGACGTGCGCTTCGCCAGGCTCGGGCTCGCGATCGTCGACGAGCAGCATCGCTTCGGCGTGGAGCAGCGCCTGGCGCTCGCGTCCAAGGGCGCCACCGAGCCGCACCAGCTGATGATGAGCGCCACGCCGATCCCGCGCACGCTGTCGATGAGCTACTTCGCCGATCTCGACGTGACGGTGATCGACGAGCTGCCGCCGGGAAGATCGCCGGTGCTCACCAAGCTCATCTCCGAGGAGCGCCGCGACGACGTGATCGCGCGCGTGCGCGAGAGCTGCCGCGACGGCGCGCAGGCGTACTGGGTGTGCCCGCTGATCGAGGAGTCGGAAGCCCTGCAGCTGCAGACCGCGATCGAGACCTACGAGACGATGAAGGCCACGTTTCCGGATCTCTCGGTCGGCCTGGTGCACGGCCGGCTCAAGCCCGCGGAGAAGGCCGACATCATGGCGGCGTTCAAGGCCAAGGTGATCCAGCTGCTGGTCGCGACCACGGTGATCGAGGTCGGCGTGGACGTGCCGAACGCAACGCTGATGGTGATCGAGCATGCCGAGCGCATGGGATTGTCCCAGCTGCACCAGCTGCGCGGGCGCGTGGGGAGAGGCTCGCAGCAGAGCCTCGCAATCCTGCTCTTCTACCAGCCCCTGTCGGAAACCGCGAGAGCCCGCCTGAAGATCATCTACGAGAACAACGACGGCTTCGAGATCGCGCGCCAGGACCTGTTGCTGCGCGGCCCGGGGGAATTCCTGGGCGCGCGGCAGAGCGGGGCGCCGCTGCTGCGTTTCGCCGACCTGGAGAAGGATGTCGCGCTGATGGAGGCGGCGCGCGGCGTGGCCGACGAGCTGCTCGCGCAGAAGTCCGCGTCGGTCACGCGGCACCTCGACCGCTGGCTCGGCACGCGCCAGTTCTACCTCAAGGCATGAACGCGGTCGTCGCGCGCATCGATGCCTACGAGAAGCTGCTGCGGCTCGACCGGCCGATCGGCATCCTGCTGCTGCTCTGGCCGACGCTCTGGGGGCTGTGGCTCGCGAAGCGCGGCGTGCCCTCGTGGGACGTCCTGTGGATCTTCGTTCTCGGCACGGTGCTGATGCGCTCGGCAGGCTGCGCGCTCAACGACTGGGCCGATCGCAATTTCGACGCGCAGGTGCAACGCACGCGCGCGCGCCCGCTCGCCTCCGGCTTGATCCACCCGTGGGAGGCGCTCGTGCTCGCCGCGCTGCTGTCGATCGCCGCGTTCGGGCTGGTGTGGAAGCTGAACACCCTCGCGATCCGGTATTCGCTCGCGGCGCTCGCGATCGCGGCGATCTATCCGTTCACCAAGCGCTTCTTCTGGATGCCGCAGGCGTGGCTCGGGCTCGCGTTCGGCTTCGGCATTCCGATGGCGTTCGCCGCGGTGAGGGGCGAGGTGCCGCCGCTCGCCTGGGCCCTGGTCGGCGCCAACGTCTTCTGGACGATCGCATACGACACCGAATACGCGATGGTGGACCGCGACGACGACCTGCGCATCGGCATCCGCACCTCCGCGATCCTGTTCGGCACGCGCGACGTCGCTGCGGTCATGGCGTGCTACGCCCTCTTCATCGCCGCGATGCTCGCGATCGGGTTCTGGCAGGGCTATGGCCTCCTGTATTACGCCGGGCTCGCCGCCGCCGCGGCAATCGCGCTGTCCCATTACCCGATGATCCAGGGCCGGACGCGCGAAGGGGCCTTCAAGGCATTCCTGCACAACAACTGGCTCGGCGCGGCGGTCTTCCTCGGCATCGTGCTCGACAATGCCGGCTGGAACGCGCTCATCGCATACTTCGCCTCATGATCGTCGTGATCTACGCGCATCCCTATCCGAGCCGCTCGCGCGCGAGCGCGGCCCTGCTCGAAGCCGCACGCGCGGTGGACAGCGTCGAGGTGCGCTCGATCTACGACCTGTATCCCGACTTCGACATCGACGTGCCTTCCGAGCAGGCCGCGGTCGATCGCGCGCGCCTGGTCGTGTGGCTGCATCCGACCTACTGGTACGCCGTGCCCGGATTGATGAAGCACTGGTTCGACCAGGTTCTCACCAAGGATTGGGCCTATGCGAACGGCACCGCGCTGGTGGGCAAGGATTGCCTCTGGGTCACGACCACGGGCGGCGCGCCGGCGGACTACACGCCCGAAGGCAGCCACGCCCATCCGTTCTCCGCGTTCATGCCGGTGGTGCAGCAGACCGCGCGCTTCTGCGGGATGAACTGGCTCGAGCCGTTCATCGTGCAAGGCGTGGACGCGATCACCGACGACGGGCTGCGCGAGGCGGGACAGCGGTTGCGCGCGCGCCTCGAGGCGTGGATCGCGGCGCAGCCCGGAGCCGCCACGTGATCGAGGCACTCGTCTTCCTCGCGGCCGCGGTGATCTGCGTGCCGATCGCCGCGCGCCTCGGCCTGGGCTCGGTGCTCGGGTACCTGATCGCCGGCGCCGCGATCGGGCCCTGGGGGCTGAAGCTCGTGGCCGAAGCCGAATCGACCCAGAACCTGGCCGAGCTGGGAGTGGTGCTGATGCTCTTCGTGATCGGGCTCGAGCTCGATCCGCGCCGCCTCCTCACGATGCGCAAGGAAGTCTTCGGCGGTGGAACGCTGCAGCTTGGCATCTGCGGCACGGCGCTCGCCGCCGCGACCGTCGGGCTCGGCCTCCCGTGGCAGGCGGCGCTCGTGGCGGGACTCGCGTTGGCGCTCTCGTCCACCGCGATCTCGATCCAGGCGATGACCGAGAGGAACGAGCTCACCACGCCCACCGGCCGGCTCGCGTTCGCGGTGCTGCTCTTCCAGGACATCGCGGCGATCCCGCTGATCGCGTTGGTGCCTTTCCTCGGCCACGTGGAGAAGGCGGGCTCGGACCCGCTGTGGGTGCGTGTCGGAATGGCGGTCGCCGCGGTCGCGGGGGTGGTCGTGATCGGGCGCTACATCACGCGGCCGCTGCTGCGCCTGGTCGCGAATCTTCGCATCCGCGAGCTCTTCACCGCGTTCGCGCTGCTGCTCGTGATCGGCATCGCGGAGCTGATGTCGCTCGCGGGCCTGTCGATGGCGCTGGGCGCCTTCCTCGCGGGAGTGCTGCTCGCGGATTCCGAGTTCCGCCACGCGCTCGAGGGCGACATCGAGCCTTTCAAGGGCTTGCTGCTGGGCCTCTTCTTCATCTCCGTGGGCATGACGATCGACTTCGGCCTGCTCGCGAGCAAGCCCGCGATGGTGGCGATGCTGCTCGCCGGCTTCCTGGCGGTGAAGAGCCTCACGCTGTGGGTGACGGCGACGCTGCTGGGCGTGAATCCACGCGAGCGCTGGCTGTTCACCTTCCTGCTCGCGCAGGGCGGGGAGTTCGCGTTCGTGGTGTTCGGCTCGGCGCGCGAGGCGAGCGTGCTTTCGCGCGAATGGGAGGCGCTGCTCACGATGACGGTGGCGCTGTCGATGGCGGCGACCCCGCTGCTGCTGATCGCGCACGACCGCTGGATCTGCCGCAGCGGCGAAAACAAGCGCGAGGCCGACAAGATCGACGCCCAGGCGCCGGTGATCATCGCGGGGTTCGGGCGCTTCGGCCAGATCGTGGGCCGCCTGCTGCTCGCCAACGACATTCGCCCGGTGGTGCTCGACCACGACGCCGACCAGATCGAGACGCTGCGCAAGTTCGGCTACAAGGTGTTCTACGGGGATGCGACGCGGCTCGACCTGCTCGAGGCGGCGGGGGCGGGGCGCGCGCGGCTGCTGGTGAACGCGATCGACGGCGTCGAGGACAGCCTCGCGCTGATCGACCGGGTGCGCGAGCACTTTCCCGACCTGCCGATCGTGAGCCGCGCGCGCAACGTCTCCCACTATCTCGAGTTGCGCCTGCGGGGCGTGAGCGTGATCGAGCGCGAGACGTTCGAGTCGGCGCTGCGCGTCGGGCGCGCGGCGCTCGAGGCGCTGGGCGTGGACCGCTTCCGCGCGCGCGAGATGGCCGATGTCTTCCGGCGCCACAACATCGCGGGCGTGGACGCGACGCTGCCGTTCTACGAGGACGAGGCGCGCCGGATGAGCATCGCCAAGGCAGGCCGCGAGGAGCTCGAGCAGCAGTTCGCGCGCGACCGCGAGCGTTTCGAGGAGGAGCACGGCGGCAAGGGCTGGCGGCCCTGAACCATGTCCACCGACCGCATCGAGAAGACCGTCATCCTGAAAGCCCCGCGGGAGCGCGTGTGGCGCGCCGTGAGCGACGCCGCCGAGTTCGGCCGCTGGTTCGGCGTCGCGTTCGACGGCGCGTTCGCCGCCGGCAAGAGCGTCACCGGCCGCATCGTGCCGACCACCGTGGATGACGAGGTCGCGAAGATGCAGAAGCCCTACGAGGGAATGGCGTTCGCGTTCGAGGTCGCGTCGTTGGAGCCGATGCGCCGCATCGCCTTCCGCTGGCATCCGTTCGCGATCGAGAAGGGCGTGGACTATTCGCAGGAGCCGATGACCGACATCGTCTTCGAGCTGGAGGAGGTGCCCGACGGCACGCGCCTCACGATCATCGAGTCCGGCTTCGACCGCATCCCGATCGCGCGCCGCGCGAAGGCATTCGCGGCCAACGACCGCGGATGGGAGAAGCAGGTCGAGCTCCTCGGGAAGTTCCTCGCCAGGTGTGCGCAATGAGGCGCGACGGGCGAAGCCGTTACGGCTCCATCAGCGCCTTGCGCGCGGCCGGCTGCATTTTCGCGAACGCCATCTGCTCGACGAGGGGCTTCGCGTTGTTGTTCAGGTACTCGCACGCCTCCTGCGCCGAGCCGCCCGCCACCGCCGCGAGGCCGATCATGTCCTGCATGATGATCGTGTAGAGCTGCGGCCGGATCGCATCGGCGACCGCCTTCTCGGTCACCTCGGGGTGGGTCGCATAGACCGCACGGGCCCGGGCGCGCTCCGCAAGATGGGCCGAATCGAACGCCGTGGTGAAGGGCGAGATGTCGATGCCGAGCTTCTTGCAGTGGGCCGGCCGCGTTTCCATGTTCGCCGCGTAGAAGCCGACGAACATGTCGGCGGCCATTCGCTGGCGCTTCGTCGCATCCGGCTCGGACGCGAGGTCATTGGCGCCCTTGGCGACCGCGACCTTCGCCATGCCGACCGTCGCGGGGTCGTCCGGATGCTCGGCGCCGGCCTGCTGCCGGGTCTCGCGCATCTGCTTCCTCACCTCGTCCTGGACATTGCCGCGCATGGCACGCGATGTCATCTTCTGCACCGCCCAGAACGCCACCCCTCCCACCACGACCATCACGACGATATGCGAAACCTTCACGCAGACCTCCCGGCCAGGATTATCGGAAGAGTATGGCATCGGGGCGCTGCCGCCGAGGAACAACCCGGTGCGCCCGGGGTCTGACCGGGCTCCCCTCCCAGGCGATCGAATGGACGCGGTCGGCTCCCCCGGTTCACCGCATTCGAACGGGGCCCAAGGCTCCCGCAAGGTCATCTACGCCGGCCTGATCGCCAACCTGCTCGTGGCCGCCACCAAGGTGGGCGCCGCGGTGGTGACCCAGAGTGTCGCGATGCTGAGCGAAGCCGTGCACTCGCTCGTGGATACGTCCAACGAGCTGCTGCTCCTCTATGGGGCGCATCGCGCCGCTCGTGCGCCGAACGCGGAGCATCCGCTGGGATACGGCCGCGAGGTGTACTTCTGGAGCTTCATCGTCTCGCTGATGGTCTTCGTGCTGGGCGCGTGCGTTTCCGTGGCCGTGGGCATCCATCACCTGATGCACCCCGAGATGATGGAGCGGCCGATCGTCAACTATGTCGTGCTCGCATTCGCGGCGCTCTTCGAGGGTGGCTCGTGGTGGGTGGCGCTGCGCGAGTTTCGCAAGCGCAAGGGCGGGCGCGGCTACGTGCAGGCGGCGGAGGAAACCAAGGATCCATCCACGATGATGGTTTTCCTCGAGGACAGCGCGGCGCTCGCCGGCATCGCGATCGCATTCGCCGGCACGGCGGCCACACAGCTCCTCGACGAGCCGCTCTACGACGGGGTCGCATCGATCGGCATCGGAGCGCTGCTGGCGGTGGTGGCGTGGTTCCTCGCGCGCGAGAACAAGAAGCTCTTGATTGGGGAAGGCGCTTCCGCGCAACTGGTCGAAGCCGTCGGACAGCTTGCGCGCACCGAGCCCGGCGTGACGCACTTCAACGGCCTGCTCAGCATCCACCTGGCACCACGCGAGGTGTTGATGGCGCTCAGCATCGATTTCGACGCGTCCCTCAAGGCCTCCGAAGTGCAGGCGGTGGTCGCGCGCCTCGAGAAACGCATACGCGAGAAGCATCCGGAAGTGTCGCTGCTCCTGGTGAAGCCACAGACGCCCGAGGCGTTCAAGCGGGCGCGCGCGGCCTGGCTGGCGCCGCGGGAGCCGTAGGCAGCAAGGCCTTCGCTTCGGAGCGGCGATCGGAAAAACGGAGCAGTATTCCCGATGCACTCGGACGGCCGCGATCCACTGCAACGGAGGATGCGATGCGCATGACTTGCCATTGGTTGATGGCTGCGATACTGGGCCTCCTGCTTGTCGGCTGCGCGGGCATTTCCACCCCGCCCACCCCGGAAGCGCGCCAGGCCCTGGCCCCGACCGGAAAGCTTCGCGTCGGCCTCCAGCTCGGCAGTCCTCACAACGTGATCCGGGACTCCGTGTCGGGTGAGATGAAGGGGGTGGGCTTCGACCTCGGAAGGGAGCTGGCGCGGCGCATGGGAGTCGCGTTCGAGCCGGTTCTGTACCCATCGGTCGGCGCCCTTCTCGACGGCGGTAAAACCGGCGCCTGGGACGTCGCCTTCGTCGGCTTCAGCCCGGCGCGAGCGAAGGAGTGGGATTTCACCGCGCTGCACATGGAGGTCGAATTCGGCTACCTCGTCCCCGGTGGTTCTTCCCTCTCGACGATGGCCGACGTGGATCGGCCCGGAGTTCGAGTGGCCGTGCAGGAGAGGTCCCAGCCCGATATCTTCGTTTCACGCACGCTGAAAAATGCCGTGGTGGTCCGCTCGCCAAGCCTCCCCGGTACGTTGGAGATGCTGAAATCAGGGGGCGCGGACGCGATCTTCAGCATCAAGCCAAGCCTGTACGAGATCGCGAATCAATGGCCCGGCTCCCGGGTTCTCGAGGGTCGGCCCGGCATCGATCCGCACGCCATGGCGATGCCCAGGGGACGGGACCCGGGCGCCGCGTACGCGCGCCGGTTCATCGAGGACGCGAAGTCCGGGGGGCTCGTCAAGGCGGCGATCGAGAGGGCCGGAATGCGCGGGGCCGCTGTGGCGCCCCCCGAATGACGGCATGCGGCAAGGAGAGTGAATGACGACTTGGATCGTGAGCGGAGTGCGCACGCCATTCGCGCGCGTGGACGGCGCGCTTCGCAAGCTCGACGCGGTGGCGCTCTCGGTGCCGGTGGCCCAGGCGATGGCGGCGCAGTTGCCCGCGGGACGGCGCGCAGACCTGATGGTGTGGGGCAGTGTCGCGCCCCACCTCGGCTGGAGCAACATCGCGCGCGAGGTGCTGATCGAGGCGGGCCTCGACCAATCGATTCCCGCCTTCACCACCGTGCTCGCGTGCTCGACCAGCATGGTCGCGGTGTTCGAGGCGGCGGGGATGCTCGGCAACGACATCGATCTCGCGATCTGCGGCGGCGTGGAGAGCATGAGCCGCGTGCAGATCGGCTTGAGCCAGAAACTCTCCGACGTGATCCGCCGCGTCTCGCAGGCGCGCACATTCGGCGAGCGCGTCGACCGGCTGATGGAGCTGGGAGCGCGCGACATCCGCCTGCATGTCCCGAGTGTGGCCAACCGCGCCACCGGCAGGACCATGGGCGAGCATTGCGAGGAGATGGCGAAGCAATGGAAGATCGCGCGCCCCGCCCAGGACCGGATCGCACTGCAATCGCACCAGCGCGCGGTGAAGGCGATGGCCGGCGGATTCTTCGACGACCTGGTGATCGCGATCGACGCTGTCGTGAAGGACGGCGTGCCGCGCGCCGACAGCTCCGCGGAGAAGCTCGCGTCGTTGAAGCCCGCGTTCGATCGCGCGAGCGGGCAGGGCACGCTCACCGCCGGCAACTCCTCCCCGCTCACCGACGGCGCGGCGGCGGTCTGGGTCGCCAACGACGCCGGCCTCGAACGCGTTCCCGCGAGCCGGCCGAAAGCGCGCCTCGTTGATTGGGAGATGGCCGCGGTCGATATCTTCCACGAGGGGTTGCTGATGGCGCCCGCCTACGCGATCCCGCGGCTGCTCGCGCGCCACGGCCTCACGCTCGATGCGATCGACCTGTGGGAGATCCACGAGGCGTTCGCGGCGCAGGTGCTGTGCAACGTCGCGGCTCTCGAGAGCGAGGACTTCCTGCGCGAGAAGGTGCGGATCGAGGCGCGGCTCGGACGCTTCCCGTGGGACCGCCTCAATCCGAATGGCGGCAGTATCGCGATCGGGCATCCGTTCGGCGCCACCGGGGCGCGCATCCTTTCGCAGGCGGTCAAGGAGCTTGCCGCGATGGGACCCGGAAGGCGCGCGGTGGTCTCGATCTGCGCCGACGGCGGCTTGGGGACGGTGGCGCTGCTCGAGTCGTAGGAATGCGCCGGAACTTGAAACCCGGCGTTCCGGCCGCATTGTTCCATTATCGATAAATCCCCGCCGGACCAGCGCAAATGTTCAGAAGACCCGATCCCACCGACTGGATGTGGGCCCAGGCCTGCGATCTCATCGAGCAGGCCGACCGCATGCATCGCCGGTTCTTCCGGCTGGCCTCCTCCGCCGCGACCCAGGCCGTCTGGGAGCCCCCGGTCGACGTGTTCGAGGATGAGCGCGAGGTCGTTGTCGTGATCGCGCTTCCGGGCGTGTTGGCCGAGCGCGTGGAGATCTCGACCGAGCCGGGCGCGCTGCTGGTGCGCGCCGAACGCTCGATCCCGTTCGCCGGATTGCGCCTCGCCGTGCGCCGGCTGGAAATTCCCTATGGCCATTTCGAACGCCGCATCCCGCTCCCCGCGGGGCGGTTGACCGCGGGCACGCCGGAGCTGATCCACGGCTGCCTCGTGCTGCGCCTGCGCAAGGAGCGCTAGAGAAAATCATGAACATCGAAACGACAACGTCCGCCAACGAGGCGGTCCCCCGGCAAGAGGCCACGTCGTCGCGTCCGCTGCCCGACGACGCGATGATCATCCTGCCGGTGCGCAACGTGGTGCTGTTCCCCGGCCTCGTCGTGCCGCTCTCGGTGGGACGCGAGCGCTCGCGCGCCGCGGCGCAGGAGGCGGTGCGCCTGCAGCGCCCGATCGGCATCCTTCTGCAGAACAAGCCCGACGTCGAGGAGCCCACGCCCGATGACCTGCATTGGGTCGGCACGTCGGCGAGCGTGCTGCGCTACATCACGACCGAAGGCACGCATCACGCGATCGTGAAGGGCCTGCAGCGCTTCCGCGTGCTGCAGTTCCTCGAGGGCTATGCGTTCCCGGTGGCGCGCGTGCAGTTGATCGAAGAGGCCGGCAAGGGCGATGCGCAGGTCGAAGGGCGTGCGCGCACCTTGAGGGAACGCGCGACCGAGATCCTGCAGATGTTGCCGCAGGTGCCCGAAGAGATGGTGAGCGCGTTCCACGGCGTCGAAGGGCCGGGTCCGCTCGCCGATTTCATCGCCGGCATGATGGACATCGGCGTCGCCGAGAAGCAGGCGCTGCTGGAGACCTTCGACCTGAAGGCGCGCCTCGACCAGCTGCTCGAGCTCATGTCGCATCGCATCGAGGTGCTCAAGGTCTCGCGCGAGGTCGACGAGCGCACGCGCGAATCCATCGGCGATGCCAACCGCAAGCACCTGCTGCGCGAGCAGATGCGTTCCATCCAGAAGGAGCTGGGCGAGGGCGACGAGGGTGAGGCCGAGATCGCCGAGCTCGAGCGCGCGATCACGGCGGCGAAGATGCCCCCGGATGTGGACAAGCACGCGCGCAAGGAGCTCAAGCGCCTCGAGCGCATGCCGGAAGCGGCGGGCGAGAACTCGATGGTGCGCACCTATCTCGACTGGCTGGTCGAGCTGCCCTGGAGGGACGATCCGCAAACCGCGATCGACATCGCCGAGGCGCGCCGCATCCTCGACGAGGACCACTACGGCCTGGAGAAGATCAAGCGCCGCATCCTCGAGTACCTCGCGGTGCGCAAGCTCAACCCCACGGGGAAGAGCCCGATCCTGTGCTTCGTCGGGCCTCCCGGCGTGGGCAAGACTTCCCTCGGGCAGAGCATCGCCCGGGCGACCGGGCGCAAGTTCGCGCGCGTGAGCCTGGGCGGCGTGCACGACGAGGCCGAGATCCGCGGCCACCGCCGCACCTACATCGGCTCGCTGCCGGGCACCATCATCCAGAGCCTGAAGAAGGCGGGAACGCGCAACGCCGTGCTGATGTTGGACGAGATCGACAAGCTCGGCGCGGGCGGCTTCCACGGAGACCCCGCCTCGGCGATGCTGGAAGTGCTCGATCCCGAGCAGAACTCCACGTTCCGCGACAACTATCTCGGCGTGCCGTACGACTTGTCGCGCGTGATGTTCATCGCCACCGCCAACGTGCTCGACACGATCCCGGGCCCGCTGCGCGATCGCATGGAAGTGATCCAGCTGCCGGGCTACACCGCGCAGGAAAAGCTCCAGATCGCCCGGCGCTACCTGGTGGCCCGCCAGCTCGCCTCGGCCGGGCTGTGCGCCGAGCAGGTCGATGTGGGCGACGACGCGTTGATGGCGATCATCAACGACTACACGCGCGAAGCGGGCGTGCGCAACCTCGAGCGCGAGCTCGGCAACGTGATCCGCTATGTCGCGGCGCGCGTGGCCGAGGGCACGCTGCAGCGGATGAAGATCGGCGTGGCCGACCTCGCGACGATCCTCGGACCGCTGCGCTACGAAGCCGAGGTCGCGATGGGGCGGGCGATTCCGGGCGTTGCGACGGGGCTCGCGTGGACCCCGGTGGGCGGCGACATATTGTTCATCGAGGCCGCGCGCATGCCCGGCAACGGCAAGCTCATCCTCACCGGGCAGCTCGGCGACGTGATGAAGGAAAGCGCGCAGGCGGCGCTGTCGCTGGTGAAGGCGCGCTCGGCGCAACTCGGCATCGCGCCCGAAGTGCTCGACAAGTCGGATATCCACATCCACGTTCCCGCGGGGGCCACTCCGAAGGACGGCCCGAGCGCCGGGGTCGCGATGTTCGTCGCGCTTTCCTCGCTGCTCACCGGTCGCCCGGTGCGAAGCGACGTGGCGATGACCGGCGAGATCAGCCTTCGCGGGCTGGTGCTGCCGATCGGTGGCGTGAAGGAAAAGGTGCTGGCGGCCCTGCGCGCCGGCATCAAGACCGTCATGCTGCCGGAGCGCAATCGCCGCGATCTCGAGGAGATTCCCGCGGATGCACGCGAGCAGCTCGAGTTCCGCTGGGTGAAGGACGTGGACGCGGCGGTCGATACGGCGCTCGAGAAAGTGCCGGTAGCGGCCGCCGCATAGACTCCCTCTCCCCGGAAGAGGGCCGGGGAGAGGCAACCATGCAACAATAGCCCTCACAGGGTCTCTCCCCGGGGCTTTGCGTGGCTCGATTCATTTCCCTGCTGCTGCTTCTCGGCTTCGCCTTGCCGGTCCCCGGCGGGGACGGCGCGCCGATGAAGTCGATCCTGCTGGTCGCCCCGAAGGACTCGGGCGCCCCCTTCTTCCGCGACTCCGTGGTGCTGGTCACGAGCTATGGCGGCCCCGCGCCCGTGGGCGTGATCCTCAATCGCCCGACCGATGTCACGCTCGCGAGCGTATTTCCCGACATCGAGCGGTTGCGCTCGCGCGCGGAGAAGCTCTTCCTCGGCGGTCCGGTCAGCAGAGCGGAGATGATCGCGGTATTTCGTGCGGCCACTCCCCCCGCGGATGCGATCGAGGTGCTCGATGGCATTTACATGAGCTCGAGCGCCGACGTGCTGCGCGCGCTGCTGGCGCGCGACCCTTCGCCCGAAGGCGTGCGTGTGTTCGCGGGCCATGCGGCGTGGGCGCCCGGGCAGCTCGAGGACGAGGTCGCACGGGGCGGCTGGCACCTGGTTCGCGCCGACGCAGCGATCGTGTTCGGCAGAAAACCGGAGGGCCTGTGGCAGGAGCTCGAGCGACGGGCATCGGCGGTCATCGCGTGGCGCGACAAATGACCGACCTCTCGCCGGAAGGCATCGTCAAGGGCATGTTCGACGCGTTGAACGCCCGCGACTATGCACGAGCGGCGGGTGCCATCGCCGAGCATTGCGAGTGGGTGAGCATCGCCGCCGAAACGCTGCATCGCGGCCCGGGTCCGATCGTCGCGGGCCTGCGGGAGTTCGTCGCGGCCTTTCCCGATTGGCGCGCCGAGGTGGATCGCGTCACGTCCGCCGGGCCCATCGTCGTGGTCGAATGGGATTCTTCCGGCACGTTCCAGCGGACTTTCCGCGGCAAGGAGCCGAACGGCAAGCGCTTCAGGCGCCGGGGATGTTCCGTTGCCGACGTGGAAGGCGGCAAGATCGTCCGCTACAAGGACTATTACGACCGCGTTACCCTGCTCGGGCAACTGGACCTGCTCGATCTTCTCTAGGTTGAGGGCGGACGCTCACGCCGCGATCGGCGGGCCGGCGAGGATCGTCCTGATCGTTCCCGGCAAGTCGACCCAGCGCGGCGTCTTCTCGAGCATCGCGATGGCTCCCGCGGCACGCGCCTCGGCCTCGACCGCCGGGTAGACTGCGCCGGTCACGATGATTACCGCGATCGGGCCGGCCGCGCCGGCGCGGTTGAATGCGGGCACGAATTTGATTCCGTTTTGCGGCCCGAGCCTGCGATCGAGGAGCACGAGATCGGGCTGCTCGGCCTGCGCGATCCGAAGCCCTTCGGTGGCATCCCCCGCCTCCAGCACTTCGAAGCCGCTGTTGCGCAGCGCGTACTTCATCAGCAGGCGATCGTCGGCGTTGTCGTCGACGATCAGCACCTTCAGCGCGGGGGTCGCAATCGGCGTCGGCGCCGGAATCGGCAGCGGCAAGGCCGCGGCGCTCACGCCAGGTCGCAGGCGTGCGAGTGCCAGCCGCAGACCCGCCACCTCGATGTCGAAGCTCTCCGCGGCGGCGCGCACCTGCGAAACGTCATTGTCGACGCATGTGCGCTCGATCTCCTGGCATAGGCGCGCCAGCCGCTCGCCGCCCAGGTGCGCGGCCGTCGACCGGAAGCCGTGCATCGCCTCGGCGATCGCGGTGATGTTCGCGCCCGCGCTCGGCGCATCGAGCGAAGCCCTCGCGGCGCGCGCCTGCTCCTCGAAGTGCCCCAGCAATCGGCCGACCATTCCGGGATTGCCTTCGGCTTCCATCCGCAGCAGCGCCGCGAACGTCTCGGCGCAGTGCACCTGCCCGCGCGAAGCGGCGGCCGGCACGACAGGCGGCGCAGCAGGCGGAGCGACCGGCGCCGCGACACTCGAGCCGGCGAGGTTGGCGAGCAGCATCGCGCGCATCTGCAGCGGCGAGAACGGCTTGGCCAGGTAGTCGTCCATGCCCGCGGCGAGGCAGACCTCGCGGTCGCCGGTGAGCGCATGCGCCGTCACCGCGACGATGCGCTGGTGACCACCCTCGTTCAGCTCGCGGCGGCGAATGATGCGCGTGACTTCGTAGCCATCGAGCCCGGGGAGCTGGCAGTCCATCAGCACCAGGTCGAAGCGCGCGGCCTCCATCGCCGCGAGCGCATCGCGCCCGGTCATGGCGACCGTGACGCGGCAGCCGGAGTGTTTCAGCATGGCGCGCGCGACCTCGACGTTCACCGGGTTGTCCTCGACCAGGAGGACGCTCGCGTCGAATTGCCCGCCGGTGCTCTTGTCCACGCGTGGCGTCGCGACGCTGCTGCGCGCGAGCAGGAAGTTGTAGAGCACCGAGCTCTTCACCGGCTTCGGGATCTCGATCGCTATGCGCTGCCGGAAATCGCCTCCGGATGCGGGTGTCGCGCCGGAGCCCAGCAGCACCACCGGGACCGTGGCCGCGTGCGGCACGCCATCCATGTCGACCAGCAGCCGCTCCCATCCCCCGTGCAGCGCGTCGTCCAGGATCAGCGCATCGTAGGCGTGGGCCGGCAATGCGCTCGACAGGCGTGCGATCGCCTCTTCGGCATTCGTGGCGACGTCCACGGTCACGCCCCACGAGAGCATGCGTTGAATCTCGAATTGCCGGGGCGCGGAGTCGTTGTCGACGAGCAGCACGCGCAGCCCGAGCCGGGTATCGAGGCGCGGCGACGCAAGCGATGGCGCCTCGCCGAGGGGAACCGTGAACCAGAAGACGCTTCCCCCGGCCGGGGCGCTCGACATGCCGAGCTCGCCGCCCATCATCTCGAGCAGCTGGCGCGAGATCGACAGGCCGAGCCCGGTTCCGCCGTGCTCGCGCTGCGTCGTGGAATCGGCCTGCGTGAAGGCGTCGAAGATTCGCGCTTGCGCCTCCGCGTTCACGCCCACTCCGGTGTCCGTCACCGAGACATGCAGGTCGAAGTAGCCCTCGCGGGTCGACGGCCTTCTTTCGACGTGCACCGTGACTACCCCCGCATGGGTGAACTTGATGGCGTTGCCGAGCAGGTTCGAGAGCACCTGGCGCACGCGCAGGGAGTCGCCGATCGCGGCCGGCGGCACCGAGGGCTCGAATGCGAGCCGCAACGCGAGCCCCTTGGCGCGCCCCTCGGCCGCGAAGACCTGGACGACGTCCTCGATGTCGTCGTGCAGCGCGAACGCGCCGCGCACGATCTCGAGGTGGCCGGCCTCGATCTTGGAGAAATCGAGGATATCGTTGAGGATGCGCAGCAGCGCCTCGCCCGAGGCGATGATCGTCGCGAGCGAATGGCGCTGCGTTTCGTCGACCTTGGAATCCTGCAGCACGTACGCCATGCCGAGGATGCCGTTCATCGGCGTGCGAATCTCGTGGCTCATGTTCGCGACGAAGCGCGACTTGGCGAGGCTGCTCGCCTCGGCGGCTTCCATCGCCTGGCGCAGCGTGGCCTCGACGCGCTTGCGCTCGGTGATGTCGATGCCGGTCACCACCGTGAGCTCGGAACCGCTGCCCACGGCCGAGTTGCGCGAGGAGCGCCAGACGAAGTCGCGCGGCTCGCCGTGCGTCGGATTGAGCACGGCCTCGAATTCCTCGCCGCGCTCGAGGCTGGTGCGGAAGGAAGCGCCATCGGCCACTCCCGCGGCGTCCCACACCAGCATGCCGATGCAGGCCTGCACCGGCCAGCCTGCGGCGCGCAGGAAAGCGCCGTTGGCCTCCACGACGCGCGAGGCGGCATCGACGACCAGGATCGAGGCGTCGGTCGTGTCGAGGATCGCATGCACCAGGTCGCGCTCGAGCGCGAGGTGCTTGTCGCGCTGCTCGATCACGCCGAGCATCGCGTTGAAGCTCTCGCCGAGCGAGCCCAATTCGTCGCGTCCCGAAACCGTCGCGCGCAGGGAGAAATCGTGGTCGCGGCGCACCCGGGTGAACAGGCCCGCGAGGGATTCGATCGGCCCCGTCACGGTGTTGCGCAGCGGCACCACGAGCGCCAGCGCGGCCGCTAGCGCGCCGACGGTGGCGACCAGCAATGCGATCCCGAAGCGAAGCGCGTTCTTGTACAGGTACTCGCTGAAGTCGGCCTCGATGCGCACGAACCCGATGCGGGATTCCGAGAACTCGATCGGACGGTCGATGGTGACGCGGGTGACGCCCACTTTCGGTGCCGTGAGCTCGGTATCCTGCAATGCGGGCTCGAGCTCCGATCCCGGTCGCTTGAACGATGCGAACAGCACGCCGCGCGAATCGTAGATCTGCGCGCCCTGGATCGCGGCCGCCGTGCGCAGCGCCGAGAGGGTCTGCCGCGCGGAGTTGGCGTCGCGGAACGCGAGGGCCGCGGAGGCGTTGATCGCCGTCATCTGCGCCTGGGCAAGAAGCACCGAGGCGGTATCGCCGCGGTAGCGCAGGAATTCGCCGGTCGCCAGCACCGCGGCGATCACGACAAGGCTCGCCGCCGTGGTGGAGAGCACGATCAGCCCGAGCTTCGTCTTGATGGACAGGTCGCGCATCCGCTCCACGAGGCCGTTCATGGTTTTGCGCCTCATTGCCGCGAGGCCGCGAGCTTGATCAGCTGCGAGCTGAGCACGATGCGCGCGTTTGCCGCGGCGCGGGTATCCACGTCGAAGACGATCCGCCCGTCGAGGTTGCGCAGGTTCACCACCGCGCCCCGGAACTGCGCTTCCTCGCTGATCGTGAGCGTCGGGCGCCCGGCCACGGCCGCGAGCCACGTCTCGAGGCGCCCCGATTCGGCGGGAGCGACGTAGAGCACCTGGCAGTCGACCGCGCGCTCGGGCGACGCGATGTTCGCCACGGAGAGCGTGCGCTCGAGCGCCGCCTTGCCCCCGAGCACGTGGAAGACCTTCGACCCCGCCGCGGCGCCGGCCACGCAGAAGCGCAGCACGGGCGGGGTTTCCGCGGGCCACGTCGCCAGCACGATGAAGTTGTAGGCGAAGGCGATCTTCAGGTCCGCGTCCGAGAGCGGCTCGGCGTGCGCCGCCGCGCAGAGCGCCAGCAGCGCGATCGCGACGCCGCGATGCGTCAATAGCGCCATTCGGCTCCCAGGCGCACGACGCGACCCAGTCCGGGAACCTGCGTCGGCAGGAAATACGCGCTCACCGGCTCCATGTTGCGGCGATCGAAGAGGTTGTAGAACGCGAGCGAGAAGGTCGCGCCATGCCACGGCGCCTGGGTCGTGAACACGAGGTTCGTGAGCACGGACAGGGGCACCGGTTCGCGATCACGATCGAGGCGCGGCCCGACCGCGATGACGCTGGTCGCCCCATGGATACCCGAGCCCGCCAGCGGCGCCTCGAGCGCGAGCGTGGCCGTGTATCGCGGCGAGTTGGTGACGCGCTGCCCGTCCTGCCGAACGTAGGGAAGGGACGCGGAGGCGTTCGCCCGCGCCCCGGCGGGCAGCAGCGCGGTGAGCGAAAGCTCGACCCCGTGGCCGGTGACGGAACCCTGGTTGCGAAACACGAACGCATCGTTCTCCACGACCTGCCCGATCAGGTCCTGGAAGCGGTAGTGGAAGAGCGACGCCCTCCAGCTCAGTCGCTCGCCGAGCTGTTGCTCGACAACGGCCTCGGTGGAGCGGGAATGTTCCGACTTCAGCGTCGCGTTCGGGACGAATATGTTGGTCTGGTAGTAGAGCTCGTGCGCATCGGGCGTGCGAAACGCCGATCCGTACAGCAGCTTGAGCGTCGTGCCGGGCGCGATCTCGCCGACCAGCCCGAGGCGCGGACTGGTGCTCGACTTGAACGCATAGGCGCGATCGAAGCGCACGCCCGCGCTGAGCAGCCAGCCCGCGCGGATGCTCATTTCGTCCTGGATATACGCGGCGCTGCGGTTCCCGCTGTCGTGGCGATCGAGATAGACGACCTCGGGACTGGCGTTGCGCTGGTCGAGCCGCGTGTCGCTCTGGAACTCCACTCCCGCGACCAGCTTGTGACCCTTCCAGTGCGAGCTCACCACGCGCAGCTCGCCGCCATGCCAGCGCCCGTATGCGTCGTCGCGGTAGGCGATGGGCCCCAGGAACGGGTAGACGCCGGTGTAGTCGTAGCCGCCGGCGTTCAGGCGCGCTTCCAGGCGCGTATCGGCCGCGATCTCGCGCTGGTAGCGGACTGCCGCGAACCCGAGGCTGTCGATGATGCGGGTGTCGTTGCTGACGAAATCGCTGCCGGCGTAGATGCTCGGCACGGACTTGTCGCGGCGGCTCCCGAAGACCTCGAAGTCGAAGCCTTCGTAGGTCGCGCGCAGGTAGCCGCGGCGATAGCTCTCGCCGTTCTGGCCGGACGCGAGACCGTTGCGGGTTTCGGGAGCGGCGAATGCGGGGAAATGAAGGTCCTGGCCGTCGCTGCGCAGTCCCGAGACCGAGGCGAGCACTTCCAGCCCGTTCGCATAGCGCTGGCCGAAGCTCACCGCGAGCTCGCGCTGGTTGTCGCTGCCGGCGGCGATCGCGACCCGCAACCCGCTCAGCTCGGCGCCGGTGCGCGTGACGATGTTGATGACGCCCAGCATCGCGTTGCTGCCGTAAATCGAGGAACCGGGGCCCGGGGCGAACTCGATGCGCTGGATCAGCGCCATGTCGAGCGGAAATTCGCTTCCGAGGTAGGCCATGTCGAACACGGCGTCGTTGGTGCGAAGCCCGTTCACGGTGAGCTGGAAGCGGCTGTTGTAGTCGCCGATGCGGTTGAAGCCGCGCGAGCCGAGGTAGGTGTAGCTGAGGTCGCTCGTGAGATAGATGCCGGGAAGCGTTTGCAGCGCCTCCGCGATCGTGCGCAATCCCCGCTTGCGGATGTCGTCGGCGGTGATCACGGAGACCGCCGAGGGCGCTTCCGCGACCGTCTGCTCGTAGCTCGAGGCGGCGATCACGCGCATCCCGAGGAGTGTCTCGAGCGGAAGGGTCGTGAGGTCCGTTTCCGCATGGGCGGCACCCTGCACGAGCAGCAGGGCCAGCAGCAGCGCGCGCCGCAGGGGCTGAGAGCGGCGGCTCGGGGTCGGGCAGGTCTTCAAATCGGGCTCTCTGGCGGCGATCGCCGGGGGCGCCCCACGCCGAACGTCGTTCGACCAGTGGATGCCTGCCCTCCAAGAGCCTATCGGTCGCGGGCCGCGGAACTTGAGGGGTGCCGCGAAGCCCCGTCAGATGCGATCGCGCAGCCCGGTGACGCCCTTTTCCTCGGCGCAATGGTCGCAGCAGAACATCCGCCCCGCTTTCTCCAGGCCGTGGCCCATGATGCGCACGCCGCAATGCTCGCAGGCCGGCGCGAGCTTGTGGATCGCGCACTCGAAGCTGTCGAACGTGTGGGTCTTTGCGCCCATCGTGACCTGGAAGGCCTTGTCGTAATCGTTACCGCAACTGTCGCAGCGCATGGCGGTGTCTCCTGGACGGGATGAGGGATCCCGGGGCGGTTTGATCGAGGCGCGCCGTCAATGTTCCACTCTCAACCCGAATGGAGGCCGCGATGGGAAATGCCTTTGTGCATGTCGAGCTCAATACCACCGATGTCGGACGAAGAAGGCGAAGTCGCTCGGCGCCACCATCGTGCGCGACGTGACCGAGATACCGGGTGTCGGCACGATGAGCATCTTCACCGATCCGACCGGAGCCACGCTCGCGCTGGGGAAGCCGGCGTGAACACGGCCGCTGATTCCGGTGCCGCATCCGCTCATCCGCCCCGTGGCGGGGCGCAAGCATCCCGGACACACTCGCGCAGCCAGCGATGCGCCGGGTCGGCATCGAGCCGCGGGTGCCAGAGCATCGACACGGTGATCTCCGGTACACGGACCGGAAGGGAAAAAGTGTGCATTCCGGTACGCAAGTTGCCGCTGTGCCGTTCGGGGACGCTGGCGATCAGGTCGCAGGCGCGGGCGAGGGCGAGCGCGGTCGAAAAGCCCCCGACGATCGTGACGATCTGCCGTTTCAACCCCAATGGATCGAGGGCTTCATCGATCGGCCCCCGGTCGAGACCGCGTCGCGAGACTCCGATATGCCTGCCGGCCGCGTAACGCGAGGCAGAGACCTTGCCCTTGGTCAGCGAGTGCCCCATGCGCACCACCCCGACGAAACGGTCGCGGAACAATGCGCGCACGCGTAGCTCCGGAGCGGTCGTCTTCCCCACCACGCCGGTCTCCAGGTCGACGGCCCCGTCGCGAAGCGGCGCGCTGTCCTTGTCCGGCTTCTGTACGAAGCGCAGACGCACGCCGGGAGCCTCCTCGCCGACGCGCGCAATGAGCTTCGGTCCGAAGTTCTCGACGAAGCCCTCGCTCGCGCGCAGCGTGAACGTTCGGGCGAGTTGCGCAAGGCTGAGCTTTTCGGCCGGGCGCAGGACCGCCCGGCCATCGTCGACGAGCTGTCCGACCCGCTCCCGGAGCGCGAGCGCTCGCGGCGTGGGAACGAGACCGCGCCCGGCCCGGACCAACAGCGGATCGCCGGTCGTCTCGCGCAATCGCGCCAGCGCCCGGCTCATCGCCGACGGGCTGAGCCGCAACCGGCGGGCGGCGCGCGCGACGCTGCCTTCCGCGAGCAACACGTCGAGGGTGACAAGCAGGTTGAGATCGGGTGTCGACATCCGTCGACCATAGCGCAGTTCGATCGTGGCGTGGCGTCAAACGCACGAATAAAGTGCAAACAGTGCGCCTTCCGCCATGCCAGGCAAGGCGCTACAGTTCCTGCATGTCGAAATCCCCGCTCCGCTGGACCCTTGCCAGCCTTTCCCTCTCCATGCTGCTGTCCTCGCTCGGCAGCAGCATCGCCAACGTCGGCTTGCCCACGTTGGCACAGGCATTCAACGCCTCGTTCCAGCAAGTCCAGTGGGTCGTGCTCGCGTATCTGCTCGCCATCACCACGCTGATCGTCAGCGTCGGACGGCTCGGCGACATCACCGGCCGCCGGCGGCTGCTGCTGGCCGGAATCATCCTGTTCACGATGTCCTCGGCCCTGTGCGGTTTCGCGCCCACGCTCGGGCTGCTGGTTGCCGCGCGGGCGGCACAGGGCCTGGGAGCGGCGATCATGATGGCGCTCACCATGGCGTTCATCGGCGACACGGTGCCGAAGGCGCGGACCGGGAGTGCGATGGGCTTGCTGGGAACGATGTCCGCGATCGGCACCGCCCTCGGCCCCGCGCTCGGCGGCGTTCTGATCGCCGGGCCCGGGTGGCGCGCCCTCTTTCTCGTCAACGTGCCGCTGGGTATCGTGACGTTTCTTCTCGCCTATCGCTCCCTGCCCGTCGATCGCGGCGGGCCGAAGGCCGATCGGGCCGGCTTCGACAAAGCCGGCACGCTGCTGCTTGCCCTGACGCTGGCGGCTTATGCCCTCGCCATGACGATCGGGCGCGGCAGTTTCGGCGCGCTCAACATGTCGCTGCTGCTCGCTGCCGTCTTCGCAGCCGGCCTCTTCGTGCTCGCCGAGTCGCGAGCCGCATCGCCCCTGGTCCGATTGGCGATGTTCCGCGATCCGCTGCTGGGCGCGAGCCTCGCCATGAGCGCGCTCGTCTCGACGGTGATGATGGCGACGCTGGTGGTGGGGCCGTTCTATCTCTCGCGGGCGCTCGGGCTCGACGCGGCGCTCGCCGGGCTCGTCTTGTCGGTCGGGCCGCTGGTCGTCGCGATGACGGGTGTTCCGGCCGGGCGGATCGCGGACCGTTTTGGCCCACAGCGCATGACCACCCTGGGGCTCATCGCAATGGCAGCCGGTTCCTTCGCTCTGTCCATGATGCCGGCAACGCTCGGCATCCCCGGCTACATCGCCCCGATGGTCGTCATCACCGTCGGCTATGCGCTCTTCCAGACGGCCAACAACACCTCCGTCATGACGGATGTCCGCGCCGACCGGCGGGGCGTCATGTCCGGCATGCTCAACCTGGCGCGCAATCTCGGGCTCATCACCGGCGCATCGGTCATGGGCGCCGTGTTCGCGCACGCATCGGCGACGGCCGACATCACGACGGCCGGTCCCGAAGCGGTTGCCACCGGCATGCGGATCACGTTCGCCGTCGCGGCGATTCTGGCCGTCGTCGCTCTCGCCATGGCGTGCGCAAGCCGTGCTCTCGCAACACGCAATCCGCTTCCCGCAGACGCGTCATGACGAGAGCACGGCACCGCGCTCAGCTCTTGACCCGCCCCTTGAACCAATGCTCGACCGGCTCGGGGTTGGACTTGAGGAATGACGGCTTGCGATAGTGGACGAAGGTGCCTTCGATCACATCGCCGCGCACCGTGCCCCTCCACACCAGGCGCCCGTCCTTCTCGCTTTGCGTCTCGGCCTCGAACGCGACCGCATCTCCCGAAGGCGACGCCTTGTAGTCGCCCTTGTTGAAGCCGTACTGGTCGCAGGCGCTCGAATGGAACTTGCCGGCGTGGAAGGTGATGACGTCGTTCTTCTCGTCGGCGGCCTTGCCTTTCTCGCCGGCATCGGCGATGAACACCCGGCCGTCGAGCGATGTGGCTTGCGCTTCGGCCACCGGCATCGCGAAAAGCGAGATGGTCATCAGCGCGGCAATGGAATGGATATTGACTCTCATGGGATGGCTCCTTTCAGGGGCGGGCTTCGAAGATCATGTTGAACGGGGTCTGCGTGGCGCGGCGAAACCTGGTGAACCCGCCGCGGGAAACGACTTCCTTGAGATTGCACTCGCCGGCCTGTGCGCCGAGGCATGCGGCACCCTCCTGCGCGCGCGAAGCCGGCGTGCAGATGAGCGTCGAGGCGGAGTAGAAGATGCGCCCGACCGGATTGAGGTTGGCCTCGAGATCGTCGTTGGCGAAAGGCTCGACGATCATCCAGGTGCCGTCCCTCTTGAGCGACTGGCGCACATGCCGCGATGCGCCCGCGGGGTCTCCCATGTCGTGCAGGCAGTCGAATACCGCGACGAAGTCGTAGTCGCTGCCGGGAAAATCCTTCGCCTCGGCCACCTCGAACTTGAGGCGCCCGTTGGTGAAGCCCGCCGCCTTCGCCGACTTGCGCGCCTGCTCGATCGACGGCGCGTGATAGTCGAAGCCGACGAACTGCGAGTTGGGATACGCCTGCGCCATGAGGATGGTGGAGGCGCCGTGCCCGCAGCCTACGTCGGCGACTTTGGCGCCCTTGCGCAATTTCGCCTCGACGCCTTCGAGCGCGGGGATCCACGCGGAGACGAGGTTGGCGACGTAGCCGGGGCGGAAGAAGCGCTCGGTGCCGCGAAACAGCCCCGGGTCATGTTCGTGCCAGCCGACGCCCGCTCCCGTCTTGAATGCCTCGGTGATGCGCGGAACGGCCTTCAACGCGGACAGCGCCAGCTCGAACGCGCCGGGCAGGTATGCGGGCCCGCCTTCCTCGGCGAGCGCGAACGCCTGCTCCTCCGAGAGGCTGAAGGCGCGCGTGAGCGGGTTGTAGTTCACATACCCTCCCGCCGCCTGCGAGGAGAGCCACTCGCGCACGTAACGCTCGTCGGTGCCGGTCGCCGCCGCGAGCTCCTTCGAAGTCATCGGCTTCTTCGCGAGCGCCTTGTAGAGCCCGAGCTTCTCGCCGATCACCACCATGCCCGCGTGGAAAGTGGCGCCGAAATCGGCGACGAATTTTCCCAGCAGGTCGTTCAATTTGTCCTGATCGATCGCCATCGTGGTCTCCCGTCTCGAGGGCCGCGTGCTTGCAGCCCGGTGCCGCCAAGACTAGGCTCGCGCTTGGCGCGCTGAAATACGCAAGATTGCGTACGCGCCCGAAGGCCTGCCATGGTCCGCATGCCCGTCCCCAGCGTCAGGAAGGCCCTCGAGTTCATGCTCGACGTGACCGCGATCGGGCGGCCCGATGAGCTCGTGCGCACGGTGGTCCAGGGCCTGCCGCGGCTGGTGGATTCCGAGCTCACGACCCTCAGCATCTGCGACCTGCAGGCGGGAATGCGGCGCGTGGTGGCCTTTCCCGGCGACGCGATCTGCGCCGAGGACCAGGCCTGCTTCAACCGGCTGATCAAGACCCACCCGCTGGTGCGCTATCACTCGACCCATGCCGAGGGCGGCGCGCAGCGCATCTCCGATTGCGCGGACGGCGCGCTGTTCCGGCGTGGCGAGCTGTTCAGCGACTACTACCGGCGCATCGGGATCGACCACGTCGTCGCCGTGCCGGTGGTCGCGAGCTCGGGGCTGGTGATGAGCTACGTGCTCAACCGCCGCGGTCGCGACTTCGACGATCGCGAATGCGCCCTGCTCGATGCGATGCGCCCGGCGCTCGCCAACCTCTATCGCTTCGCCTCATGGACCGCTGCTCCGCCGCAACCGGAGGTCGCGGCGGGAGCACGCCTCACGCCGCGCGAGGAGGAGGTGCTGCGCTGGGTGGCGGCCGGAAAAAGCGACAAGCAGGTGGCAATCGCGCTGGGGAGCAGCGTGCGCACCGTGCACAAGCACCTGGAGAACGCCTACGCGAAGCTGGGCGTTTCGAATCGCACCGCGGCCGCGATGCGGCTGGCCGAAATCCGCCGGCTCACGAGCTGAGCGATCCAGCGCGGTCGATTCGCGCAGCGAAGCATCCGCGCCGCGCATAGTGGGCGTGCAGATACGCCACACGCGGATCCTCGAATTGCGCCGCGATGTGCGCCGCGAGGTTCGCCCCGTCCACGAGCTCGCCCGACACCATCATCGCGTCGCCATCGAATCCCCGCACCGACAACAGGCGCCGGGCCAACGCGGGCGCAACCTCGTCGACGCCGTCGAATTTCGCCGTGGCGTTCGCGCGAACGAAGATCGCGTGGCTGGAGCGATAGGGTGAATCGACCGCAAGGTGCTTGAAGTGGAGCAGGATCAGGTGCTCGCCCGGCTGCGCATCGTCGAGCGTCACGCGACACGGGTAGCCGGGAAAGCCCGTGGCGATCTCGCGGCGCGCGCGGTGGCGGGCGAGCTCTTCATCGCTCATCGCCATCAGGGGCGCGAACTGCGCGGGGTCGAGGCCGGAGATTCGAAAGGTCATGGGAGTCGTCCTTCACCAGGGAGGAAGGACCCATGATCCGCGCGCCGGCCGCGATCGCCTCGCCATTTCCGGACATCGAATCGGTGCCGGCCGGCGCTCGACGTTCGCGCCGACCCGCGATGCCCGGCGATTCATCCCTGGCGCCGCGCCTCCAGCACCTCGAATCCCGCGAGCGCCCAGCCGCGCCCGCGGCGGCGAACGTGATTGAACGTGAGCGAGTAGACGTTGCCCGCGGCGCGCACCTCGTAGCGCGCATCCGGTTTCAGCGCCCGGAAGGGGATCGCGAACGAATCGAAGCGCCCGGAGCTGTCCGGCCCGGGCACGAAGATGAAGGATTCCTCCGCGCCGCCTTCGGCCTTCAGCGCCGTGAGCTTCACCGGCTTGCTCGGGTCCGACAGCAACTGCAACCCGAGCTGCACGCCACTCGCCGCCTGGTCGTGCACGCGCCGCACGACACGCGCCACGAGCGCGGACTCGCCCGCGTTCATCCGCAGCCCCACGAGCTCCCCGACGACCACATTGGCCGCGTCCTTCTGCGCAAGCTCGATGAGAAAGCCGGTGGCGCTCGCGTTCTGGAGCGTGGCGATGCGACGCGGCCGGTCGTACACCGCGTCCAGATTCGGCTGCGACGACACGGGCGCGTTCATCGGAACGATCGACAGGGGTTCCGACTGCCCGGGGCCCAGGGAGCGCGCGATCTCGGCCATGCCCACGTGCAGGTCCAGCGGCGTGCCGGCGACTTGCTGGCGCATGGCGCGCGGCATCCCCTCGCTTCCGCAGCCGGCGAACATCTGGCGAAGCGCGATCAATACCGCGACGTGGGACTCGAGCCGAATGAGCGCCGCCCGCCCGCGCGTGGGGACGACTCGCCCATGGTGCAATTCCTGGATGATCGCCTTGCGGCACTCCTCGAGCGGGGCGAGCGCCAGGTAGAGGCTGCGCCCCTCGGTCTTGCGCCGGCCATACCGCATCCCGGCGTCGGAATCGAGGTCGAGGCGCAGCGCCATCCCGCCGGGGTAGCGGGCGCTCGAGACCATCGCCGGCGCCCACTCCCACAACCACGCGTCGAGCACCTCGATCTGCTGCCGGGTGAGGTTGCCGCTCGTGAACCGGTCGAGCAGCGCGGCGCGCAGGTACAGGTGCTCGACGCTTGCGCTGCGCTGCAGCCCATCCACGACGAGCGCGTTGGGCTCGCGGTGCAGGCCCTGGTCGATCGCGAGCTGCATGAGCGCGTGCGCGAGCTTGTAGTCGCGCCGCACCTTGCGCCCGACCATCAGCTCCCATTTCACGCTTTCCCCGCAGTGCAGGAACGTGAGCGCGAGAAGCAACCGGATGCGCGACGCTTCCACGCCAGTGTCGCGCGCGCAGATGTTGGACACCAGCGCCCCGAGATGCCACAGGTTCGCGTGCTGCTCGTAGATCCACGAGCCGAGCACCTGCTCGTCGTCGCTGGAGAAGAGCCCCGAGGTGAGCATGGCGGTCTTCACCTCGATCATGCCGGCATCGAGCTGCGCTTCCAGGTCGATGAAGCGCTGCGCGAAGGCTTGCGGGGAGAGATTCGAGAACGCGGACTTGAGATCCTCGTACGCCTTCTCGTAGTGCGCCCGGTTGGGCGCCTGGGCGAACGCGGGAACCGAGCCCTTGGCGCTAGGAGCCATCGCGTTCGGCCTCCGGAGGGTCTTCCCGCAGCCGCGTCATCGCGAGATGGAAGTCCGCGGCCATCACTTCGGCGGTCAAGTCCCAGGAAGCCTGGATCCAGTTGGGCATGTCGGGCCAGGGGCCGTAGTGGTCCTGCGCCCGGGCCGTGCTGCTGCCGCCGAAGAGCGTCTCGTTCGGCGCGATGCTGCGCCCGAGCCGCAGGATCTCGACCCATGCCTTGCTTGCCGGATGCGCGGCGTGGAAGGCGCGCGCCGAGTGCACGAAGAGCTCGGCATCGCGCTGCAGGAAAGCGATCTCGAGCTCCGCGAGCCAGAGCGGCTCGCCGTGGGGGTTCTGCTCGATGGCGAGCTCGAGCAGCTCGAGGGATGTTTCCCTGGCGTCCTCGGCGAACGCGAGGCGCGCGGCGCGGATCACGCGCACCGGATCTTCGAGGTCCGCCGCGGAGCGGGCGACGCCCTCGAAGCGAATGCCGATGTAGCGGTTGCGGATGCGGATGCGGCGCTCGTCGTAGGTCTTCGGATCGCTTTCGACCAAGTGCGCGATGGTGCGCAACTCGCGCCCGGGCGCATCCGGCGGCTCGTCGAAGCCGTCCTCCTCCTCGCCCCATTCGAGCGACTCGAGCTCGGGGCGCCTCTTCGCGGCGGCGAGCAGCTCTTCGATCCTGGTTGAGGTCAGCGCTGGCATGGGGAGGGCAGCCGGGTCCTCCACTGTACGCTTCCGAACTATGGAGCGGTTTTCCTCAACCGGCGCGGGACGAGATCGCGGTGAGAATGCCCTGGAGCACCGCCATCGGCGGCGGCGGGCAGCCGGGGACCGTGACATCCACGGGGATCACCTTCGAGACTCCGCCGCACGTGGCGTAGCCCGCGCCGAATATTCCGCCATCGCGCCCGCAGTCTCCCACCGCCACGACGAGCTTCGGATCCGGCATCGCGTCGTATGCGATGCGCAGCGCGCGCTCCATGTTGCGCGACACCGGGCCCGTCACCAGCAGCATGTCGGCGTGGCGCGGGCTCGCCGCGAAGCGGATGCCCAGGCCCTCGATGTTGTAGTAGGGGTTGTCGAGCGCCTGCAGCTCGAGCTCGCAGCCGTTGCACGATCCCGCGTCCACGTGGCGGATCACGAGCGCGCGCCCGAGGATCGCGAGGATTTCGGCCTCGATCGTGGCGGCGCGGGTGCGCCACTCCTCGCGCGTGGCAGGCGCGGGCTCGCTCACGACGCCGGTCTTCAGGATCTTGAGGAGGATCGGAATCATCAGCCATCCACCCCGGAATAGCTCAGGTTGAAGCTCTTGTTGATGAGCGGAAAGTCGGGAACGATGTTTCCGATCACCGCGTGCTCGATCAGCGGCCAGTTGTGCCACGAGGGGTCGTGGGCGTGGCCGCCGGCAATGCGTCCGCCTTCGCCCGCCTCCAGCGCCACCATCACCTCGCCGCGCCAGCCCTCGACCCAACCGATGCCGAACGCTGCGGGTTTCGGCGCAGGCAGGTCGGCACGCGTCTCGCCCGGCACCATCCCGTCGACGATCGCCTCCAGCAGGCGCAGGGACTCGAACAGCTCGTCGAAGCGGCCATGCACGCGAGCGGCGACGTCGCCGGCCTTGTAGACCATCTTGCGCACGCCGAGGGCGCCATAGGGCTCGCAGGGGTGATCGACGCGCAGGTCATACGGCTGCCCGCTCGCGCGGCCCGCGAGCCCCACGAGCCCCAGCCGCCGCGCGAGATCGGGCGTCACCCGCCCGGCCGTGATGAATCGGTCCTGCAGCCCCGAATGCTCGTCGAAGATCTGCCTCAAGGTCTGCGCCTCGGCGGCAACGCTGCGCGCCTGTCCCGCGATCTCGGCCAGCTGGCCGATGCTCGCGTCCGCTGCCACGCCGCCGGGCACGATGCGATCCATCAGGAAGCGGTGCCCGAACACGCGATCGTTGAGGCGCACCCAATCCTCCTTGATCCGCATGAACTGCGCGAGCGCGAATCCGAAAGCCGCGTCGTTGCCGAGCGCTCCAAGGTCGCCGAGGTGGTTTGCCACGCGCTCGCGTTCGAGCATCAGCGCGCGCAGCCACAGCGCTCGCGCCGGCGCGGTCACGCCGAGCAGCGACTCCGCCGCCTGCGCATACGCCCACGCATAGGCCACGGTCGAATCCCCGGACACTCGCCCGGCGAGCCGATAGCCGTCCGCCACGGTAAAGTCGCGCCAGTGCCGGTCGATGCCCTTGTGCGCATAGCCGAGCCGCTCCTCGAGGCGCAGCACCTTCTCGCCCACCACCGAGAAGCGGAAATGCCCGGGCTCGATGACGCCCGCGTGGATCGGCCCCACCGGGATCTCGTGGACGCCTTCGCCTTCGACGCGCACGAACGCATAGTTGTCGAGCGCGCTCTCGCGTCTTGCAGATGCATCGAAATCGTGGCGCAGCGGAAACTCGTCCGCGCGCCAGGCGCCATGGCGCAGCCAGGGTCGAACGGATTGGGCCGCGGCCTGCGCCGGCGCGACGACATTCTCCGCCGGGGCGACACCGAGAAGATCGTGGAGCGCGCGCTGCATCCGCTCGGCGGCGGGAAACAATCCGGAAATGTCGGGATAGACCGGCTGCGCGGGCGCGATCGCCAGCTCGAGCACGCACAGGCCGGCTTCCACCGCATAGGCCGCGAATGCCGAGAAGGTCCCGTCGCGCGGGCGGTTGTCCGCTCCCCACAGCGCCACGAGCCGGAACGAGGATTCGCGCACGAGCCGCGCGGCCTCGGCCCACTGTGTCGCGTCGACGCGCGCGTGCGACGCGGGCGCGGCTCCCGCCATGCGTTTGAAATCGATCTGGATGCCGGGGATGCGCATGTCAGCCAAGGAGCTTCGCGGCCTGCGTGTACCACGCGGCGAGGTAGGGCGGAATGTAGAGCCCGAGCATGAGCCCCAGCCCCATGTGGATGAACACCGGCGTGAGCGCCGGCTGGTGCTTGAAGGGCTTGAGCGGCGTATCGCCGAACACCATCGGCTGCACGCGCGCGAACACCGCCGCGAAGGCGACCCCGAGTGCCAGCAGCAGGATGGGAGTCGCCCACGCATGCTCGCGCATGGCGGTGGTGAGGATCAGGAACTCGCTCGCGAAGACTCCGAAGGGCGGCATGCCGAGAATGGCGAGCGTGCCGATCATCAGGCCCCAGCCCACGGTCGGGCTCACCTTCAGGAGCCCGCGGATCTCTTCCATCACCTGCGTGCCCGCGCTCTGCGTCGCGTGGCCGACGGCAAAGAAGATCCCGCTCTTCACCAGCGAATGCACCGTCATGTGCAGCAGCCCGGCGAAGTTGGCGATCGGGCCGCCCATGCCGAAGGCGAACGTCATCAGCCCCATGTGCTCGATCGACGAGTAGGCGAACATGCGCTTGATGTCGCGCTGCCTCGACAGGAAGAACGCCGCGACCACGACCGAGAGGAGTCCGAAGCCCATCATCATGTTGCCGGCGAAGCGCGAGTCGAGCGCCCCGTCGGCGAGCACCTTGCAGCGCAGCACGCTGTAGAGCGCGACGTTCAACAGCAGCCCCGAGAGCACCGCCGAGATCGGCGTCGGCCCCTCGGCGTGCGCGTCGGGCAGCCAGTTGTGCAGCGGCACGAGGCCGATCTTCGTGCCGTATCCGACCAGCAGGAAAACGAACGCGAGCGACATGATCGCGGGCTCGAGCTGGTCCTTCACCAGATCGAGGCGCGTCCACAGCAGCGCGTTGCCTTCGGGCCCGAGCACGCGCTCGGCGGCGAAGTACAGCAGGATCGTGCCGAAGAGCGCCTGGGCGATTCCCACGCCGCACAGGATGAAATACTTCCACGCAGCCTCGAGGCTCGCCGCGGTGCGGTACACCGAGACCAGCAGCACGGTGGCGAGGGTCGCCGCCTCCATCGCCACCCACAGGATGCCCATGTTGTTGGTGGTGAGCGCCAGCAGCATGGTGAACGTGAACACCTGGTACATGCTGTGGTAGAGGCGCAGGCGACCCGGTGTCATGCGGCCGCGGTCGCGCTCGGTGCGCATGTAGGGGCGCGAGAAAAGCGCCGTGGTGAACGCCACGAAGGCGGTGAGCGCCACGAGGAAGACGTTGAGCGCGTCGACGCAGAACTGCTCCTCCATCACGCGCACCGGCCCCGTGGCCACCACCTGCATCGCGAGCGCGATCGACGCCGCGAAGGTCGTGAAGCTGAAGGCGGCGTTCACCTCGGGGGCGCTGTCGCGCTCGCCCAGCAGCCACAGGAAGAACCCGCCCGCGAGCGGGATCCCGAGCAAAGCGAGGAGGCCTTGCATCAGTCCTCCTTCAGCGTCTCGAGGTGGTGCATGTCGAGCGAGTCGAATTGCTCGCGGATCTGGAACATGAAGACTCCCAGGATCACCATGCCCACCAGCACGTCGAGCGCGATGCCCAGCTCGACCACCATCGGCATGCCGTAGGTGGCGCTGGTCGCCGCGAAGAAGAGCCCGTTCTCCATCGACAGGAACCCGATCACCTGCGGCACCACCTTGGAACGCATGATCATCATCAGGAATGAGAGCAGCACGCAGGCGAGCGCGATGCCGAGCGTGCCGCGCGCCACCGACTTCGAGAACTCCGCGATCGGGATCGCCAGGTTGAACGCGAAGATCACGAGCAGGATCCCCACCAGCATCATCGTCGGGATGTTGATGAGTGTCTCGATGTCCCACTTCACGTTCAGCCGGCGGATCAGGCGATGGAGGATGTAGGGGAGCACGATCACCTTGAGCACGAAGGTGATCGCCGCCGAGTAATAGAGGTGCGTCTGCCCGGTGGCGTAGGCGACGCTCACGGTCGAGCCCACGAGCGCGAGGCCCTGGAGCGCGAACAGGTTGATGAGGGTCACGATGCGGCGCTGCGCCAGCATCGCGAAGGACAGCAGCAGCAGGGCGCTCGCGAAGAGGTTGACGACCTGGGTGGCGAGCGGATGCATCCTCGCTAAGCTCCGAGCAGCAGGTGCACGAGCAGCGCCAGCACGCCCAGCATGAACGCCGTGGCGAGGAACTCGGGCACGCGGAAGATGCGCATCTTGGCGAGCACCGTCTCGATCACCGCGAGCCCGAAGCCGCCCGCCGCGAGCTTCACCACCAGGACCGGCAGCGCCCACAGCAGCGCGAAGTGGTCGTTGGCCTGGGCGACCCCCCACGGGAAGAAGAGCGCCAGCCCGGCGCACGAATAGGCGAAGAGCTTGAGCTCCGCGGCCCATTCGAGCAGCGCCAGGTGCCGGCCCGAGTACTCGAGGATCAACGCCTCGTGGATCATGGTGAGCTCGAGGTGGGTCGCCGGGTTGTCCACGGGCACGCGCGCGTTCTCCGCGAGGGACACCATGGTGAAGGCAACGCCGGCGAGCGCGAGGCTGGGCAGGATCGCGAGCTCGCGGTGGGCGAGGGTGTGGACGATGGTCGCGAGCGACGTGGAGCTGGAGATGAGTGACGCGGTGAAAAGCACCATCAGGAACGCGGGCTCGGCGAGGAAGCCGAACAGCATCTCGCGGCGCGCGCCCATCGAGCCGAACGCCGTGCCGACGTCCATCGCCGCGAGCGAGATGAACAGCCGCGAGAGCGCGAACAGGCCCACGAGCGCGATGGCATCCGCGGCGGGCGCCAGCGGCAGGTTGGTGGACAGCGTCGGAACGATCATCGACGCGAGCAGCATGCAGCTGAAGATCACGTAGGGAGCCAGGCGGTACATCGGCGTGGCGCCGTGCGCCACCACGGACTCCTTCCAGAAGAGCTTGTGCAGCATGCGGAAGGGTTGCAGGAGAGGGGGTGCGCGCCGGTTCTGCAGCCACGCGCGGCATTGGTTCACCCAGCCCGTGAGCAGCGGTGCCAGCACCAGCGCGGCCAGCAAGGCGGCGAATTGCGCGGCGATGCCTTCGAGGTTCATGCCTGCGTGAGGAAAAGCAGCGCCACGAGGGTGATGAAGCTGTAGAGCAGGTAGATCGCGATGCGCCCGCGCTGGAGCCGGCCGACGAAGCGCGACGCGGTCTCGGTGGCCGCGGCGATGCGCAGGTATATCCACGCCCACATCGGGTCCTCCACCACGACGCGGTAGCGCGGCTCGCGGTCGGAGGCCGTGGGAAGCTCGCGGGTCTTGATGCGGAAGAAGGGCTCGAAGATCTGGCGGATCGGCTGGCCGAAGCCCTCGGCCGTGTCCTGCATGCGCGCGGTCTGCAGCGCAAAGCCGCAATCCCAGGGCGGCGCGCGGCGCAGGCGCCCGTGATAGAAGCGGCGCACGCAATAGATCGTCGCCAGCACCAGCAGGAGCGTGGTGAGCAGGATCACCAGCGGGCTGTACGAGGCGCGCTCCGCCGAGACCGGGGCGAGCATCATCCAGTCGCCCACGCGCCCGCTTTGCGCGAGGCCGCGGCCGACGAGCGCGAACGGAATCGGGTCGATCACCTCGATCACGGCGACCGGGAAGAGGCCGAGCAGGATGCAGCCCGCGGCGAGCCACATCAGGCCCAGGCGTTCCATGCCGCCCGCGTCCGTGGCCTGCGCGAGACGCTCCTCGCGCGGGCGCCCGAGGAAGATCACGCCGAAGAATTTCACCATCACGTAGCCGGCGAGCGCCGCGACCAGGACCACGCCCGCGGCGAAGATCGGCACCAGCATCTTGAGATACGGATTGGGCAGCGTGCTGGTGAAGAGGAAGCCTTGCAGCAGCAGCCACTCGGATACGAAGCCGTTGGACGGCGGCAGGCCGGCGCTGGCGATGACGCCGATCAGCGTCGTGCCCGCGACCCAGGGCATGAAGCGCATCAGGCCGCCGAGCTTGCCGAGGCTCCTCTCGTGGGTGGCGTGCAGCACCGAGCCGGTCCCGAGGAAGAGCAGGCTCTTGAAGACCGCGTGGTTGAGGCAGTGGTAGAGCATCGCGGTGAGCGCGAGGGCGGCGAGCGAGCGCATCTGGTAGGCCGCGAACACCATCGCGAGCCCCAGCCCCATCACGATGAGGCCGATGTTCTCGATCGACGAGTAGGCGAGCAGCCGCTTCATGTCGACCTGCACCGCGGCGTAGATCGCGCCGAAGAGCGCGGTCGCGAGGCCGATCGACAGCGCCACCATGCCCCACCACCAGAGCGGCGTGCCCAACAGGTCGAAGCTCACGCGCAGCAGGCCGTAGATCGCGGTCTTCAGCATCACGCCGCTCATCAGCGCCGAGACCGGCGAGGGCGCGGCGGGGTGCGCCTCGGGAAGCCAGATGTGCAGCGGCAGGATGCCGGCCTTCGCGCCGAAGCCCACCAGCGCCAGCAGGAACGCGCACGACGCGAGGAATGGCGACAGGCTCTGCCCGCGCATGCCGGCGAACGTGTAGTCGCCGCTATCGGCCTGCAGCACTCCGAAGCACAGCAGGATCGCGATCGCCCCGATGTGGGCCACCAGGAGATACAGGTAGCCCGCGCGCCGGATCTCGGCAATGCGATGGTTGGTGGTGACCAGGAAGAACGAGGCGAGCGCCATCATCTCCCAGCTCACCATGAAGGCGTAGGCGTCGTCGGCGAGCAGCACCGTCGCCATGGCGACCAGGAAGGCGTGGTATTCGAGGCAGATGAGCCCCGGCGGCGTGCCCTCGCCCTGGCGGAAGTAGCCGCCCGCGAAGATCGACACGCCGGCGCCCGCCAGCCCGAGGATCGCGAGGAAGAAGGCCGAGAGCGCGTCCAGGCGCAGGTGGAAGGGCAGGCCCGGCAAGCCGATCGCGAGGACCGCGGTCTCCGGGGTGCCGGGCAATGCGGCGAGCGCCAGGCCCGCGAGAACGACGCTGAAGACCGCCGACAGCGGGAAGAGGAAGCGCGCAACGAGCGTGAAGTTGCGCAGTGCCGCGACTCCCGCCAACCCGATCGCGATCCAGGCCGCGATCACCAACATCACCCCATCGATCGCGAGGATCGACGCGGGGATCACACCGTCTCGACGGTCGAATTGAGGTAGTAGCCGGCGCCGCGCTCGGTGCGGATCAGGCTGGGCTGGTTGGGGTTCTCCTCGATCTTCCTGCGCAGCCGCAGGATCTGCACGTCGATCGAGCGGTCGTAGATGTCGTCGTGCAGGCGGCTCGATTCGAGCAGCTGGTCGCGCGTGAGGATGCGCTGGGGCGCGCGCAGGAACGCGACCAGCAACGCGTATTCGCTGTTGGTGAGCTCCACCTTGCGCTCGTCGGGCGAGGTGAGCTTGCGGGTTCCGGTGTTGAGCTCCCAGCCCGCGAAGCGGTAGGCGCGCACCGTCTCGCCGCGGCGCACCGCGCGCTTGCCCTCGGTCCGCCGCAGGACGGCGCGCACGCGCGCCAGCAGCTCGCGGTTGCTGAAGGGCTTGGTGACGTAGTCGTCGGCGCCCAGCTCCAGCCCCATCACCCGGTCCACCTCCTCCTTGCGGCCGGTGAGGATGATGATCGGCAGGTCGAGGGATTCCCGCAGGCGCCGTGCGATGGCCATCCCGTCCTCGTCGGGCAGCTTCAGGTCGAGGATCACCAGGTCGACGATATCGGCGGCCAGGACCTTGTCCATGTCGGCGCCGGTCTCCGCCATGGAGACCTGGAAGTCGTTCTCTTGCAGGTATTCGCGGATGAGCTCGCGGATGGCAGGATCGTCGTCGACGACCAGGATATGGGCTTCCATTGTTTTTATGTTCCTTTTGTCACTCTCGGGGCATTTTACCGCTGGATTCCGTAGAATCCACAGCAACGTGAATTCCCATACCCGAACGCTCATCGCAGCGGGGGACGCCGCCGGGACGCGCCAGGCGCTCGCGTTCGTGAGCTTTGGCATCGTCTACTACCTGCTGGCGATCTACGCGGGCCTGCTGCCGATCCAGTCCAAGCTGCCGCTCTTCATCTGGCCGGCGCACGGGGTGGCCCTTGGCGTGCTGCTGGTGGCTCCGGCGCGGCGCTGGCCGATCTACCTCGCCCTGGTGTTCGCGGCGACGGTGGCCGTGGGGCTGCAGCTCGGTTTCGACTGGCAACGCATCGCCGCCACCGCGATCGTCAATTGCATCCAGCCGCTGTTCGTGGCCGCGGGCCTGCAGCGCCTCGCCGGGCCACGCGTGCAGATCGACACGGTGAAGGGCCTGTCGTCCTTCCTGGTGGGCATGTTCCCGCTGGTCGCGGTGATGGCGGTGCTCGACGCGTCGTATTCGTACCTGCGCTTCCAGGCGACGTTCCGCGATTCGTGGTCGGTCACGTTCGTCTCGACGATGCTCGGCATGCTGCTCACGGCGCCGTTGATCCTCGCCTGGAGCCGCAGCGGCTGGCGCGATGCGTTCGTCGCGGCGCGCACGCGCATGCCCGAGCTGATCGTGCTCTACATCAGCCTCATCTTCACCACGTACTACGTGTTCAGCACGCGCCCCCCGGGCTCGGGCTACATCCCGCCGCTCGCCTACCTGTGCGCGCCATTCCTCATCTGGGCAGCGTTGCGCTTCGGGCTGCGGGCCGCGACGCTCGGGCTGTCGATCTTCGGGCTGATCTGCTATGGCCAGACCGCCCATGGGTTCGACCAGAACGCGTTGGGGAGCCTGACCGACGTGCGTGCCCTGCTGCACCTGCAGGCCTATCTCGCGACGGTGGTCGTGACGACGCTCTTAGCCGCGGCGCTGCACGTGGAGCGGCTCGAGGCCGGGCGCGAGACCGAGGCGTGGCGCAATCGCCACGAGGCGGTGATCCGCGCGAGCGGCAACCTGCTCTACGAATTCGATCCCGCGACCGGGACCGTGCTGTGGGACGGGGACACGCTCTCGGTTCTCGGCACCGAGCGGCAGAATCTCGCGTCGATGCAGAAATGGATGGACCGCGTGCATCCCGACGACCGCATGCGCCTCAAAGGCCTGCGCCACATGATGCTCGACGGCGACAAGGCGCACATGGCGCTCGAGTACCGCTTCCAGCGCGACGATGGCGAATACACGACGGTGGGCGTCAACGCGTACCGCATCGGCGAGGTGCCGGGCCTGTCGGGCTCCGAGGAACGCGTGATCGGCTTCGTGAAGGACGTGTCCGAGAAAGTGCGCGCCGAGGAAGAGCGCCAGCGCCTGTCCGCGCAGCTGCGCCAGGCCGAGAAGATGCAGGCGGTCGGCCACCTCGCCGGCGGCATCGCGCACGACTTCAACAACATCCTCGGCGCGATCCTCGGCTACGGCGAGCTCGCGCAACGCAAGGCCGAGGGCGACCAGCGCCGCTACCTCGACACGATCATGAGCGCGGGCAATCGCGCCAAGTCCCTGGTCACGCAGATCCTCTCGTACAGCCGCGCCGAGGGCGCGGAGCGCGTGCCGGTGATCGTGGCGCCGGTCGGCCAGGAGGTCGTGGACCTGGTGCGCGGCTCGTCGCCCGCGGCGATCGACGTGCAGTTCAGCGTCGAGGGCGCCGAGGAGGCGACGGTGCTGGGAGATCCCACGCGCCTGCACCAGCTGGTCATGAACCTGTGCACCAATGCGGTCCAGGCGATGGACGAGGGCGGCACCATCGACGTGACGGTCGCGAAGGAGCGCGTCACGGAGCTGCGCAAGGTGCGCACCGGCGAGATCGAGCCGGGCGAGTATGCGCGCATCACGGTGAAGGATTCGGGCCACGGCATCGCGCCCGAGGTGATCGACCGCATCTTCGAGCCGTTCTTCACCACCAAGCCCGCCGGGCGCGGCACCGGATTGGGGCTCGCGCTGGTGCACTCCGTGGTCTCCGAGCACAAGGGATTCATCGAGGTCGCAAGCGAGCTCGGCAAAGGCACGACGTTCACCGTGTGGATCCCGCAGATC
>JANPHA010000104.1:0-31092 GCA_031424255.1 Burkholderiales bacterium | reverse complement strand
ATCCAGTTTGCTTCAAACTCACAAAGAATCACATGGATCCAAAGTGAGCACTGCAGTATCGCTTTAACCAGGATCCAAAGACCCCGGCCAGCGCAACTCCAGCACCCACCTCTATCGGCTGTAACTTGTTAAAGAGCGATGGCATCCCCTTGCCGTGCTGAAAAGGGATTGGTTGCGGGGGTAGGATTTGAACCTACGACCTTCGGGTTATGAGCCCGACGAGCTGCCAGACTGCTCCACCCCGCGCCAGATCGATGACCCTGAAATAATCGTTCTTCAGAATGTCGCCGAGAGTTGAATTATGGCATTTTCACGCATTCGGGTCAACACCAAATCGCCCCGTCACCCGAGTGGCGGCCCCAAAAACGTCGTGAATCAGGAAGTTAACGCGCCATGAACGGCACCGAGTGGCAGGTCGTGCAAAGCGTGGCACTCGCCTCGCTGCTCGCCTGGGCGAGCGGCCTGCGCCTCTACCTCGTGATCTTCGCGGTCGGGCTCGCGGCGCGCTTGGGCTACATCACGCTGCCTCCGGGACTGCACATCCTCGCGCACACTTACGTGCTCGGCGCCGCCGGGCTGCTCCTCACGCTGGAATTCCTCGCCGACAAATTCCCCGGGCTCGATACCGCGTGGGATGCGATCCACACGTTCATCCGAATCCCGGCAGGCGCGCTGCTGGCCGCGGGCGCGACCGGCGACACTCTGAATGCACTGACGATCGCCGCAGGGCTGCTCGGCGGCACGATCACCGCCGGAACGCATTTCACCAAGGCGGGCAGCCGCGCGGCGATCAACGCCTCGCCCGAGCCGTTCAGCAACTGGACCGCATCGTTTACCGAAGACGCAATGGTGCTCGGCGGGATCTGGATCGCGCTCTTCCACCCGCTCGTGTTCCTCGCGCTGCTGGTGCTCTTTCTTCTCTTCGTCGCATGGTTGCTGCCCAAGCTGTGGCGGCTCGCGAAGCGCACGTGGAACGCGCTGCTGCCGCAAAGTGCGTCGGCGCAGAAAGGCGCCAGCGGCGGCTAGGCCGGACGGCGTTCGAGCACGGCCTGTGCGAGCGTGCCGCTGTCCACGTGCTCGAGCTCGCCCCCGACCGGCAGCCCGCGCGCGATGCGCGTGACCCTGAGCCCCTTCCCGGACAACAGCTCGCTCACGTAGTGCGCGGTGGCCTCGCCTTCGACCGTGAAGTTGGTGGCGAGGATCACCTCGCGCACGTCGCCATCGGTCGCCCTCTTCACCAGCCGGTCGAGATGGATCTCGCGCGGGCCGATTCCATCGAGCGGCGAGAGCCTTCCCATCAGCACGAAGTACAGGCCCGCGTAGCTCTGCGTCTGCTCCATCATCAGCAGGTCGCCCGGGGTCTCCACTACGCACAGCAGCGAGCCGTCGCGCCGCGTCGACGCGCATACCGAGCACAGCTCGGCCTCGGTGAACGTGTTGCAACGCGCGCAGTGCCGAATGCGCCCGAGCGCTTCGGTAAGCCCGCGCGCGAGGCGCTCGGCGCCCTTGAGATCACGTTGCAGCAGGTGGTAGGCCATGCGCTGCGCGGATTTCGGCCCCACGCCCGGCAGGCACCGCAAGGACTGGATCAGCTCCTCGAGAGCCGCGAGCTTGTCCATGATCGCCTCAGAACGGCAGGCCGAGTCCCGGCGGAAGGTTGAGCCCCTGCGTGAAGCCCGCCATCTTCGCCTGGGTCGCGGCCTCGGCCTTCGCGACCGCGTCGTTCATCGCGGCCATGACGAGATCCTCGAGCATGTCCTTGTCCTCGCCCACGAGGCTCGGGTCGATCGTGACGCGCTTCACCGCGAACTTGCACGTCATCAGGACCTTCACCAGCCCGGCGCCGGCCTGGCCCTCGACCTCGATCGTGGCGAGCTCCTCCTGCACGCGCTTCATGTTCTCCTGCATCTGCTGCGCCTGCTTCATCAAGGCGCCCAGCCCGCCCTTCATCATGGCTTCACCTCTTCTCGCTCGGTTGACCGGTTGTCTCGTCGCTCGGACGAATCGACGAGGTCACGACCTCGGCTCCCAGGTCGCGCACCAGCTCGCGCACGAACGGGTCCTCCTCGATCGCCTGCGATGCGCTCGCCTGGCGCTGCTCCATCTCGCGCGATCGCGCCGCTGCGATGCTCGTGCCCGCGGTGCTTCCGACGCGCACCGACAAACGGAAGCCCGCGCCGAAATGCGGCGCGAGCTCCGCCTTCAACTTGTCCTGGTACGCGCGCTCCGCGTACATGCGGTGCGTTTCGGGAACCATCAGCTCGAGATGCCCGTTCTCGAACGACACCAGCTCGCCGTGGCGCGCGACCATTCCCGCGAGGCCGGTGAGGTTCAGGCGCTCCACGAACGCCGGCCAGTTTCCGTCGAACGGAGATGCCTGCGCGAGCGGCGGGGACGCGACCGGGGTTGCGCCGATCGCCGCCTGCCGGGCCGAGGAAGCGATCGGGATCGGCCTTGAATCGGACTTCGCCTCCGAAGGCGTGCGAGCCGCGCGCGGCTCGGCCGAGCCTTCGGAAAACGACAGCATGCGCAACATCGCCATCGTGAATCCGGCGAATTCGTCCGGCGCGAGCGCGAGGTCGCGCCTTCCCAGCAACGCGATCTGGTACATCACCTGCACGCGGCCGGCGTCGAGGCGGCTCGCCATCGAGGACACACGGACGCCGTCGGGATCGTCCGCCGCGGGCTCGGCGCCCGCCTGCGCCATCGCGATGCGATGCAGGATCGCGGCGATCTCCTCGAGCGCCGTATCGAACGAGATGCTGCGCGCGGCGATGCGCTCGGCCTCGCGCAGCGTGCCCGGCCCATCGCCGTCGACCACGCGCTCGAGCAACGGCCAGACGAGATCGCCGCCGAGAGAGCCGAGCATGTCCGCGACACCTGCGGCAGTGACTTTTCCGCCGCCGTGCGCGATCGCCTGGTCGAGCAGGCTCAGGCTGTCGCGCAGGCTGCCGCTCGCGGCCTTGCCGAGCTGCATCAACGCGGGCTCTTCCGCCGGCACGCCCTCGGCCGCGAGCACCTTGCTCAAGTGAGCTGCGATCATCGGCGCGGGGAGCGGCTTCAGGTTGAACTGCAGGCAGCGCGACAGGACCGTCACCGGAAGGCGCTGCGGATCGGTGGTCGCGAGGATGAACTTCACGTGCTCCGGCGGCTCCTCGAGCGTCTTCAGCATCGAGTTGAAGGCGCTCTTCGAGAGCATGTGCACTTCGTCGATGATGTAGACCTTGAAGCGACCCGACACCGGCATGTACTGCGCCGTTTCGAGCAGCTCGCGCATCTCGTCGACCTTGGTGTTGGTCGCCGCATCCACCTCGAGCAGGTCGACGAAGCGCCCGGCATCGATCTCGGTGCACGCGCGGCATTTCCCGCATGGCTTCGAGCTCACGCCGGTTTCGCAATTGAGCGCCTTCGCGAGCAGCCGGGCGAGCGTCGTCTTGCCGACGCCGCGCGTGCCGGTGAAGAGATAGGCGTGATGCAGGCGACCGGAATCGAGCGCGTTGGCGAGCGCCGTGACGACGTGCGGCTGGCCCACGAGTTCCTCGAAGGCCCGGGGACGCCATTTGCGGGCGAGGACTTGGTAGGTCATCAGCGAATAGGTAGAAGTGGCGGGCCTGATCCCCGGCACTTGAAGGAATCGATTATGGCTGCTTCGTTCCCGACCTGACCAGGTTCATCGCCCTTCAATGCGGGGGGACCCGCCAGAAGAATTATGACACAGGCGACGCGCTATTCGAGCGTGCAGGTGCGAAATCCCGCGAATACGTCGCCGCGATGCGGAAGGTAGAAATTGCGCAGCCGGCTGTGCACCAGACGGCTGCGCGTCGCGAAGCTGCCGCCGCGCAATACGAAGTGGGAATCGAACCAGGGCTGCGAGTAATCGCGGTAAGGATCGGCCTGGAAGCCCGGATACGGCGTGAACGGGCTGGACGTCCACTCCCACACGCCGCCGATCATCTGCCGCAGCCCGAGCGCGCTTCGGCCCGGATCCATACGCGGCGACGAGGGCCCGAGATGACGGAAATCGAGATTGGCGTCTTCCGCATGCGACGCATTGCCCCAGGGATAGCGATCGTCACGGCCGCCGTTGGTCGCCGCGAACTCCCATTCCGATTCCGTCGGCAGGCGTCGTCCCGCCCAGCGGCAATATGCCAGAGCCTCGTGCAGGCTCACGTGCACCATCGGCGCGAACGCGTCGAGCGGAATCCAGCGATCGAAGCGCCGGGTGTGCCACCCCGATCCTTCGCGCCGCCAGTAGCGGGGACTCGCCGCGGCCTCGGCTTCGCGCCAGCGCCAGCCCGCGTCGGCCCAGAGCTCGCGCCGGGAATATCCGCCGTCGTCGGTGAACGCCGCGAATTCGCCTTGCGTGACCGGGCGCTCCGCCCTCGCGAACGGCTCGATGCGCACGGGATGGGCCCATTTCTCGTTGTCGAACACGAAGTGCGTTTCGTCCCTGCGTGCGCCCTGCAGGAACTCGCCCCCGGCAAGGCGGACGTCCGCTCCGCCTTCCGCGACCGAGACTTGCGGCGCAGGCGAGCCGATCGCGGCCGGCGCCGGCAGGCCGAGCGTCTGCAGCGTCATCAGCAGCGCCTCTGCGTGCATGTCCTCGTGCAGCAATGCGAGCCGGAAGAAATAGCGCCCTTCCTCGGGCAGGCGCTCGAGCGCGTCGAGCGAGGCCTCGAGCGTCGCATCGATATAGCGCCGCATCTCGCTCGAGGTGGGATAAGGAAGCGACCAGCGTGAGTCGTGCGCCACGTTGCTCGAGTCGAACAACGCGTCCGCGCCCGCAAGCATCGAGGGGCCCGCCACGCCATGCGCATAACGCAGGCACCAATACTCCTGGAACCAGGCGACATGGGCGAGTTCCCAGAGCGGCGGATTCACCACCGCGAGGCACGGCACCTCGAGCTTGTCGAGGTCGAGGTGCGCGTAGATCGCGAGTGTCCGGGCACGCGCATCCGCAAGAGCGGCATCGAGGCGCTCGCCTTCGTATAATCGGTTCATGGGCTCGCTTGCCAAACCTGTCGTCTGCATCGTCACGCCGGGGACAAGGAACGCGAACAACGGCAACTGGCGTACGGCCGCGCGATGGGCCGAAATGCTGCGCGACCGTTATCGAATCATTGTACAGACGGCGTGGGACGGGCGCGCGGCCGATGCGATGATCGCCCTGCACGCGCGCCGCAGCGCGCTTTCGATCGCCGCGTTCCACGAGAGCTCGCGACGGCAGGGCATCGCGGTCGTCCTGACCGGAACGGATCTGTATCGCGACCTCGCCGCAAGCGCGCAGGCGCGCGCATCGCTCGATATCGCGCATCGCATCGTCGTGCTGCAGGACGATGCGCCACGGCTGCTGGAGGAGCGCTGGCGGCCGAAGGTGCGAGTCGTCTTCCAGTCGGCGCGCCTTCTGGCCCGGGGGAAGAAGCCGCGCGATCGCCTGGATTGCGTGATCGTCGGGCACCTGCGCGCGGAGAAGGATCCGCAGACGCTGTTTCGCGCGATCGCCCTGCTTCCGGCGGACATGGCGATCCGCATTCGGCATATCGGAGCCATCCTCGACCCGCAGTTGCACACCGTGGTCCGCGACCTGTCGCGCAACGACACACGCTACCGCTATTCGGGCGCCCTTCCCCACGGCCTCGCACGCGCGGCGATCAAGGCGGCCCATGTCCTCGTGCACCCCTCCCTCATGGAAGGGGGCGCAAACGTCGTCGCCGAGGCGGTGACCGCGGGAACCGCGGTAATCGCAAGCCGCATTTCAGGCAATCTGGGTATGCTGGGGTACGACTATCCGGGATATTTCACAACGGGCAGCGAATCCGAACTGGCCGGACGCCTCGTACAAGCCCTTGAAGAGCCCGGATACCTGCGCGCGCTCGAGCGCGCCTGCGCCCGCCGCAAGGCGCTGTTCCGGCCCGAATCCGAGGCGCGGGCGGTGCGCGAGCTGGTGTCCGGCCTGACCGCGTAAGCGCGGCGGTAGAATCGCGACTCACATACTCGAAAAGACGGCGGGAGCAATCGATGGACATGCAGGTTCGGCTGACCCAGTTCAGCCATGGCGGCGGCTGTGGCTGCAAGATCGCGCCCGGAGTCCTCGAGCAGATCCTCGCGAAGAGCGCCCCGGGGCTGATTCCCAAGGAGCTGCTGGTCGGCATCGAGACCAGCGACGACGCGGCGGTCTACCAGCTGAACGATCGCCAGGCGATCGTCGCCACCACCGATTTCTTCATGCCGATCGTCGACGATCCGTTCGATTTCGGCGCGATCGCCGCGACCAACGCGATCTCGGACGTCTACGCGATGGGCGGCCAGCCGCTCTTCGCGCTCGCCCTGGTGGGAATGCCGGTGAACCAGATCCCGCTCGACGTGATCCGCAGGATCCTCGAAGGCGGAGAGTCGGTGTGCGCGCGGGCCGGCATCCCGATCGCCGGGGGGCACACGATCGACTCGGTCGAGCCGATCTACGGACTGGTCGCGATCGGCCTCGTGGATCCGCGCAACCTCAAGCGCAACGCCGGCGCCCGGCCCGGCGACAAGCTGATCCTCGGCAAGCCTCTCGGCGTCGGCATCTACAGCGCGGCGCTAAAGAAGGGCCGGCTCGACGCGCAGGGGTATGCGGCGATGATCGCGACGACCACGCAGCTGAACACTCCCGGCACGCTCCTGGGGCGGATGGACGAGGTTCATGCGCTCACCGATGTCACCGGATTCGGCCTCCTCGGGCACGCGCTCGAAATAGCCAAGGGATCGGGAGTGCAGGCGCGGCTGGAATGGAATTCCATTCCCCTGCTGTCGCACGCGACCGAATTCGCGCGCGAGGGAATCCTCACCGGCGCTTCGGGTCGGAACTGGGCCGGATACGCGAGCCGGGTGATGCTGGGGAGCGCGATCGGCGAGGTCGAGAAAGGATTGCTCACGGATCCGCAGACCAGCGGCGGCCTGCTGGTCGCCTGCTCGCCCGCGGCCTGTGGCGCGGTGCTCGAGATTTTCCGTTCCGAAGGATTCGGGCAGGCCGCCGTGATCGGCGATGTGGCCGCCGGTGAGCCTTCAGTATCGGTTCAATAAGACGACGTACGCCGCCATCGAGGAGATGCCATGGAACAACCGGTTTGGGACCACAAGCGGCGCACCCCCGATTCATCCCTCGCGGCCCCGCTCGAGCAGCGCTTCGCGGCGGTGCGCGCAACGAGTCGCGCTCTCGCCGCGCCGTTGTCGGCGGAAGACTGCGCGATCCAGTCGATGCCCGATGCCAGCCCCACCAAGTGGCACCTGGCCCACACCACGTGGTTCTTCGAGACGTTCATCCTGTCGCGCCACGATCCGCAGCGCGCGCCATTCCATCCTGCGTTTCGCATGCTGTTCAATTCGTACTACAACTCGGTGGGCGACAAGCACCCGCGCCCGCAACGCGGCCTGCTGTCGCGCCCCTCGCTCGACGAGGTGCTCGAATATCGCCAACGCGTCGAGGATGAGATTGCCGTGCTGCTGCGGGAAGGCGCGCTCGACGAGCCGGCGCGCGCGCTGGTCGAGCTCGGCATCCAGCACGAGCAGCAACACCAGGAGCTGATCCTCACGGATTTGAAGCACATGCTGTCGTGCAATCCGCTGAGGCCCGCGTACCAGAAGAACTGGCCGCTCACGGCGATCCAGGGGCGCAAGCCGCGCTGGACCGCGATCGCCGGCGGAGCGCGCGAGATCGGCCACGCGGGCGGCGGCTTCGCGTTCGACAACGAGGCTCCGCGGCATACGGTGTGGATTCGCGATTTCGAGATGGCATCGCATCCGGTGACGCACGGTGACGTGCTCGAATTCATCGCCGATGGCGGCTACCGCCGACCGGAGCTGTGGCTTTCCGCAGGATGGGATACGGTCGTCACGCGCGGTTGGCAGGCACCGCTCTACTGGGAGAATGTCGACGGCCAGTGGCAAACGTTCACGCTGCGCGGCATGGCCCCGGTGGAGCGCAACACCCCCGCCTGCCACGTGAGCTTCTTCGAGGCGGAGGCGTTCGCGCGTTGGGCCGGAGCGCGCCTGCCCACGGAAGCGGAGTGGGAAGTCGCCGCGGCGGCCACTCCGCTCGAGGGAAATTTCCTCGAAAGCGGAGCGCTCCACCCGCTGGCGCTGCGGGAAGCTCCCGACGACGGCGCGCTCGCCCAGGCCTTCGGCGATGTGTGGGAGTGGACGCGCAGCGACTATTCGCCCTACCCAGGATTCCGTCCGGCACCGGGCGCAGTGGGCGAGTACAACGGCAAGTTCATGAGCAACCAGTACGTGCTGCGCGGCGGATCGTGCGTGACACCCGCATCGCACATTCGCGCCAGCTATCGCAACTTTTTTCCGGCGGACGCGCGCTGGCAGTTCTCCGGACTGCGTCTCGCGCGCGACGCGTGAGCGACGGCGCGGACGTCGTCCGTGCCGTCGAGCATTACGGCGGGCTCGCGCCGCGCTACGATCGGCGCACGCGCCTCATCAACCGGATTCGCGAGCGCACGATCGCGGCACTCGAACTCCTCCCCGGGCAAACCGTGCTCGACGCCGGGTGCGGCACGGGGTGGTGCGTGCCGCGCCTCGCGCAGCACGTGGGCCCCGCCGGAAAGGTGATCGGATTCGATCCGTCGCCGCAGATGCTCGCCTTCGCGCGCAGCCGCATCCCTGCGGGGCCCGGCGCCGCGATCGAATGGCTCGAGGCCGCGGCGGAGAATGTCGTGCTCGGCGAAGCCGTGGACGCAGTGCTCTTCAGCTATACCCACGACCTGATCCGCTCGAAGGCGGCGCTCGATAACGTGCTCGGGCAGGCGAAGCGCGGCGCGCGCGTGGCGGCCACCAGCACGAAGCTCTATGCGCCGTGGCTCGTTCCCGCCAACTGGTACCTGCGCTACTCGCACCGCGGCTACATCACCAACTTCGACGGGTTCGACGCGCCGTGGAGCCTGCTGGCGACCTATCTCGACGATTTCCGCGTGCGCACCGGGCCGTTCACCCAACACTACGTCGCCACGGGACGCGTCCGCTAGGACGCGTAGAAGACGAAATATCCCTCGTCGGCATTGCTCCAGGCCTGGATCGCTGCGAACCCCGCGCGTTGGAGCAGCGCCTCGAATTCGTCCCGCCGGTACTTGTACGAATTCTCCGTATGGATGCGCTCGCCGGCCGCGAAGCAGCGCTGCGCTTCTCCCAGGCTCACGGTCTGCTCGCGCAGCGATTCGAGGTGCATCTCGATGCGGCCGCGCGACTCGTCGTAGAAGCCGCGGTGGGTGAAGCCATCGAGCGCGAAATCGAATCCGAAGCGCTTGTTCAGGTGCAGCAGCGCGTTGCGGTTGAATGCCGCTGTCACCCCGAGCGCATCGTCGTAAGCGGCATCGAGAACGGTCCTGGCCTTCTTGGCGTCGACGCCGATCAGCAGCCCGCTTCCGGGGCGGCGCGCGCACTCCGCGCGGATCGTCGCGAGGAACGCGACCGCCTCGTCGGGCGTGAAGTTGCCGATGCTCGAGCCGGGATAGAAAAACGTCGCCGCTCGATCGTCGAGGACTCCCTCGATCGCGAGGCCGCGCGAGAAATCCGTGACCACCCCGACCATCTCCACCTCGGGAAAATCCGGCGCGAGGCGCGCGAGCGCGCGTTCGATCTCGGGCCCGGCGATATCGACGGCGATGTAACGCGCCGGGCTCACGAACGGCAACCACCCCTCCGCCTTGCAGCAGTCGCCCGCGCCGAGGTCGACGAACTGGCGCCCCTTGCCGATGGCATCGGCGATTTCCGAGCGTTGCGCGCGGAAGATCGCGATCTCGGTGCGCGTGGGATAGTACTCGGGCAGCTGGCAGATCGCCCCATAGAGAGCGCAGCCGAGCTCGTCGTAGAAATATCTCGGCGCGATGCGCGCCGGCACCGCAAGCAAATCCGCGATGGCGTCGGCACGCTCGTCGGTGCGGCCGCGCGCCGACTGGTCGACGATCCGGTATTGCATCGTCTTAGTGTCGGGCATCCTGCGCCTCCGCGACGAGCTTCTCGACCATGCGCAGCCCCTCGCCCTCGCTCCAGTCGCGCTCGCCGAACGTCCAGTAGCGCACGCGGCCCTTCGAATCGACGAGGAAAGTCATCGGCAGGCCCTTGGCACCCCATTCCGCGGCCGCCGACTTTTCCGGATCGAGGACCACCGGCAGGCGCAGCCCCTGCCGGTCGACGAAGCCCGAGACCTTCTCGCCCGACTCTCCATAGTTCACGGCGAGCACATCGAACGGTTTTCCCTCGAGCCGCGCGCGCAGCCGCTCGAGCGACGGCATTTCGGCCAGGCACGGCTCGCACCAGGTCGCCCAGAAATTCACCAGCACGACGCGTCCCTGGCGCTCGCTCAGATCGACATTCCTGCCCGCGAGGTCGAGGCCCGCGAGGCGCAGCGTGGGCTTGCCGGTCCACGGCTTCAATTGCGCCTCGGCGCGCACGTTCGGGGCGAGCCCCAGCGCCGCGAGCAGCAGCAGGACGCGCAGCGCGTTCAGCCGATTTCCTTCGCCGTGATCTGGTACTTGAAGCTGTCCGGATCGAGGCTGTCGAGGCGCCCTTCGCCGGTCTCGCTTTGCGGGTACATCAGGAACCCGATCTTGCCGCGCGTCGAATTCGGCAGCGTGAGATCGTGCGCATAGTTGTAGGGAAGCCAGTTCATCTCCCAGGATCCGAACAGGCGCTTGCGCGCCGCGAGCACCATCGGATCGTCGGGTTTCTTGCCGCCGCCCTCCTCGAGGATTACCTTGCGCACATCCGCCGGATCCACCGGAACCCAGCCATGCGTCGGCAGGTAGAACTCGGCGCGGCAATGCTGCGCCCTGGTGATGTCGCCGCCGGTGCGGCCGAGGCTTCCGTAACCGAGCGCCGAGCCGGCGACGCGGATGCCGTAGACATCGCGCGCCGGAATGCCTTCCGCGCGTGCGAATGCCACGAAGAGCGCGTTCAGGTCGGCGCATTTCCCGCCGAGCGTGTTGTTTTCGAGCATGAACTTGATGTCGCCGGTGCCGCAGCCGCGCGTCTTCGGATCGCGGTAGGTGTTGTCGACGATCCACTCGTAGATCGCGCGCGCCTTCTCGAGATCGCCGCGCTTGCCCTTGACGATGTCGTCGGCGGTCTGGCGCACGATGCCGTCGGTCGGCAGCAGGTCGGTCGCCTGGGTGTACTTCGCGAGCGTGGCCTTGTCTTCGGCTTTCGCATTGCCCGGCTTCGACAGATCGACCGCGACATCGCGCGTCGCGAAGCGCGCGGTATGGACGAGCACCGGAGCCACGCCCGCGGGCCATTCCGCCGAGACGATGCCGGCGCCGAATTTCGCATCCGTGGAGATCGTGGCGCTGCCGCCCTCGGCCTGGAACGAATTGTCGAGGGTCTTGTGATAGGCCGTGTCCTGGGTGAGCGGCGCCGGGATCCAGACGCGGGTCACGCCGACGGGCTTGAGGACTTCCACGCGCGTGGTGACCTCGAATGTGCGCCAGCGCTCGCCCGCGGCGGTTTGCGCTAGCGCGCCCTGGAAGGCGCCCGGCACCGCGATGCCCGCGGATGCAAGGCCGGTAAAACGCAGGAAATCGCGACGATCCATCGGTGCTCCCGGGGGAATGAAGGGGGGAAAGGGCTGTTGGGATGATAACAAAGGCGACGGGCCGGATACTCCATCTACGACCGGATCGGCACATCGGATGCTACCGACAGTTAGGGCGCGGGCAATGCGATCCCGTAAAATCACAGCCTTTGCCTTACCCGGCTCCCTGATGCCCGCTTCCTCCCGCAGCCTCGATCTCGCCTTCGGCCTCACCTTCGCACAACTGCACGACCGTCCCGGCCTCGAGACCCTCGACCGTCATTTCCTCGAGTGGCTTCGGCTGGCCGACGCGCCGTTGCAGGCGCGGCTCGAGGCGGCGCGCGCGCAGCCCGCATCGCTCGAAGCGCGCCAGGAGGCCGAGTTGCTGATCGGCGTGGCGCCGCACCTCGACCGGTTCGTCGCGCGCCTTTTCGGCATCGAGGACGAATGGCAGGACCTGGTCGAAGGCCATCACCGCCTGGCGCCGCTGTTTCGCGTGAAGCGCAAGTTCGTGCAACGCCGCGCGATGCTGAAGCTCAAGGCGGAGGAAGCCGAAGCCCTCGACGGAGCGGTGCTCGAGCGCGAGGTCGCGCGGCTGCTCGGCGGCACGTTCGACGAGCTCGCGTTCGCCGGGAAAGTCCTCGAGTGGCTGGCCGGGGAGCCCGCGCATGCGAAAGAGCTCGAGCTCGCCGAGCGCTTCAGCGCGTGGGCCGCGCACACGGCCGACGGCCGGCGCCGCTTTCGCGGCGGCGTGTTGTTCAAGCCGCCGCAGCGCGTCGATCCGATGCACCTGGTCCCGGTCGAGACCGATACGAGCGCAGGGTATGCCGTCCACACGCTGCGCCACATCCGCCGGCGCGAGGGCTTCGCGCTCACCGATCCCGGCACCAATCTCGCCGGAGCGCTCGACGAGGCGAACTACTGCATCTGGTGCCACGAGCAGGGCAAGGACTCGTGCTCGAAGGGACTCAGGGAGAAGCCCGCCCCCGACGGCAGCGTGGCCTTCCGCAAGAGCCCCTTCGGCGTGCCGCTCGCGGGTTGCCCGCTGGAAGAGCGCATCTCGGAATTCCACAAGCTGAAGGCCGAGGGCTGGCCGGTGGGCGCGCTGGCGACGATCGTGATCGACAACCCGACGGTGTGCGCGACCGGCCATCGCATCTGCAACGACTGCATGAAGTCGTGCATCTACCAGCGCCAGGAACCGGTCGACATCCCGCAGGCCGAGACGCGCAGCTTGAAGGACATCCTCGAGCTGCCGTGGGGATTCGAGATCTACGCGCTGCTCACGCGCTGGAACCCGCTCAACCTGCGGCGTCCGTTGCCGCTGCCACAGACCGGCAAACGCGTGCTGGTGGTCGGCATGGGGCCCGCGGGCTTCACGCTCGCCCACCATCTGATGAACGACGGGCACACCGTCGTCGGGGTGGACGGGCTCAAGATCGAGCCGCTCGCCGCGGAGATTTCCGGTGTCGCGCCCGACGGCACGAAGGGGGCGTTCCGCGCGATCCGCGACATCTCCGAGCTGCGCGAGCCGCTCGAAAGCCGCGTGATGGCGGGCTTCGGCGGTGTGGCCGAATACGGCATCACGGTGCGCTGGGACAAGAACTTCCTCAAGATGGCGCGCCTGCTGGTGGAGCGCCGCGCCCAGTTCGCGCTCTTCGGCGGCGTGCGCTTCGGCGGCACGCTGCGCGTCGAGGACGCGTTCGCGCTGGGCTTCGACCATATCGCGCTCGCGGCCGGCGCCGGCAAGCCGACCGTTCTCGACCTGCCGCGCGGCCTCGTGCGCGGCGTGCGCACCGCGTCGGACTTTCTCATGGCCCTGCAGCTCACCGGGGCCGCGCGCACCGACTCGATCGCCAACCTGCAGGTGCGCCTGCCGATCGTGGTGATCGGCGGCGGCCTCACCGCGATCGACACCGCCACCGAATCCCTCGCCTACTACGCGTTGCAGGTCGAGAAATTCCTCGCGCGCTACGATAAGCTCGTCGCCGAGCGCGGCGCGGCGCGCGTGCGCGGCGAATGGAGCCGCGAGGAAGGCGCGATCAGCGAGGAGTATCTGGCGCATGCGCGCGCGATCCGCGCGGAGCGAGCGGCCGCGGCGGCCGAGGGGCGCGAGGCGCGCATCGTCGAGCTGCTGCAGTCCTGGGGCGGCTCCACCATCGCCTACCGCAAGCGCCTCATCGACAGCCCCTCGTATACGTTGAACCACGAGGAGGTCGAGAAGGCGCTCGAGGAAGGCATCCGCTTCGCCGAGAACCTCACGCCGCGCTCGATCGAGGTCGACGAATTCGGCCACGCGCGCTCCATCGTGATGGACACGCCTGCGGCGCAGGTCGAGCTGCCGGCGCGCACCATCCTGATCGCCGCCGGAACGCAGCCCAACACGGTGCTCGCGCGCGAGGATGCCGCGCATTTCGTGCTCGACGGGCGTTATTTCCGCGCGGTCGACGACAACGGCGAGACGGTGAAGCCGGAGCGCTCCGCGAAGCCGCGCGAGGTGCACGTGCTGATGGCGCGCGAGCCGGACGGGCGCTTCACCAGCTTTTTCGGCGACCTGCACCCGTCGTTCTTCGGTAACGTGGTGAAGGCGATGGGCTCGGCGAAGCAGGGATTCCCGGTGGTGAGCCGCGTGCTCGAGCGACTACCCCCCCGATCACCGGAAGACAACGCGCCTTTCCTCGCGATGCTCAACGAGCTGCTGCGTGCGCGCGTGCACCACGTCGAGCGGCTCACCCCGAAGATCGTCGAGGTCGTGGTGCGCGCACCGATGGCCGCGCGCAAGTTCCGTCCCGGGCAGTTCTTCCGGTTGCAGAATTTCGAGACGCTCGCCGCATGCCCCGACAATACGCGGCTCGGCATGGAAGGCCTCGCGCTCACCGGCGCATGGGTCGATCGCGAGCGCGGCCTGGTCTCCACGATCGTGCTGGAAATGGGCGGCTCGAGCGATCTGTGCGCGCTGTTGAAGCCCGGCGAGCCGGTGATCCTGATGGGACCCACCGGACGCGCCACCGAGACGCCCTCCGGCGAGACCGTGGCGCTCGTGGGCGGCGGCCTCGGCAACGCGGTGCTGTTCTCGATCGGAGCGGCGCTGCGCGCGGCCGGCTCGCGCGTGCTCTATTTCGCCGGCTACAAGAAAATCACCGACCGCTACAAGGTGGCGGAGATCGAGGCGGCCGCCGACGAGGTGGTGTGGTGCTGCGACGAGGCGCCGGGATTCGCGCCGACGCGCGCCGGCGACAAGACGTACGTGGGCAACATCGTCGAGGCGATGGCGGCGCATGCGCGCGGCGCGCTGGGGCCGAGCGCGGTGCCCCTGCGGGATGCGGACCGCGTGATCGCGATCGGCTCCGACGCGATGATGGCGGCGGTGGCGCGTGCGCGGCACGCGGTGCTTGCCCCCCATCTCAAGACATCGCACGTGGGCGTCGGCTCGATCAACTCGCCGATGCAATGCATGATGAAGGAGATCTGCGCGCAATGCCTGCAGCCGCACGTCGACCCTGCCACCGGGAAGACGAGCTACGTGTTCTCCTGCTTCGACCAAGACCAGCCGCTCGACCTGGTCGATTTCGACGGATTGCGCGCGCGGCTCAAGCAGAATTCGCTGCAGGAGAAGCTCACCGCGCAATGGATCGACCGAGTCCTCGTGCTTGAAGGCGTTCGTGCGGCGTCCTGATACCATAACCCACCCGGCCGAATAAGAACCCGCCACAGGGATGAGAGACTACCTGCCGTTCGGCAAGCCGAATTTCTCCGAGAGGGAAATCGAGGCCGTCACGCGCACGCTGCGTTCCGGATGGGTCGGAATGGGGCCTGAAACCCTCGAATTCGAGCGTGAGCTGGCGCTGTACGCCGGCGTTCCCCACGTAGTCACGATGAACTCGTGCACCTCGGCTCTCTTCCTTTCGCTCGGCGCCCTCGGGATCAGACCCGGAGACGAGGTGATCTGCCCCAGCCTCACGTGGTGCAGCACCGCGAACGCGGCTCTCTATCACGGTGCGACGCCGGTATTCTGCGACGTGGATCCGGAGACGCTCTGCGTGAGCCCCGCGACCGTGCTGCCTGCGATCACGCGCAAGACGCGGGCGGTGATGGTAGTGCACTTCGGCGGCCTTGCCGTCGACGTGGCCGCCCTGCGCGCGGCACTTCCCGCCGGGATTGCCGTGGTCGAGGATGCGGCACATGCCTTCGGGTCACGCTTTGCCGATGGAGCGCGCGTCGGCTCCTCCGGCAACCTCACGTGCTTCAGTTTCTACGCGAACAAGACCCTCTCCACCGCCGAAGGCGGAGCGGTCGCGCTCTTCGATGACGCGGCCGCGGCCAATCTGCGGTCCCTGCGGCAACACGGCCTGCCGATCGACGCATGGAAACGCTTCATGTCGCCGAAATCGGTGATCAACGCGAACCTCACGCAGCTCGGATACAAGGCCAACTACACCGACCTGCAGGCATCGATCGGGCGTGTGCAGCTCGCGCGCCAGGAGGAGTTCGCGACAACGCGATCGCAGGCCGCGCAGGTCTACCGCGAGGGTTTGAGCGGCCTGCCCCTGCGGTTCCAGAAAGGCTGCATCGATCCCGGCCATTCGCGCCACCTGTTCGTCGTGGTGCTGGAGGACGGCGCGCGCTTGAGCCGCGACGAGTTGCTGCTCGCGCTGCGGGAGCGCAACCTGGGCGCGACCATGCACTATGAGCCGCTGCATCTGATGCCTCTTTACCACCGGGACGGGCCACCCGTCTCGCTGCCGCATACGGAGCGGATCACCCACAATATCCTGACGCTTCCGATCGGAGCCTGCGTGACGCGCGAGGACGCGCGCGAGGTGGTCGCGGCGGTGCGGTCCCTGGTCGGTTGATCGCGCGAACGCCGCCCTAGCGGATTGAGGTCGCTCCGACAGCCCGCGGCCTGCGGTCGGGAGTGCTGCGGGCACCGAGGATTTCCTGGGCGATCTCGCGGGCGTTGGTCACGCAGGTGACGATCTTGCCGCCCAGCACCGACCAGCATCCGAACCCGTGGTTGGTGATGACGGTCGGGCGCGCGTCGAAGTCGCGCGCGAACGCGTTGACGGTGCGCGTCGCCCAGCGCGAGCCGACGACGGTCGCCTTGCCGAGGATCGGCAGGTAGCGGGCCGAGTGCCGCAACATGGTCGCGCGATTGGTGGGCAACTCGCCCCAGTCCGGCGGCATCCCATCCGCGGGGATGACGCTCCGCAACACCGAGTCGTGGATATGCGAGAGCAGGAATTCGCCTTCCCTTCCCGTCCCGACGAGACTGGTGAAGGGCCCGTCGATGATGGTCACGCAGACCTGGGGAATCGGCAGCTGGAGCACCAGCATCTCGTAAAGGTCGAAACGCAGGGGCTCGACGGGAAAACCGAACCACTTCGCCACCAGGTTTCGATTCTTGTAGGTCGCGTTGACGATGTAGTCGAAAGTTTCCTCGCGCGCGCCCTCCGGCCCGACGACGGTGAGCCGCTTCGATCCGTCCGCGCCGATCACCCCGGATTCCACGCTCGTGCGCAGGTGGAAGCGGATGTCCTTGTTGCGCCGCAGGCGGTCCGTCACGATTTGCCGCAGGCGCGGCACGTCGTAGACCGCTTCGTCCGTCTTCAGGCACAGGTTGACCTTCGACAGGTCGAGCATGCCTTCCGGCGGGCCGCCAAGGGTGAACGCAAGGTTGCTGTTCATGCAGGCGGCGAGGTAGCGTTCCGCGGGAATCTCGATGCCGGTGGCCGAGGTGCAGAAGTACGAGGGGAAGTCGCGAATGATCGCGTCCTCGTACTCGGCCTCGAAATCCTTGCGCGTGGCCTTGATCTCGGCGATCGTGTCGTAGCTGCGCGGATAGTGGAAGCCCGAGTGGTGCCTGAACTGGTTGTTGAACGACACCTCGGTCAGCAATTCCTCATGACGCTCGAAGAGCGAGACCTGCGCGATCTTCGCGAGCTCCAGGGCGCAGGTCGCGCCGAACATTCCCCCGCCGATCACCGCGACCTTGGGGCGCTCCTTCTCCGGGCGCGGCGTGGCGGCAACGGCAATGCGCACGATTCGCTCGCCCACCGACGCGTCGGGATGAGAAGTCGACCGGTCGCGGATTGCCGCGAGGAAGGTGCGAAGCTCCTCCCGGAGCGCCTGCGGCTCGGCGGGGAAGAAGGTCTTGTCGAGCTCGTTGTCGCGCCCCGCGACGACGATCGAGTTGTCGATGAGGTTCGCGGTGATCTGGCGGTCGGAATAGAGAAGCTTCACGACCCGGACCTTGGCATCGCCGCCCCACCCCATCTTCAGGTTGACGTTCATCGGACCCGCGTAGCGAATGCTGACGTGGTTCACGAAGCCCTTGCGCCGTCCGACGTTCATGACGGGCTCGATGCCGAACAGGAAGTCGACGATGTCGAAGAGATGGAGGAACTCGAGGTTCGGATCCCGGGTTTCCGCGCCCTGCTCCCGGGGGTTCGTCATGATCCCGTCGATGCCGCGTGGCAGCTCGGGGATCGCAGCCACCATGCGCTTGAGCTCACGCACGACCGAATGGAAACGGAAGACGTGCCCGACCATCAGGACATTTCCCGACTTGAGCGCGAGCTTCCTCAGTTCCGCGGCCTCGTCGGGATCCATCGCAAGCGGCTTTTCGACCAGCACGTGCGCGAGCGGCAGGAACCGCCGGACGAGCTTGGCATGGGTGTCGGATGGGGTGACGATGTCCACCGCGTCGACACCGCGAATCAGCGCGTCGTCGGGCTGGCGATGAACGGGGATGCCCGCCGCGATTTCCCCGATCGCCTCCCGGCTCTTCTCGCTGTCCACGACGATGCCGGCGATCTCGACTTCGCCGGCGTCGGCGAGCCGCCGCCACTCCGCCAGATGCTCGAGGCCGAAGCGTCCAGCCCCGATCAGCAAAACCTTGGGTCGAAATTCGGGCATCGGCGAGGCTGTCCTTCTCGGTGTGCGGTCAAACAGCGACGAGGAATGGTAACGTCATTTGCTCAGGCTGACGAGCGGGAGTAGGCCTGCTTCAATTCGCTCTTCAGCACCTTGCCGAGCGCGCTCTTCGGAAGCCCATCGACGAACGCCACGCCGGTTGGAAGCTTGAACGCCCCGAGCCGGCTGCGGCAGAAAGCGCGCAGTTCCTTTTTCGTGACGCTCGCGCCCGGGCGGCACACCACCACGGCGAATACCGCCTCGCCGCCGCGCGCCGCCGGCACGCCAATGACCGCCGCCTCGGCCACCGCGGGATGCTGCATCAATACCGCCTCGACCTCGATCGAATAGACCTTCTCGTCGGCCATGATGACCACATCCTTCTTGCGGTCGAGGATGTAGAGGAGGCCGGTCGCGTCGAGCATGCCGATATCGCCGGTATGGAACCAGCCGTCGCGCAGCGCTTGCGCGTCGGCCTGGGGCATGCGGTGGTAGCCCCGGAAGATGTTCGGCCCGCGGGCCAGGACCTCGCCCGCCGCGCCGGTGACGGCCTCCGCGCCGTTGTCGGCCATGATGCGCAACTCCACCCCCGGGAGCGGCCGGCCGCAGGACGGCGGGCGGTCGGGGGGCTCGGACTGCGCCGCCACATGCGAGCGATGGTCGAGCATCGTCAGGGCGGGCCCGGTTTCGGTCAGGCCATACCCCTGGGTGAACTCCACGTTCGGCAACGCCTGCATCGCGCGCCCGATCAATTCGCGCGTCGACGGCGAACCGCCGTAGAGCAGGCGCCGCAGGCTGCTCGTGTCGTGCCGCTCGAGCAGCCCGGACTGCAGCGTCATGCCCAACATCGTCGGCACGAGCAGGGTCACGGTCACGCGATGCGTCTCGATCGCGCGCAGCAGGTCGGCCGGCGTGAACTTCGGCAACCAGGCGTGGGCGGCGCCGCGCAGCATCAGGCAGGTCATCAACAGGTCGGCCGAATGGAACATGGGCGCCACGTGCAGCACGACATCGTCTTCGACGGGCGGCCACGCGAACGCCACCTGCAACGCGTTCGCCAGGATCTCGCGATGGCCCAACACGACGCACTTCGGGCGCCCGGCCGTGCCGCCGGTCGGCAACAGCAGGGCCTCGTCGCTCTCGACGAGCTCCACGCTCCGCGCCGGCGCTGCGGCGGCGATGGCGGCTTCGAGCGTCTCTGCGCCCAGCACGAGCCGGCTTTCATGCCAGCGGGCGAGCTCGGGTGCCTGCAGCAGCCCCTCGCACGTCGAGTCCACGGCCACCCAGGCACACTCGGCCGCGGCGAGGAGGTCGCGAATTTCCATCGGAGCCAACCGGGGGTTCAACGGAACCGGTACCGCCCCGATCCAGTAGCCCGCATGGAACAACTCCGCCTGGCGGAACGAGTTGGCGGCGAGCACGCCGAAGCGCGCGCCGCGGTGCGCGCCGCGCTGCTGCAACACGGACGCCAGTCGCGCCACGCGGTCGGCAAACTGGCGCCATGTGAACGTGCCGTCGGCGTCGATGACGGCCGGCCTGTCGCCGTGGATCCTGGCAGTGCGTTGCAATGCGCCCGACAGCGTGGACATCGGTCAGCCGATCCGACGGTGGCGCGTGCGCATCGCGTGCGATGCGACGACGGTGTGTGCCGGGATGTGCTGCGACACACATGCGAAAGGTGACACCTGCGTCTGGCTCCCCACGGTGATCGCTCCCATCAGCACCGCATGCGTTCCCAGCGTCACGTCGTCTCCCAGTTGCGGTGCCCGCTCGAGGCCGGCGTCGAGCGCGTCTTCGCGTGCGCAGCATATCGCGAGGCCGAAGAGTGTCAACCCGCGGCCGGCGCTTCCGTGGAACACCACGCCCGCGGGATGCGACAGCCGGCAGCCCGGCCCGATGCAGCTGTGCGGCGGGAGGTGGACCTTGTGAAGCACGTTGTTGAGCCGACTCACCGCCCAGGCGCTTCGCCGCCAGCCGACGCAGTGCAGCCAATGCGCTGTGCGATGCAGCAGCAGGCACAGGAGCTCCGGGGTCAGGAAGGCGCTCATGCGCCGCTTGAAGGTGTTGCCGAGCAAGACGTTTTCTGGCGATTTGGTCAGGTAGCGGTCGATGTCGGCCGACAGGTCGCGCCATGCCGAAGACACCTTCCGGTGTTGCCAGCGCTCGCAGCCGGGCGTCATGCAGCGGTGCTCTCGTAGAGCCCGCCGTAACCCGTACGCAGGCGGGACCAGTCGAAGCGGGAGCGCACCGACGCGGCGCGCCGCGCCGCCTGCGAGCCGCAAAGGGAATGCGTGGCGGCAGCCATCTCCTGCGCGAGCCGGTCGCGCAACATGCCCGGCCGGCTCATGTCCACGAGCGATTCGCGCGAGCCCGCAAGCCACTCGAAGTGCGCACTGTCATGCGCCAGCACCGGCAATCCGGTCGACAGCGCTTCCACCACCGTGAGTCCGAACGACTCTTCAAGCGCGGCATGCACCATGACGTCGGCCAGCTTGTACAGTTGGCCCACCTCGTGGGAAGGCACGAAACTGATGCGGCAGCGCGCGCCCAGGCGCTCGCGGGCCAGCGCCACCACCTCGCGATCCTCGGGCTTGCCGTCGATCCACAACAGCACATCGCCCTCGAGCCCCGCGACCTCCTCGATCACGTAGTCCACGCGCTTGTGGACGCGCTTGACCGCCGTCACCATCAGCACCACGAACGTGCCCTGCGCCACGCCGTGGCGCGCGCGCAGCGCGGCACGATCCTCGGTGACCTCGAAGCGCTCGGCGTGGATGCCGCACGGCAACATCACGTTGCGCGCGGGCGGATCCCCGGCTTCGAGCGCCGCCAGGTACGAGCCTTGCTGCACGTGGTGAATGCGCGCCCGCCGCGGGCACAGGCGCACCGGCCAGGCGGTGCCGTTGGTGTACAAGAGCCGCGGACGCGAAGGCACCAGCGGCAGCAGGCGTTCCATCACCTTCGAAAGCGGCGGGTCGATGACGTGCACGACGTCGAAACGGCGGCGCAGCAGCTCGGGAAACAGCGCCAGCCCGTAGGCCAGGCAGTCATGCTTGTATTCGCGATACTCGGTGTCGACACTGCCCACCGGCAAGCGGTGCGCGAGCAGCATCAGCGCTGCGAGGCCCGGCGGCACGCGCCGTCCCGGCCCCGGCGCGCCGCCGTACAGGGTCAGCTCGACATCCTGCTGCATCACTTCCGCCAGGTCGGTGAAAAAACGCTCGAAGCCGCGCTGGAAGCGGCCGATGCCGATCGATACCAGGGCCACGCGCAAGCGTTGCTTCATCCCGCGTCCTCGGGCTGCTTGAGGCGCTTCAGTTCCGACGGGCGAAGCGTGCCGGTGGCGAGCGCCAGCGCGAAGTACAGCGCCGGCGCCATCAGCGCGGGCCACAGCCCGTGCGCGCCGAGCCAGGCTTGCGTCGCCAGCGTGGCGATCGCGCAAATCAAGGCCGCGCGCAGCACCACGCCAAAGCGCAGCCGGATGCCGGCCCGTCGCGATACCACCACGAGGCACGGCAGTGTCACGAAGATTGCTTCCACGGCGAGCGCCGTCCACGCAAGGCCGACGAATCCGTAGCGCGGGATCACCAGGAGAGAGGCCACCACCTTGGCCACCAGCGCGATGCCCACGATCGCCAGCGCCACGCGTTGGGCTCGCACCACCAGCAGGACGGGCCCCAGGGTCATCGAGATCGCCTTGACCACGCACAGCACCACCAGCACCCCGAAAGCCGGAGCGCCGGCCACCAGCTCGGGGCCGATCAGTGCCAGCAGAAACTCGGCCCCGGCGATTCCTCCCGATACCGCGGCCAGGCCGAAGACGACGACCGTGTCGAAGCCGCGCTGGCAGGCGCGCTCGAGCCGCGGCACATCGTGGGGCCAGGCCGCGGAGGCCACCGGGTAGAGCGTCCCGGACACCGCCGAAAGGGTGATGAGCAGCGGCCATGCGAGACGCTGCGCGGCGGCGAAGTGCGCGGTGTCCTCGAAACCTCCGAGGCGCGAGAGCAACAGGACATCCATGGGGTCGTACAACATCACCACGCAGGCCGCCATGCCGACCGCGACGCAGAGCCGCCAGCTCCACGCCAGGTCCGCTCGCGTGACACCGGCGATGGAAAGCGGGAACTCGCGCCGCCCGAGCCCCCACGCCATCGCGAAATAGACGGCGCGCGAAATCACGGTGCAGGCCATCACCTGCACGATGCCGCCGCCGTTGCGCGCCACCCACAGCAACGCGCCGAGCATGCAGATCACCGACACGAACTCGGCCACGATCTCGCGCTCCATCGTGAGCTCGGTGCGGAAGACCGCGCGGTAGACCATCACGCCACCGAGGAAGAGCAGGCTGAGCCCGCCGACCGCCGCGGCCTCGACGATGGTGCGCTCGTAGCCCAGCAGGACCGCGGCCGCCACCACGAACCCCCACGCCAGCGGCGCGTGCAGCAGGCGCCCGGCGAGGAGCACGCGCAGCAGGTGCGTGCGGCGCTGCGGGTTGCCGGCGATCTCGCGAACGAAAACCTCGTTGCTGCCGAAGTCGAGCAGGCCCTCGGCCACGATCAGCAACGCGATGAGCAGCGCGTACTGGCCGAACGTGTCGGTGCCCAGGCCGCGCGCGACGATCGCGAGCGTGGCGAGCCTCGCCAGCGCGATCAGATTGCGTCCGACCGCCAGGACCAGCGTGTTGCGCAGCACCCGCGCGGCACTGTGCACGCGCGGCGCTGCCGGTGTCCCGGCCGGCGGACCGCTCACGGGTCGCTGCGCGCAGTGGCCCGCGCGGGCCAGGCAATGCGTTGCTGGGCGTAGCGCCAGTAGTAGGTCGCGTAGATCATGCCCGCCAGCACCCAGTACAGGCGCAGCGGCGGATTCACGCGCAGGGTGAAGCTCATGAAGCCGTCGACCACGAAGGCGATCATGCCCGCCATGCAGGCGAGGTTCATGATGAACAGCGTCTCGTCATGCACCTTCATGTTGCGAAGCGCCATCAGCAGGATCGCGGCCCACATCGCGAGGTGGGTCGCCAGGCCGATGAGGCCGGTCTCGGACCACCAGAGGTAATAGATGTTGTGCACCGGCGGGATCCACCAGCTGTACGCGCGCGCGCTGGTCTTCATGTACGGCGGGAGCACGCGCACGTACTGGTTCAATCCCCAGCCGAACCACATCTTGTCGTCGATGAGGCGGCGCGCGTCCTCCTTGAATTCCTCGCGCCCCACGGTGGCGGCCTCGTTGCTTTCGAACAGCCGCTTCGTGATCGGCTCGTAGAAGTAGGCGAACCCGAGGCCCGCGGCCACGACCCCGACGGCGATGGCCGAGATCGAGCGCGTGAACAGGCGCCTGTGCATCAGCATCAGGATCGCAAACAACGCCACCGCGGCAGCGAAACCGACCCACGCCGAGCGCGACTGGGTCAGGATCAGCGCCGCGCCGCCGAGCGCGGCGGCGAGCGCGAACAACAACCGCTGGCTCAGCCGCCGCACCACCATCAGCCCTCCGAGCGCCAGCGGCAGGCTGGCCGCGAGGTAGGCGCCGAACAGGTTCGGGTGGCCGACAAGGGCGCTGATCCGAAACACGCGGGCATCGATGACCGAGGTGGTTTCCAGCTCGCGCGAAGTCTTGGCGCCGACCTCGCCGAGGACTTCGAGGCCCAGCGGGCGCCCGAACCAATACTGGACGAGCCCCACGCAGGACTCGAACAGCACGCTGAAGGACAGCGCCATCGCGGCGTGCAGCATGCGCCGCGGCGTGTCGAGCTCGTTCACGATGACGACGAACAGCACCGCCATCTTCACCATGCGGACCATCTCGTGCACGGCGGTCATGCGGAAAGCCCCGTTGAGCACGGTGTCCGTGCCCCAGAAGAGCATGATGCCGAGCCACACAAAGGTCACCTTCGGAACGCGCAGGCCGGGCCAGCGGCGCGTGAGCACATCGCGCAACTGGAAGGCCAGCAACGAAAGGAAGAACAGGTCCGCGACCTCGGCGCGGAACGCGCGCTCGCCGCCGGCCTTGTCCGAGAACGGCCCCAGATACATGCTCAAGTCGAGCGGCAGCACGATCATCAGGCACCACAGGCAGAACAGGCGCGGGTTGCCCGAGGCTTGCGCCAGCACCGGGAATGCCACTACCCCGGCAATGATGGCGGGCAAGCGGAAGTTCGAGCTCACCATCGCGGCGACCGCGACCACCAGAGTGAAGCCGACGACCAGCGCGATGGCCCCCGCCGCGGTGGCGACCGAGCGCGCGTCCGGTGCTCGCTGCGGCCAGCCCGCCCAGCGCAAAACCGATCCGCGCATGCGTAGCTTCACCAGCCGCTTAGGGCGTGCCGATCACGAGGCCGACATGCCGCGCCTTGCAGAAGCGCAGCGCGTGCTGGGCCTGGTCGAGGTCCGCGAGCAGCGTCTGGTTCTCGAAGGCCAGCAGCAGCACGCTGCCCACATGCGGCGTGACCGCCAGCGCCATCGTGTCGTCGAGCACGGATCCGGCGATCACCACGACGAAATCGTGGCCGTCCTCGAGCGCGCGCACGACGCGCTCGACCTGCTCCGGCGAGCGCGCGCGGCCGGTTTTCGCTCCCGCCACTCCGACCGGCAGGAAGCGCAGCATCGGATTCGATGTCGGCAACGCCAGGTCGCGCACCTGCAGCGCCGGGTCGAGCATCATGTCGGTGAATCCGGGCGCGCCGATGCAGCCCAGCGCCCGGCTGACATCGCCCACCTTGGCGTGCGCGTCGGCGCACAGCACGGTGCGCTGCAACTCCTCGGCAAGGCTATGCGCCAAGGCGATGCCGGCCAACGCCGCCTGCGGCGAGGCGTTGGCGGTCGTCACGAGCACCATGCGCCGGCCCTCGCCGCGCGGCATGTCATGGTGAAGCTGGAGCGCCAGGCGTTGGTAGGCAGCCGCGTCGACGTCGTTGAAGGGCTCGACGGTGGTCGGCGTGGCCGGGACAAGGCTATAGGTCATCGAGTCCATGGGTCAGTCGCCGTTGATTGTCGTGGGGGAACCCGCATCGCCGTGTGCCAGGCGAACGAGCATGACGGGCGGTACCCTCGGCAGCATCACCGAGCCGTAGACGCGCGCATCGTCGGTACGCCGGCCCCAGGAGCCGGGACGCACACGGCCGCCGGCCATGCGCATGATCTGCGCCGCCAGCAGGCCGAGCAACAGGCCCAACGCCAACGCGGCGGGATACAGGATCTTGGCGCGAGGCCAGTACTTCGACATCGGCGCGACCGCGTAGTCCACCACTCGCAGGCTCGACTGGGTCGCGGTGGCCGTGGCCATGCCGACCTCGACCTGCTGGCGCTTGTTCAGCAGCTCCTGGAACTTCCCCGCCGCCAGGCCGTAGAGGCGATCGAGCACGCGCAGCTCGTCGTTCAGCGCGGGCACGCGCACCAGCGTGCCGCGCAGCCTGCTCGCGCTGCGCTCCAGCGATGCGAGCGTGGCAACCGAGCCCTCGAGGTCGGCCTTGAGCGAGTTGCGGTTCAGCATCAGTTGCTGGTGCAGGCTGTTCAAGCCCTCGGTGGAGCCGCGCTCGACCCTTTCCGGGCTCGAGGCGATCAGCTGGTCGAACTTCGCGATGCTGTCGCGCAGCTCGGTGACTTCGGGCGAATCGGGGCGGTAGCGATTGAGCGTGAAAATCAGCTGCGATTGCAGCTCCTGGCGCCGCAGCGTGGCGCTTTCGCGCAGCGAATTCGGCTCGGTGACCGTCTGCAGCTTGGTGGTGGGCCGCTGCTGCTCGAGGGCCTGGTCGATGCTGCGCAAGGTGGCCTCGGTGCTCGCGATCTTCCCGCGCGTGACGATCGCGTTCGTCTCGAGCTCGGAGAGCGTCTTGACCTCCTGCGATTCCTTCTGGAAATCGAACACCAGCGAGTTCTTGGCGAGGAAGTCGACCCGCTTCGCGGAAATCTCGGCCAACTCGCCGCGCGCCTTCTCGACCTCGCGCGAGAGCGACTCGAACGCGAGGCGCGCCTCGGCCAGGTGGCGCTCGCCGCGCTGCTCGGCGTAGACCTTCAGCAGCGTGTTGATGATGGGGCCCACGCGCCTGGAGGGGCCCTTCAGCACCACGCGCCCGACCATCGATTCGCCGATCGGAAGGATCTGCAGCCCTGCCTTCATGTCGGCGATGGTGCGGCCGAGGTCCTTCGTCTTCGGATCGAGCTCGTCGCCTTCCTCGGGGCCGAAGATCCAGCTCTTGACCTCCTTGTAGGCGCGGCCGGGCCACGACTTCTCCCACAGGTAGCTCAGCTGCGACATGATCGGGTGGTAGACGTCGTCGTAAGTGAGCTTCTCGCGCTCGATCACCTCCTTCAGCACCGAGCCGGACATCATCAGCTCGATTTCGGTGCGCACCGCGTCCTTGCGAAACATGCTCCAGTTGTTGTAGAACGTGTCGCGCGCCACGTCGGTGTCGTTCTCCGCCATGATCAGCGCCTCTGCCGTGTAGATCGGGGGCCACACATAGGCATACAGCACGGCCAGCCCGACGGTGATGCAGCAGGTCACCACGATCACCAGGCGGTGGTAGCGCGCAGCCTCGGCCAGCGCGCGCACGGTGCTGACGATGTCGAAAGTATCGGGGTCGCGTGGTCGAACGTTGACGGCAGTGCCTGGGGTCATGGGGAGGATCCGGAGGTGAATGTCGTGAGAGCGACGATCATGCCAAAGTGGCGAAAGCCCGCGCGGGCTCGGCGAGCTTGTGGGCGGGGCGGGGCCGCGGCCGGAGCGGCGCCCGCGCGAACCGGAAAATCCGGCCCGCCGAAGGGCGAGGAATCTGTCATCGAGCGTTTGCCATCCAGGAAAATACCCCGTCGGTTGCGGAACTCTGAGAAGGCGCCTCTGCGTCAGGCATTTTACGCGAACTCGCGCCGTCCTTCGAGGCGTTCTTGAAGGGCGCCGAAGCCCGCCGCCGGGCTTTTCGCCCGCGCAGGGTCGCTCTGGTGCGGGCGCCGGCACGGACTTCGTGAGAAACTTCGTCCATGTCGCCCAGGGATCGTTGGGCGGCGCATCCGGCGCGCAAATGCACCTAGACGAGTACAACACAATCTCGACGGCCGCACCAGTCGCAGCCCCCCCAGCCGACCTGCGGGTCGATCCATCGCTTCGGCAGCCCCCCAGCCGGGCATGAGCCTGGCACCACTGACCTGGGGTGAGACACGGGCGCGAATGCGCGCCGACCACGCTCGGCTGCTGACGCTGCTCGCGTGGTCGGGGCCGCAACCGCCTCGCAGCGCGTACCTGCATCCGTCGTATGTCTGCGTGTTCTTGTACCGGCTGTCCAATCACTGGTTCCGTGCCGGGCACGGCTGGCTCGCGCGCATCGCGTGGCACGTGAACGTGTTGCTCACCGGCGGCGACATCAACTACCTCGCCGACCTGGGACCCGGCCTCGTGCTGCTGCACCCGGCGGGCGTATCGCTCATGGGCACGGCCGGGCGCAACCTCACGGTGATGGCCGGCTGCGGCCTGGGAGGCGAGATCAACCGGCAGGACGACGTGGCCGGCTGGCCCGGCGTGCCGCTGCTCGGCGACGACGTGGTGCTCGAGCCGCACAGTGGCGTGCTCGGGCCGGTGCGCGTCGGCGACCGCGTTCGCATCTCGTCCTGCGTGGTGGTGACCCGCAACGTCGACGACGACATGGTGGTCACCGGCCCCGCGCCGAAACTGCTGCGCCGCGCGAACGCCGGCGCCGCTGCCGCCCACGAGCCGCCATGCTGATATCCGTCATCGTTCCGACCTTCAACCGTGCGCGCCTGCTCGCGACCACGATCCCGGCGCTCGCCACGCAGGAGCTTCGCGAGGGGGTGCGCTACGAGGTGATCTTCGTGAGCAACGGCTCGAGCGACAACACCGAGGAGGTCATTGCCGCCGCCATCGAGCGCTATCCGGGCCTTTTCCGTTACTTCCGTAACAATCCGAGCGGCGGAGGGGCGGCGCCGCGCAACGTGGGCATGCGCGCGGCGCGCGGCGAGATCCTGCTCAACATCGACGACGACGTGCGCCCCGACCCCGATCTCGTGCTGCGCCACGCGCAGTTCCACCTGAGCCACCCGGATGCGCGCGACGCCGCCGTGGGCGAGGCGTACGTTCCCGAGAGCATTCGAAACGATCCGGTCTCCTTGTTCCACGAATATCCGTATGACGAGATGCGCGGCCGCGACGTGGTGGGCTACGACTACTTCTGGAGCTGCAACGTCTCGGTCAAGCGCGATTTCATGCTCGAGCACGGCATGTTCGACGAGCGCTTCCTGTTCAACGAGGACGTGGTCCTGGGCCACAAGCTCGATCGCGCCGGAATGCGCCTGCACTTCGTGCCCGAGGCGCGCGGCGAGCACCTGCACCAGCTCACGCTCGCCGGGGTGCCGGCGAAAGCGGAATACGCGGGCCGCTGGATCTACGCCACGGTCCAGGAACTGCCCGAGCGCGCGGTGATGGAGCGCTACGGCGTGCTTTCACCGGCACTCGGCTGGCGCCGCTACGCCAAACGCGTGGTCCGGCGGATCGCGTTCCGGATCATCGACAACCCGCTCACCCACGCGGTGTTGCGCGCCCTCGGCGCGGAGAATGGCAAGCGCAGCCGCTGGTCCGACATGCACTACGGATTGCTCCACCGCAGATGGGTCGTGGCGGGTTACCACAAGGCGCGGCGCGAGGCCGGGGGCGGGCGCCCCGCTTCGCTTACTGCGGCCGGCTCGGGGCAGCGCAATGCTGCCGGCAAGTAAGTCGTCTCATAGCAGCAGGATCCGGTTGCGCACGCTGCCCGCGAGCAGCAATGCGAAGCGGGCCAGGTCGCGCGGCAGGTACAGCAAGGGACGCGCGAGTCTCAGGAGGCCCCGCGCTTTCGTCGGATCGCGCATGCGCCGCACCGCGTACGGAAGCCAGGCGAGCAGCGCCCAGGACGAGAGCGCCGCGGCCAGCGTGCCGGCGAGCCCGAGCGTCAACCACGCCTGCGCGTCGTCGAAGAAGTAGCGCGCGAAGAAAACCGTGCGCAATTGCGGATAGCGCGCGGCCAGGCGCGGAATGAAGAAAAAGCGGTCGTCGATCAGCCATTGGCGCGGCGTGATCGGAAGCACCGCGTGCATCACCAGCGCCCGCGCCTCGAAGCGAGTCTGCCAGCCGGCGCGTTTCGCCGTCCAGGCGAGCTCGGTGTCCTCGCAGACATTCGGTTGCAGGGCGTTCGGGGTCGGATCGGCGAGGAAGCCGCCGGTGCTCTCGAAGGCGCTACGGCGGTAGAACATGTTGGCGGTTTCGTAGAACATGCTCTCGGATTCGACCCGCATCGAGCGCGACATCGAGGTCATCGTCACCGACGGGTCCGGCACCGTGCGCCCCTGCACCAAACCGATCCTCGCGTCGTCGAACGCGGCCAGGCCGGCGCGCAGCCAGCCCGGGTCCGCGCGGCAATCGCTGTCCGTGAACGCGAGGATCGGCGCGCGCGCCTCGCGCGCGCCGAGGTTGCGCGACGGCCCCGGGCCTTCGGGCTTCTTGGTCAGGCATCGCAACACGCAGCGCGCCGTCGGCTGCAGCGACTCCACCAGGCGCACGTTGAGGTCGTTGGACGAACTGTCGACCACCAGCACCTCGTAATCGCCAGGATCGATATCCTGGGCAAGGACCGAGCGCACCGCGATTTCCAGCAGGTCCGTGCGAAAGTAAGCCGGGATCACCACGCTCACGCGCGGCACGGCGCCGAGGTCAGGCATCGGATTCATGTTCGTGTGGGCTGTCTAGTTGGGCTTGCGGGCGAAGCACACCCGGTATTGGATATTGTCCGGCTCGCCACGCCTGGTGTCGCCGAGCGCGATGCCACACATGAAGTACATGACCAGGCCCTTGGGCAGCGCCACCACGTTGGGCTCGCCGATTCGAACCACCTTGTTGGTCCACGGGGCCTTGAACGTGCTGATCCCGATGATCATTCTCGAGTTGGCATAGGAACGGCCGTTCCAGTCGGCCGCGAACAATCCGTACTTGCCTTGGGAGGGGCGGGTGGCCAGCCAGTAGATCTTCGACTTGTCCTCGGACACGAAGGGCTGCATGTCGCTATCCCCGCCGGCGCTGCTGTTCACGCCCGCAACCGCCTGCACGTCCGACCACGCGCCGGCTTGATAGGTCGCGGAGTACAAACGCCTGTCCTTCCCGCACTTGGAGCCGTTCAACACGGATCGCGTGGATTCGAAGTAGAGCGTGGCGCCCGCGGAGAGCGAGCCGATGATGAAACCATTGTCGTCGAGACAGCCGGCGGTGCTGTTGATCGGAGCCGGCAGCGGTCCTGCCCGGGTCCACGCGTTGTTCGCTCTCGTCGCCAGGTGCATCACGGTCCGATAGGTCGGCGTGAAGTGGTAGGTGTTGTACACCATCACGTCTTCCGTGCTGTTCAGGCCCATGCTTGCGGCGGATACATCGGCTCCCAGGTTGATGGGGTGATGGCTGACCTTCCACCCGGATGAGTCGAGATCGGCCTGGTAGATCTGCAATTCGTTACCCGAGTAGCCGGAAGTCCGATCCGTTCCTTTCGCAACGAATTTCTGGGTGCTTTCGAAAATGAAATAGTCCCATTTGGTGTAGCCGAAATACAGTCGCTTGCCATCGCGGCTGACGGTCACCGAATCGGTCCATCCTCCGGTGCC